>NZ_AOGZ02000001.1:2500-317975 GCF_000332515.2 Leptospira wolbachii serovar Codice str. CDC
CGTACGGTTTCAGGTTCTATTTCACTCCGGTTCCCCGGTGCTTTTCACCTTTCCCTCACGGTACTTGTCCACTATCGGTCACTAGGAAGTATTTAGCCTTGCGGGGTGGTCCCCGCGGTTTCCCACAAAATTACACGTGTTCCGTGGTACTCAGGATACTTAACAGGAGGATTAGCAGTTTCGTCTACGGGACTATCACCCTCTTTGGTTGGCTGTTCCAAAACCATTCCACTACCACTAATCTTTGTAACTCCTCGATGCATTCTGAACTGCACCCGTAAGCCCTACAACACCTCTGCTACAGCGATCCAGATCTGTAACGTAGTCAAAGGTTTAGGCTGTTCCGCTTTCGCTCACCGCTACTGACGGAATCGAGGTTTCTTTCTCTTCCTCCAGGTACTAAGATGTTTCAATTCCCTGGGTCTTGCCCACATTGCTGTGTTACTAGGTTTTGCCTAGTAGGGTTTCCCCATTCGGAAATCGACGGATCAAAGCTTGTTTACAACTCCCCGTCGCTTATCGCAGCAAACCACGTCCTTCATCGCCTTCTAGTGCCTTGGCATCCACCGTACGCCCTTAATTACTTGACCATATTACTCTTATGAGCAATATCCTAAAGTTTTCTTGTTCGTCTTTTTTGATGCAACCATAACTGACTCGGCGTCGTTATGGCCGCTCGGCGCATTGTTTGTTTTCTTTACAATGTCGTATATATGTTGTCAAAGAACGAATGTTTCCCTACAGACTAATCACCCAGGAGTATTCTCGTGGAAAATTAAAATGTCGGTTATTCGTTTTGCTTTCGCAAAGGAAGATCTTCCTCTCCCTCCGCCCACAGTCGCCTGCAAGCTACCGGTTTCATAGATCGAAAAGATCCATGCGGTAAAAACCAAAGTAATTTCAAAACCTAAGCAGTCAACACGGTTTTATAAAAAAGTTCGTAGTTCAATCAAATATTTTTTATGAATTGTTTGGTGAAGGGGAGATGTAATGAGACATAATACGGTGGTGTGCGCAAACAAAAGAATAAGCCAGATAACACTGATTTGGCGACTCCAAGGAATAGGCTAACGAATGATTGGTTGTGACTGGCAAGCAGAAGCCGGGCCTACGCTATTTGAAGGGAAAACCTGACAGAAAACAATCAAGTCGACGAATTATATATTTAATATAACTATAATTAGTCGATTTCTCCAGAAGATTTAATGGTTATGGTCGACTACTTTTGAAGTTGGGCCGCGAAAACATAATCCGTCTAGTTTCTTCTCTTGAAGCCACAAGTTTTTCGTTAGGTGATGCGAGCTAGGTTACGTTGGGAGATCGAGCTATGCTGTAGGAAAGGTGGTATTGAAACCGAAAGGTGAACTTATTTGCAGAATTTTTACAAAAGATCGATTGGTGGTGGTTGGATTTCGACGGATGTGATAGAAGGAAAACATTGGGAGGCGGGTCTAGTTCCCCACCCTCAAATCAGGGCGGGGTGAACTTATTCTCAATACCGCACGTTAAACTGCATATAACCATATCCCTCTCGCAAAAAAACCTAAACAACATTGAAAACCAAATCAAGATAAGAGTGAATCTTAACTCACTTCTACCTAATAAGCAATTCCCAATTTGTAACTCTCAAAAATTCTCTTGCAATTCTTTGAATGAATGCGAAAATTTTTTCGAGTCTATAATGGATTTCCTTATATGAAAAGATCTACCTTTTTAATTATCCTCTTGTTGTTATCTTTCCCACTCCTTGCAGTCAATACAGTCATTCTAAAAAACGGAAAAACTCTAAAAGGCAAAGTCACCGATCAAAACGAAAGAGGTCTGACCGTACAAACTGCTGACGGCCAACAAACCATTTCTAAATCACAAATCCTAAAAGTAATTTATAAAGATGTAACTGAGCAAGAGGCAGAAAAGATTCGAATCGCAGAAGAAAAGAAACTACGAGAGAAAGAAGAAAAAGATAAAGCCAGATTAGAAAAGGAACGGTTACTTGCGGAAGCAAAAGAACAAAAACGTTTAGAAGAAGAAGCAAAAATCGCGGAACAAACGAGACTCGCCGAAGAAAAAAATAAAGAAACATTAGCAGAAAAGGAAGCAAGGGCAGAAGCAGAGTGGCTTGCAACGAGAAAACTCGGACCTTCTCCTGCTGCAACTCAATGTGGCGGTCGTTTAGCCATTATTTGGCGATCAGCACTAATCCCTGGATGGGGTCAATTATGCGGCGGATCGAAAGTATCTGCGGGGACATTTAGCACCTTATTTTTTGGTACCTTAGTTTTTACCTTAGGACCACTACGTACAGAAGAACAAAACGCCAAATCCCATTACGATACCATGATTTTACTCAACCAAATAGGAGGGCCAGGCACAAGACTCAACGCACAAAACATCAGTTTGCCCTCCGAATTTTTCCAAGTTTTTGCCGAATCATCGATCGCTGAAGATTTCATTGCCAAAAGCAGAGAAAATGCAAAAAGCTCCAATACAAAATACTTAGCGGGACTGGGCACAGCAAGTATCCTCTATATCACAAATTTAGTTCATGCCTACATGATCGGAAAAGACAGGTATCCAGATAGGCCCACCGTCAGTACAGGTGGAAAACAAATCAAAGAAGGTTTGGACTTTGAGACGAGTTGGGACAGACCATACTCGATTACTGGAATTCGACCGCAGACAAATGCCGTTTATGCGGAAATCCGTTATTCATTTTTATTCTAAGGAGATTTTTATGAAAAAGATATTCACCACACTACTCATCCTTCTCTCCTTCCATTGTAAAATTTTTAAACCTTCCGATTTGGACCCTTCACAAGATTTGGGCACCTTACAGACATTATTACGGTATCTTGCTTTAGCCGATGCTTTTAATACCTATAGCCAAACCGTTGCCTTTATGAAATTTACAGATTCCAATGGCACTCCTTATGTAAATGGTATTGTTGAATATTTTGTTTTTAATGAAGCCGATGAAAATGGGGTTCCAGTTTCACCCTTCGGAGAATCAGGCAATATCCAACCATATACGGTTACTTTGGATACTTATGGCAGGGGTTTTTTATTCTTCAGTGAAAGGGGAATTGCAAAAATCACAGTTAAAAATTCAGGGAATGCCGTTGTCGGTAATGCAAGTTTTCGAGTTTATAATGGAATCACCAAACAATCGTTCTTCTGGTTAACCCAAAGTGGTACCACTCAGTTTTTTTTGGAAGACTTAGCCAATTACAGAAACCGCTTAGGAACTGCTAACTTACTTACCTCGCTTGGATCAGTCAATGGACGTCAGTTTCTCTATTTACAAGTACAAACCGCTTTCACTTCACCCACTCAATATTCATCCATTGGATATATCATTTCCAGTACCGATGGGGAGTATTATGACCAAGTAACAAAGATTGATGGTGTCACTATTAAAGTTGATTCGGGAAACGAATACTTCTTAAAGATTTCCAAACCGATGTTCAATGGATCGGAATATGTTTTTTTCTTATCGGAGGAAAGGGATACAAGCCCTCCTTCTCCAGCAAACTTTCTATCAAACCGAAACTTAATTTTTAAAATCCCCCAGTCTTTCCCTAACACAAGTGAAGTTATCAACCTTCCCATTGCCTCCGATGCTTACTTGTATCGACCAGATATGTTTCCTTGGATTTACCCGGCATTTTATTTCTCTGGGCGTTATCTCGTCACCCCAACCTACTACGCAGCAACGGAAACAAGACCTACTCTTTTAAACGAAAATTTCGCAGTAACCCAAGACGCTGTTTTGGGGTTTAGTTGTATGCTAGCGGACTCAAATCTCGGAGCTATCTCTTACCAATTGATCAATGTAGCAGGAACCGAATACTTGCAATGCCAAAGCTCATCTTCTTTACCATTAGGGAACACAACATACCAAGTCCGTAGCCTGGACAGTGTTGGACTCTCCAATCGTATTGTTACTTTTGATACAGGTGGAGGTGGATATACATTCCAAACCCCCCCCATTTTATGTGAGGGGAAAATTAGTTGCCTTATTGAATTTTAGCACGAATGTATCAGGATTTACCTTCCCTACAGATAATTATGGAGGATCCAATCCAACGATTACAAAAAATACAAGCCCAATCACAGGGTTTAGCACCACATTGGCAAATGCGACCCCATTAATTCGCAGTGTGAAGAGTTCAGGGAACTCCGACTTTTTTCTTCTTTCCTCTAGTCCTACCACTATTTCACCGAATTATGAAATCTATCGAAGTACAGATTCATTGGCCAGCGCCTCTGTCTTGCCACAAATCCCAGCAGAATACAATTCTCCCATTACCAATGCAGAACAATTGCAATCTGCCAATGGAAAATTAAACTATAGCTGGTCCATCTATGGCCCGATTGGAATTGGTTCCTTACCTATTTACCTCACCCGTTTTACAAAAGATGATGGGAATTGGGAAGATGTCCCTCGATTGATTAAAATCCGCTAAAAAAGGGATTCATTTGGGAAAAGTTGTCTTTTCTTTTAGAAAAGAATTCACTATCGATTCATATTCAGTAAAACGTGTATCTATCGACTTACAATGAAGGGCGCCCCAATCTGTAACCATTAGTTGTTTACGATTTGATTTTAAATTTTGGAAAATCTCTTCGGAATGAGCAACTGGAGTTACCTCATCCTCCTTAGAATGGATGAGAAGGACCGGTATAGAAATGAATTTTGCCGCTTTTTTGGGAGACACTTCGTCCACAAGAAAGTCCGCCCTCACCTCCGCAATAGACAGAGCGACAGGAGAAAGAAATAGAACCAATGGGGAGTAAATATCGACAGCACGTTTTTCCACAATCGAACGCATATCCATAAACGGAGAGTCCGCAATCACAAAGGCAAAGTCGCTTCGTCCTTCTGCGTATTGTAAGGCTGTAGCTGCCCCAAACGAAGCACCAAAAATACCGATCTCTTCTTCGGGAACAGTACTAATCTCAGAAAAAAATTCCATCGCACGTTCCAAATCATGTTTTTCGTAATACCCGTACGTTCCGTATTCTCCCGCACTTTCACCATGCCGGCGAGCGTCATAAGTAAATAAACTGCATCCTCGTTTCCAAAATAAAGGTGCATACTTGAGAACACCATAACGGGTCCTTCCATGTCCATGGAGCAAAACTACACCACATTTTTTCTTTTTAGGATTTTTGAAATACCAACCACGAAGCCGCAGACTTCCATTTTGAAATCGAACGGATTCTGGTTCGGGAAGCCCAAAATCAGTAAAGGAATTAATATTTAATTTCGTCTTATCTTCCTCTAAGTTGGAGACAGGAAAGGAGATAATAGAAGAGGAAAAGTAATAACCTGCGCCTAGCAAAAAAAAGGTGAGAAATATTATAAATATACTAAAAATCTTTTTCATCAAAGGACCTAGTTGGAAAAATCTAGGAAAGACCACAATAGGAAAAGCGAATTTTCCAAAATGCCAGTTTTTGATGAGAAAAAGAATTGCCGGCGTAAGATCCTTCCATCATTTCTTAAGGAAATCTATGAAACTATATTTAGCGTGCCTATCCCTCCTCCTTAGCCTTTCTTTTGTGAACTGTCGCACTATGGATGCTGCCATCCAATATCCTGAATCGGGAAAAACAGACCTAGGCATCTCCAAAGTTGCTGTTTTGCTTTTTGACATTGAAGAAGCAAAATGGGGGGATGAGTTCACTGATGCTGTATCTTTACAAATAGCAAAGTTACTCCCTATCAAAGTCATCGAGAGGGAACAACTTTCTAAAGTGGTGAACGAACAAAGTTTTTCAAAAACAGGAATTATCGATACGCAAACAGCCGTTCGCCTAGGGAAAGTTTTAGGTGTGGATGCACTTATCTTTGGAAGGGGATCAGCCTTAAAAAAATACGATGAAAAAGGCAAACTCATCCCCAATTTAGTAGATACAGTTTCATTAAAAATCGTTCACATTGAATCTGGCCATGTCATTGTTAATGCTCGTAAAAAACCAGGGGCCGATTGGACTTTTGGTCGAGTTTTACAATATAGTTTGGGGCTCGGACTCATTTGGAGTCGAGAGGACATTCTACTCTCAACCAGCCAATACGACGTTGTAGCAGAAAGTTTGGTGGAACGTATTGTTTCAGAATTAAAGAAATAATTTATCTTAAATCAAAAGGACAAACGATGAAAATTAATATTGGAATCCCAGAAGAAGAAAGAAGTGCTATTTCCGAGTCTTTAAAAAAACTCTTGGCGGATACGTACACTCTGTATCAAAAAACCCATAGTTACCATTGGAACGTTACAGGGCCCATGTTCCAAACTCTACATATTTTGTTTATGACTCAATACACAGAACTTTGGAATGCAATCGACCCCATTGCCGAAAGGATTAGATCCCTAGGATACTACGCTCCTATGGGTGGATGGGAATTTGCAAAGTATTCAAGTATAACAGAAGATAAGGAAGTGCCCAAAGCCAAAGAAATGATCAAACATTTGGTAGAAGGAAACGAAGCGGTGATCCGCACGGCACGCGCCGCTTACGAGCCTGCAGAAAAAGGAAACGATCAAGCCACATTGGATCTACTCACACAAAGACTCGACATACATGAAAAAACCGCTTGGATGTTGCGATCGTTACTAGAAGAATAAACAAATTTGAACAGTAGTCAAATCCAGACTACTGTTTGTTCATCCACTAAAACCAGTCTAGTTCCAACCTAAGCTTACCAACTAACGTATAATTTTTCTTTTTTTTATTGCAAACTTATTGTATCTTACTTTAACTTTAAGTTATGCGAACCAAAAACTCAAGAATTTAATAATACTTCTTTGTTCAAAATTTCCAAATACTCTTTCTGGTGAGTAAAATGGATATAATGACCGCCGAATGGAATAGTTTTGATTTTAACATTCGTGAAGAATTTTTCTATCAAAATCAAATCATCCTTTGTGATATATTCCGAAGCCCCACCCACAATAAACAAAACCCTTGTATCAGAATGAATTACCTCAGGAAAAGGATGATCAAAAACTCGTCTTGCTTGGTTTAGTCCCGATACATTCAGCTTCCAACGATATTCACCCGAATCCAACCTCTCCAAACTCATTTGTAAAAATTGGCGGATAAACGTGTCCGGTAGATATTTTGCCATCTCTGTATCAATGTCCGTTCGTGAAGAAAATCCACCAAGCGGAAAGGACATTGAAGCGATTTCTTTCTCATAAACGAAGGGATAAGACCTAGGTGCGATGTCCTGGACGATTAAAGTTTTTAAAACACCCTGATGAGTAAAATCAAAATACATAGCCACAAGTCCACCCATTGAATGTCCGAGTAGAATAGGATTTTGAATTTGGTGATCCGATAGGAATTCTTCCAAATCTTCGGACATAAGTTTTATGGAGTGTTCGTTTGCGTGAGGAGAATCTCCATGGTTTCTTTGGTCCAGGGTATAAACGGATCCAAATTCAGAGAGGGCCTTAGCCACCGTAACCCAGTTTTTCGAAGAACCAAATAACCCATGTAAGATGACGATCTCACCGATGGATTTCTGATTTTCTGAAGTTGGCGAAAAGGGATAAAGTTTAAAACTTAATTTCAAGAAAAGCCTTCTTACCGAAAACATTCCTTCTTTAGAATTTGCAAATGAGGAAGGATTTGTTTTTTTTCCCTAGGGCCCACTTCTGACGCATACCGAATCATTTGGCCTATCTCAGATTTAATTCCTTCTCCCACAGGAGAAAAACAAGGAATGGAATCCGGATCCTTTGTCATGGAATGCAAATTTGCCACCAAGTCTTTTGTGTATAAATTTACATAATTGCCTGTAGGAAATAAATAAATATAACGCAGTTTTCCCTTACGCATTTCTTCCAATCGACATTTCAAATCAGTTCCGCATTCTACTGCCGGCATACTTTCTGAGGCCAGATAACCTGCGTAATCTGAATGTTTTGTTTTGGGATAGGACTCAAGTAACTTCCAGAAGTAATTAGAATCCACGTAGTATTTTCCGGAAGCATAATCATATAATAACTTGGTTTGGTGGCGTTTTAAAAATTCCAGAGTGGCAGGATCGTTGTCAGGTTTGATCCCTTTTTCGTTCATCAGATCCACGGTTTTCTTTAAAAAAAATCCAGCCTTCGCACGAATGAAAATAAAGTCATCACCGGTATATTTCCCAGAACCGGAAATTTGAAAGATAGTATCGGTGATTTCTTGTTTGTCCGTAAAATCAACGTTTTTCGAGAGAACCATTCGTTCGGCTTCAAATAACAAAGTAGACAGATATTGTTTCGTTGGAACAGAACGCACCACCGACCGTTTGATAAACCCAGAAAGTCCATCTTCTAACTTAACCGGAATCCAGTCCTCTTTGGGACTTTCAAGAGAATCTTTATCATAAGAAACAGGTTCACCAAACTTGAGTTTGCGAAGAACATCACTTTTCTGGTCAGCAAACAAATGTAAGTTTAGTCCAATCACGGGAATCACAATTACAGAACTAGAATCCCGTTTCAGAAGTTCAGAAGGTTTTATCTGTTTGGTTTTTTCCTGAATCGTGGGTGCTGCCACAAGCGAACCAAACAATAATGAAAAAAATACAACCTGTCCGACAAAAGAAAATATGTCGGAAGTCAATAGAAAGAAAAATCCAAAACGAGAAGACACCAACCCTCTACGAAATTTTTTAAGTAAAGGGCCGGATTTCATTTTACTTTTGTAAATCCTCAACCATTTGTTTGATGCGAGAGACACCTTTTTCGATGTCTTTATCACCTAACGCATAAGACAATCGAATGGCTTTGTCATCCCCGAAAGCAATCCCGGGAACTGCTGCTACATTGTATTTATCGAGTAAAACATCACAAAATAGTTTGGAGTAAGAACTTTCTTTTTTCTCTGCCACTAACTTCTTAAATCCAGGAGTTTCGTAAACACCAGAGATATAAGGGAAAGCATAAAACGCACCTTCTGGCATCCGACACTCGAATCCTGGAATCTCGCGCAAAAGTCCAACGATGAGTTTACGGCGTTTGTCAAAAGCTTTCAACATATCCGCAACAGGAGTTTGGTCTCCCGTGAGAGCCGCCTCTGCCGCAGCTTGGGAAATGGAAGAAGCATTACTTGTAGATTGGCCTTGCATGGTGTCCATGTTTTTCACAATCTCCGCATTCCCGGCACCATATCCAATCCTCCATCCCGTCATGGAATAAGCTTTGGAGACTCCATTCACTACAAAGGTTTTTTCCTTCATCTTCGGCGAGATCATGGCAGGATTTACAAATTCCAATCCATCATAAATGATTTTTTCGTAGATGTCATCAGAAACAGTAATGATGTCTTTGGGCTCGAGAACCTTTACAAGAGCTTCCACATCCGAACGAGTGTAAGCTGCCCCTGTTGGGTTGGATGGCGAGTTGAAAATAAAAACTTTTGTCTTAGGTGTGATTGCTTTTTCCAATTGGTCGGCAGTGATTTTAAATCCACTGGAAATATCGGTTGCCACAATCACAGGAATTCCTTCAGCCAAACGAACGATGTCCGCATAACTCACCCAATACGGTGCGGGAATGATGACCTCGTCGCCTGGGTTGAGAGTTGCCATAAAAAAATTGTAGAGAACCTGCTTTCCCCCTGTTCCTACAATGATTTGGTTCTTTTCGTATTTCAGACCGTTTTCGGTTTCGAATTTACGAATGATTGCCTCTTTCAAAGAAACAGTTCCACTCACGGGAGTGTATTTGGTTTTCCCTTGGTCCATTGCTTTTTTGGCTGCGTCTTTGATATGTGTAGGCGTATCAAAGTCAGGTTCCCCTGCACCAAATCCAACAACGTCGAGTCCACTCGCTTTCAGTTGGTTTGCTTTCGCAGTGATCGCGAGAGTGGGAGAAGGTTCTACGACATCCAGTCGTCTTGCTACAAGTTTCATTTTGTCCTCTATTTAGTGAGTAATTCTTCCGGAACAGTTTCTTTAAACTGATCCAAAGTATAAATTTCGTATTCATACCCTTGTTCGGTGAGGAATAGTTGTCGGTTCTGTCCAAACCTCTCTTCATTCGTATCACGCGAAATTAGGGAAAAGAAAATTGCTGTATTGTCTTGCGATTTTGGACGAAGGATCCGACCTAAACGCTGCGCCTCTTCTTGTCTCGAACCAAAGGTTCCCGATACCTGGATGGCAATGTTGGCATCTGGTAAGTCGATTGAGAAGTTCGCCACTTTCGAAACCACAAGTTGTTTGATTTGGCCTGAACGAAACGCTTGGTAGAGTTCCTGTCTTTCCGGAAGAGGAGTTTTACCTGTAATCAATGGAATTTTGAAGGTTTGAGATATTTCTTCCAACTGATTGATGTATTGTCCAATGATCAAAATGTTGTTAGTCGAATGTTTCTTCAAAATATAACTAATCGCACGTAGTTTCTCTGGGTTTTCGGAAGCCAAACGGAACTTCTCACGATCATCCGCGACAGAATACTTCATACGAAGGTCGTCTTCCATAGGAACTCGAATTTCCACACAATTGGCTTCGGCAATCCAAGATTTGGCTTCTAGTTCTTTCCAAGGTACATCGTATTTTTTCGGACCGATGAGTGAGAACACATCTTCTTCTAGTCCATCTTCACGAACAAGAGTTGCCGTAAGACCTAACCTACGTTTGGCTTGCAATTCTGATGTCATACGAAATACCGGTGCTGGTAATAAGTGAACCTCATCATAAACGATAAGTCCCCAATTGTTCGCACTGAAGATATGGAAGTGAGTGAAGTCCCCACCTTTTTTCTTTCTGTGAGTTAAGATGTTGTATGTGGCAATAGTGATCGGTTTGATTTCTTTCATCTCACCAGAATACTCACCAATGTCTGACTCAGGGATATCCGTTTTGTCTAAAATTTCATTTCTCCACTGACGAATGGACAAAGTGTTCGTTACAAGAATGAGTGTTTCTGCTCCAACGATTTGCATAACACCCATTCCCACGATGGTTTTTCCCGCACCGCAAGGAAGAACCACAACACCGGATCCCCCTTCGTTACGTCCACCCGCATGGAAAGCTTCTACTGATGCTCTTTGGTAGTCGCGCATTCCAAACTTAATTCCACCTTTTGTCGTAGGACGTAAGTTAAATGGATATTTGTTTCCTTCATCGTAACCCGCAAGGTCTTCCACAGGAAAACCAATTTTGATTAACGCTTGTTTGATGTGACCACGGTATTCTTTTTTAATCCGAATTTTATCGCCTTCCATTCCATCCACAAAGGGTTGAACGGCACGGTTGTTGGCAATTTCTGTGATAAATCCTTTTTCATTGGAAATAATATACAATTCCCCAGATTCTTCTTTCACGAGTTTCACTTTTCCGTAACGAGAGATTTGTTCTCTCACTTCATTCATTACGTTTTTAGGAACGGAATAACGGGCAAATTTTGTTAAACCTTCGATGATCTCTTCTGCAGTCATTTTAATGGATGCTGCATTCCACAAAGAAAGTGGAGAAATGCGATAGGTGTGCATATATTCCGGGCTTTTTTCGAGCTCGGCAAACTTAGCAATGAGGTCCCGACAGGCTTCAAATTCGGGGTTATCTACCTCAAGAAGCATCGTTTTGTCACTTTGTACAGTAAGTGGCTTGGTCATGGTATTCCCTCTCAATTTAACCAGGCTGGGAATGGAAACCGCCCTGTCAACCTATTTGATTTTAATAGATTTTGGATGCTTTTTCGCTTTGTTTTTCAGGCAAATGGAGAAAATTTCGAACGAATAGGTCAGCAAGACCGTCTAATCCAGGTTAAGCTATATCTATCTGTTCAAAATAATTGGTTTGACTTTTCCCTCTTTTTATGGGCGTTCCCAGGTCTCACCTCTGCCCAACTTCTTTCTAACTAAGGGTCAGGCTCACTTCGGGGTGCGCTAACGCTCCCGTCCCCAGCCATCTAACGATAGCAGGTGACCTTCGCCCTACGGATCCTTAACGCAAAAGTAAATAGTCTTTTAAAATAGATTCAGTGGCATCGTGATTATGCATTCTATCGGTAAGAAACTTTCGGTATTCCCTTGCACCTCTTTCCCCATGATACAGCCCCAAGATATGGCGGAGGATATAGTGGACCTTTCCCTCTTTCTCTAATACGGAATGGACATAGGGAATCAGTTCGGAAAGAACTTCCTCCCTTGTTCTGACAGAATCTTTCGAATCATAATAGAGAGAATCGACTTCACTAAAGAGAAATGGATTGTCATAAGCTGCCCGTCCAATCATCACCCCATCTACCTTGGTTAGATGCTGTTCTACTTCCTCATGAGTTTTAATCCCCCCGTTGATTACAATTGGCAAATCGGGAAAATCTTTCTTTAGGGAATACACATCTTCATACCGAAGGGGAGGAATCGTTCGGTTCTCTTTTGGTGAAAGTCCTTCGAGAATCGCAATCCTGGCATGTACAATGATTTGGTCTACACCCGCCGAGCGAATTTTGGATACAAAATGATGTAAGTCTTCGTAGCTTTCCTTCCCATTCACACCTATGCGGTGTTTTACGGTCACGGGAATTTTCACTTGGGATTTGCAAGCTGTAACCATCTCGGCCACAAGGTCTGGTTCTTTCATCAGACAGGCCCCAAAACTTCCACTTTGTACCCGATCCGATGGACAACCCACGTTCAAATTGATTTCATCATACCCGTAATCTTCACCGATTTTGGCGCATTCAGCGAGAGCCGTCGGCGAATCTCCACCTAACTGAAGAGCCACGGGATGTTCTTCTTTAGAATATTCTAGATACCTATGATTGTCTTTCCCACGGAGGATGGCACCAGTAGTCACCATCTCCGTATAAAGTAACGTGTGTTTGGAGATAAGTCGGAGAAAGAAGCGGTAGTGCCTGTCAGTCCAGTCCATCATCGGAGCGACGGAAATTCGACTGACGGGAACCTTTGGCTGCAAAAACTTTCTCCTATGCTTCTTGCGGGTGTTCCTCTCTGGATGGAAGGCTGAGAACCGAGGCAATTTCTGTAGGAACCCCTCTATGGATCTCTTCCGAAGCAATTACTGCAAAGTTCCTGGGGGGTAGTTCCTTTGTCAAAAAGAATGCGAACGCTTGTCTGAGGTAACGAGATACCACAAAAATAAGGAATCTATTTTCATCCAAAGCCTTTTGGAGTTCGTTATAAACAGATTCCAAAATTCTTACACGCACATCATGAGGAAGGATGATGATTTTACTTCCATCCGTTTCATCGAGAGTGATACTTTTGTTCATCCGATCAATGATCCTTGGATCAATGGTGACCACATGTAACTTTCCATCCGGAGAAAGAAAGTCGTTGATGATTTGGCGAGAGAGGGCTTGTCTTACATGTTCCGCCAAATCAAACGGATTGTTTGTCCGAGGGAGATGGTTTGCAATGGCATCCATAATTTTGGGAAGGTTCTTAATCGAAAGGCCTTCTGCCAAAAGATTCTGTAAAGTTTGTTGGATGATCCCAAGTCTTCCTTGTTTGTCGTAATCGAGTTCACCCACAAGGGTTGGATGTGTTTGCCGCAAGTGTTCGAGAAGGGCTTTCACTTCTTCTCTTCCGAGTAGCTGCGATGCATAATTGGAAATCAATTCTTTCAAATGAGTGATGATGACTGTGGATGGATCGACTACCGAATACCCTTTATTCTCCACTTCAATTTTATCATTCGGATCAATCCAAGTGGCTTTCAGACCGAAGGCAGGCTCAGTGAATGGTTCGCCGATGATGGCATCTAAGTTTCTTGCAGTGTTATTCATTGCCATCAAACGATCTGCTCTGACTGCCGACTGACCCACAACCACTCCATTGATACGAATGCTATAGTTATCATGAGGAATTTCTAAATTATCGATGATCCGAATGGCCGGAATCACAAGACCAAAATCGATCGCAAATTTTTTACGAGTGTTGGCAATCTGTTCGAGTAAATGCCCACCCGAAGAGGAATCCACTAACGGGAGTAAGTCGCGTCCGAGTTCCACCTGAATGGCTTCCACAGAAATTTCTTTGATATAGTTTTCTGGTTTTTTCTCTTGGACTTTTTCCTGGGCAACTGTTTCGATTTTTTTGATTTCTTCTTTGGCTACTTTTTCAATCGAATAACCCAAATACCCAATGGCTCCTGCTAAAAACATAAGGGAGAAGAAAGGAAGACCGGGAATTAAACTAGAGAGGCCAAGGGCTCCCGAAACTACATATAAAGTTTTGGCATTCCCAAAAAGTTGGTCTTTGATCTCTACGGTCAGTTTCTTTTCTGAACTGGAACGAGTGACAATGATACCGGTTGCTGTTGTAGAAAGTAGTCCTGGAATTTGAGAAACGAGTCCATCCCCAATTGTAAACTTTCCATAAGTTTCAATGGAAGCAAGGAAGGATTCCCCACGGATGGTGGATCCAATCAAAATTCCACCAAGTAGATTTATGGCGGTAATGATGAGCCCTGCCCTTACGTCCCCTTGCACGAATTTGGAAGCTCCATCCATAGCCCCATAAAAATCCACTTCTCGTTGGACTTTTTTACGTTTTACTTTGGCTTCCGCTTCAGTGATCGCACCACTATTTAATTCCATATCAATGGACATTTGTTTCTGTGGCAATCCATCCAAAGTAAACCTTGCTGCCACTTCCGAGATCCGAGTCGCACCTTTAGTAATAACGAGTACCTGAACAATCGTTAGAATGATAAAGATAATGAGCCCCACAACATATTTACCAAGTCCCGATTCCCCACCGACCACAAAGGTTCCGAAGGCTTCGATCACACTCGAATTCATCGCAGGTCCTTTCGACAAAATTTGTCTTGTGGTCGAAACGTTAAGAGCTAATCGAAATAAGGTGGTTATTAGAAGGATACTTGGAAAAATCGAAAACTCACTGGGTTCTGTTACCGACAATGCCGTCATGAGTATGAGTAATCCAAGCCCAATACTGATAACGATAAGAATATCTAAAACAAAACCGGGCAAAGGGACAATGAGCATCCCTAAAATGAGGAGTGTCCCCACTCCTAAAATCACATCAGATTGTTTGAGTAAGTCTCTAAAATTCATTCGCTTATCCCATTCCTACTTTTTTTCTAAACTTCTCAAGAGTGATTAGGATTTGAACCACCGCATTGAAGAACTCTTGCGGAATTTCCTGACCTACTTCGACTTGTGCATATAAAAGACGTGCTTGTTTTGGACTTTCAACGATCGGAACATCATTTTCTCGAGCGATCCTTCGTATTTCGAGTGCTAGGCGGTTCTCTCCCTTGGCAATCACACGGGGTGCGGAATCCCTTCCCATTTCATAAGACAAGGCCACAGAATAATGCGTAGGATTGGTAATGACAACATCGGCTTTCGGAACTTCACGAAGCATATTTCCTTGCATCATATCACGAGCCAGTTGCATCCGGCGGTTTTTCATAACCGGATCCCCAGAGTCTTCCTTCATCTCTCGTTTTGCTTCTGAAGGAGTTTGTTTGAGAGATTCTTCAAATTCTGACTTTTGGAAAAAAAAGTCAGCCACGGCTATACCGAGTAACAAAAGTCCTGCGGCCATCATAATCTTAAATCCTGAATAGGTAATGAGTTTGATGGCCTGCATCATTCCCATATTTCCTGTCAAAAGAACTTTCAAAAAATCACCAGAGATCAATATATAACTAATGATGCCGATGATGATCACTTTAGCGAGTGACTTCACCAAGTTAAACAATGTTTGGCGGTTAGGAAATACTCGTTTGAAATTGGGAGTTATTCGATCAAACCGAAAGGATAAGGCTCTAGGTGAAAACATAAATCCCACCTGAACCACATTTCCTACAATGGCAAATACGAGAGTAATGGCAAGGACTGGCCAAAGGAGATTAAAAAAATCGCGAGAAACACCCGACAGAATTACTCGAAACTCTTCGGCCCCAAAACGATCCATCTTCATTCCCATAGGAAGGTATTTTTTAATAAAAATAGCAGTGTTTTTGATAAAAGTATCACCTAATACAAACAAAACACCTGTCCCACCTAACAAAACCAATGTGGATGCAACCTCATTGGATTTAGGAACATTCCCCTTCTCTTTTTCTTCTCGCCTACGACGTTCACTCGGAGGTTCTGTTCGACCTTCATCGGCCGCAGCGAAAAGTTGAAGGTCTATCTCATAGTATCCAGAGGAAGCTGGAGCTAGTGTTATCTTCTTCGGTTTTATAAAATCCAAACCAAAGAAAGCAGGGAGAGTTTTCAAACAAAACGGATCAAACCCACCAAACAATGATTGGATCCAAGTAAAAATGGAATCACCATTCAATATAAACTTAGTGAATCTTTTCAATTTCATAGACTTGGCCACTCCCGAATGAGTAAACTTGCCTTATCCATCGAAATCTGGATTCCTTGAACCATTTGTGTGGCGATAAAAGTAAGTGTCGCGATGAGAGTGAGTGTTCCAATAAATACTTTCAGCGGAAAAGACATCGACATTACATTCATTTGTTGGGCGGCCTTTCCCATAAGGCCCTCCGCTAGAGAGACCAAAAACAAAATCCCCATCACAGGGAGGGCAATCTTAAAAGCGACAACAAACATGGCTCCAATGGCTTCTTCCATTAGGCGATACAAGCCTGCGTTCACCTGGCCGGTAAATGAAATGATTCGTATTTTTTCAAAAGAATAAGCGAGAGTTTCAATGAGAAACCTATGTGCCCCAATCACAAGAAAAAGTGCTGTCGCCATAAGGTTTTTCATGGTTCCAATAGCTGGGAGTGAGTTTTGAGTGACAGGATCTAAAATTTCCGTATACCCAAAACCAATTTGGTTGTTAAAAAATTCACCAGCCATCTGGAAGGCAGCAAACACTAATGATACGAGAAAACCAATAAACACTCCAATCAACATCTCAGAAATAATAAGAATCCCATAGTTAATCATATTCCCTGGAACTGGTGGCATATAAGTCGCGACAACTGGGTAAACGATCAGTGATACCATAAACGAAAATATCATTCTAAGTGAAAAATTGATCGACTCCGAAGAATAGAAAGGGGCAACCAAGAACAGTCCGAGGAGGCGGACTAAGACCAAGAGAAAAGATTGAAAGTGTAAAACAAATGGTTCCATATCATATCTTTTCTATCATAAAAAAAATTTCACGAGTGTAGTCCGTCATCACTCGCACCATCCAAGCTGAAAAAAATACAATCACAGCAAAAATAGAAACGAGTTTGGGAACAAAAGCAATAGTTGGTTCTTGGATGGAAGTGGTTGTTTGTAAAATACCGACAATGAGTCCCACAACCAGGGCCGTAATCAAAATCGGACTCGAAATCTTGAGAGTTACGATGAATGCTTCTCTAAGTAAGTTGACTACATCGACTTCTGTCATTTATAACTCCTTACGAGCTCAAGGACAAGTAAGTTCCATCCATCAATTAAAATGAAAAGAATGAGTTTTAGAGGAAGGGAAATCATTACCGGAGGTAACATCATAAAACCCATGGCAAGGAGTGCAGATGCCACAATCAAATCGATGACAATGAAAGGAATGAAAATGTAAATACCAATGATAAAGGCTTTTTTGATTTCACTTAACATAAAAGCAGGAACCAAAACATAAGAAGGAACGTCCTCAAAGGACTTCACATTTTGTACTTTTCCAATCTTCAAAAACAATGCGACGTCTTTGGTTCCATCCCGACCTAGTTGGCGGATCATAAACTGACGTAAGTGTTTCATCGACCCTTCCATAAATGTGGATTGATCAATTTTACCGTTTAAGTAAGGTTGCAGTGCTTCGTCATTCACCTTACCAATCGTAGGTGCCATAATGAAAAAAGTGACAAAAAGTGCAAGGCCCATCATTACCTGGTTTGGTGGTAAGTTTTGAAGTGACAGCGCCCTTCTCACAAAATCAAACACAATCACAACCTTTGTAAACGAAGTGACACTCATCACAATAGCTGGTGCCAAAGAAAGAATGGTCACAAGAAAGAGGATCATAAGGGAAAGACTGGTGTCTTTTGGTCCCCTCGCCTCATTTACGTTAAAGGATAGGTTTGGGATTGGGATCCTTGTGCCCTTATCCTGAGCCATAAGCCCGGTAAACCCTCCGGCCGTGATGAGAAATAGGATACTAATGAGAAAAATAATAGATTTATGTCTCTTAAGGAAGGATAAAAAACGAGATTTCATGACTCCCCTCCTTCTAACAATTCCCGGTGTTTGCGTAGACGTTCGAGACCCTCTTTGGCCTTACGTTGGATCTCGGCGGCCCCATCAAATTCCAAACTTTCCATTTTGGAAGGGTTGATACGGATTTTTCTTTGGGCCTTGGATTGCAAACTCTCAAGAACCGATTCTAGAAAATTAGGAACATAAGGATCCGCTTCCTCTTTCATTTTTTGGATTTGCGATTTTTCATCAGGAGCAGTCACTTCTGTAAGTAAACTCACAGACCCATCCGCAACACCTAACACAAGTGTACGTCCACCCACTTCAACGATTTGCACTGATTGTGTTGCCGAGAGAGAGAGGCTAGACAAAACCTTCATAAATCCCTTTACAGGGTATTTTGCCGATTTTGTTTTTTGCATTTGTAATATGAGGAAATACCCCGCGCCCACAAGGATACTTAGAATGAACAAAATCTTTAGTAAAATCCAAGTCGCAGAAGGAGAATCATCTGGATTTTCTGCATACCTTTCTTGAATCAAATTGGTTTCTTCAGAAGCCTTGTTTGCCTCTCCCGTATTCGCTTTGTTAGGGGATCCTTCGAATTTCGGAGCTGCATTGGAATTGTTTGTTTCTGCAGGTTTGGATTTAGAATCTCCCAACTCTTGGCGAAGGATTTGATCAAGTTCTTTGGTTTCCACAGCTTGCGAAAGAAGAGGAGAAACTGCAAAAACAAGGACGAGGCAAAAGTACATAACTTGCCCCTTTTGTTTTAACAATCTCTTAGTGAAGTTGATCATTTTTCGCCTTTGAGTCGGTCGGTCGGACTTACGATATCGGTAACACGAACACCAAAGTTTTCATCGATGACCACAACCTCACCCTTAGCGATGAGTTTGCCATTGACAAGTAAATCCACTGGCTCACCAGCTAACTTGTCTAGTTCGATGATGGAACCTTCTCCAAGGCCCAAAATGTCTTTGATATACATTTTAGTTCTTCCGAGTTCCACAGTCAGTGCCATTTGCACATCCATAAGCAGATTGAGGTTGGTTTGTCCTGGCCCACCACCTGCTGTCGCAAGAGAAGGAAAATTAACACCTTTAATTCCAACAGAACCTTGTCCACCACCCATTCCCATATTGGGTTGCATGTTGACGTTCATTCCGCCGGACTGTTGTTGTTGTTTTTGGCCCCCACCCTTTTGAATATCCAAAACGGAATTCGCCATTGAGAGAGAAATTACATAGTATACTTTAAAAGAACCGACTCCATCAATATTCAAACTAAGAGAAGTTTTCACCAAACTATTGTCATCTGGTAATTGCAAATCACGTCCTGAATTGACAAGGGCAATTTCTGGTGGGCTGCCAGACATGGTGCCACCAAGTTTCATTCCAATTTGTGCCGTAACAGTTCCCAAAATTGGTGATAAAGAATCTTTTAATGTTTGGAGCTGTGCGTTGTCGAGTTGTCCAGGAGGAGTCATTCCCCCCATCATCACGCCAGCAATTTTTGCTGCATTCTCTTGGGCCATAATAAGACAAGCCCGCCCCACCAAACTTCCGCTAATTGTTGAAAACAAACTGACTGATTTGGTTCCGAGTTCCTTTTGAACATCGGTAGAGGAGCTCGATTCGGTGGCAGGGTTCATAAAACGAGTGTTTTTTGCCAAGATCGTGCCAAGTGTGTTCCCCGCCACCTGGAATGCAGAGCCGATCACATCGGATATAATGTCGCGGTCAATAGGAGATAGGTTGTCCGATGACGAACTGGAGGCGCCACTTAAGGAAGAGAGGTCGAATGTATCATCCGCACCTTGTAGTAATGCGTCTATCTCGTCTTGTGAGAGTGAACCTTCACCCATACCCTTTTATCTCCGGAAAAACTTAGGATAATGAGACATAATATGAATCTTTTTGTCACTCAGTTTTTTTCCGAATTGACAAAAAGTAAACGAGTTTAGTCAAAAGCACTCGCAAGTCCGTCCGAATAAGCACGGAGATTGTCATAAGAGTAAATTCCCGTGTTGTGGTAGTCACTCCAAACAATCGAAATCGCATACCGTCCCACTTTGGTCCAAGAAAGGAGTTTGATGGACTCAATATGACCCGTTGCCTGCCCCACACTCCCCCCATGTCCTCCACGGCAAGTCGCACAAGGGCATTTTTTGCGCAGGTCGAGAAGAGAATACTTGGAGCCATGGCCGTCTTTCCATTCGATATACAGAGAATCGTCATCGAAAGAGATCTCTTGGGGGAAAGTGGCTAGCTGCGAGTTTGGCATTTTTATGCTTTCACCGGTAGTTTTGTCGTTTTGGAACGAAAATTTCCAACGGTGGTTCCGTATTGGATTTTGTCACCGAGAGCTATGTTTGTCAAGTCGATGGTATCGTTTTCAAAAACAAGAATCACTGTGGAGCCCATTTCGAAACGACCGAGCTCTGACCCTTTATCAATCATGATCGAGACATCTTTGTAGTGGTGTTCCTTGGCAAAACGGATCCAGTTGTTTGTGACAATTTTATTATCATAAGTTACCCGGATCTTTCCCACATTCGAGGCCCCTACTTTAATCACGGCAATTTTCCCGTATTCTGTCTGTAAGAAGGTGATGAGTCTTTCGTTTTTCGGAAAAAGCCCCCGAATGTTAAGAACGGCCAAATCATTTACCGGAAAGAGTTTTCCTGGTTCATAATAGTATCCCAAAATTTGGCCAGCAAAGGGACTATGGATGCGGTGGTAGTCCTGTGGGGACAAGTAGAAAGTGATATATTTTCCATTAGTAAAGTGAGGATAATACTTCTCGGAACCTAACAATTCTTTTACGGAATAATCGATCCCTTTTGCTTGAATGATAGTAGACTGGTTGATATTTCCAAAACTTGTAATTTTGGAATCTGTGGGAGAAACTACAGCATTAGCCGCCGAGTCAATGATCCTTGCTTCAGCCCGAAGTGCCCGAGTAAAGAACTGATTTAAGGATGGGTATTCTTTAATTTCTAACTCCGCTTCACTTAAATTAATTTTATAAGCCTTCGCAAAAGCCTTTAAAATAGGGATCATCATAAATCGTGGCAAACGTAAGGTAGAGAAATATCCGAAGATTTTAGAAATTAGGTTTTTTGGAAGTAATGTTAAAAACAAAAGATAGATATCTTTGAAAATTTCATACCGCGCTCCGGATTCCGAGAGATATTTTTTAAGTTCCAAATTAGCCGATTTACCAAGCAACATAAGGGAAACTAACAGCGGTACACTGGTAATCACCGCAGCAATATAACCCCAATGCATCACAAAAACAAGCACGTCAATTCCGTATTTTACATAGAGATAGGCAAAACCAAGCGTTGAACCAATGAACAACATTCTGAAAAAATTGGAGAACTTTTCTCCAAATACATAAAAAGCATTTTGTTCCCCGCTATAGAACCAACCAGCAAGGCTTAAAACCCCAAAACATAAAAAAGATACAAAAAACAAAATAGCAGGTAACGATTCTTTTTGTTCTAAAATTCGATTCGGAAATGATAAGATAGTATCTAAATTGACTGCCCCATACGAATATAAAACAAAGCCAACAAGAGTCGCCATAACAAAACCTTCAAAAAAGGAAGCGAGCATACTTACCAAACCTTGTTTTGCAGCATAGTCGGTTCGAACCACACCCGCAATTCCTGAAGACTTCCCAACCGCAGTTTCCGTAGACAAAAAGAAAGTACTCAAAGAAACGGAAAGAGCCCGTAAAATTCCGAAAGCTCCACCACCTTGCAAAGCTTTGATGGAAAAAGCTTCTTTTGTGACATCGGACAAAAATCCGAAAAAGGAAATCATTCCATTGGAAAAAAGGGATACATATCCAAAAATAAAAAGAATGATTCCGATGGGCGCAAGAATCGAAGCAGCGCGTCCCACCCGCCTAACACCACCAATTACGATAAAAAGTAAAATTACAGAAATAGAAATGGGACCCGAAAGCCCGGATAAATTCAAACCCTCTTTTGTGATATAAGTGAGCCCCACAAAAGGGAAAATCCCACCAAACAAAAGGACAGTTACCATACTCGCTAGTGAAAATGCAACAGCAAGCCACTTGGCACGTAAGGCCTTCTCGATAAAATACATGGGGCCAGATAGATAACGCCCGCTTGGAAGTTGGTTTCGAAACTTCACCGCCAAAGTGGAGGACACAAAACGAATGGGCATCACAAACAAACTCATCACCCAAATCCAAAAAAGAACGCCAATTCCACCATAGGCGATGGCAAGGCCTGTTCCAATGACAGAACCCGCAAGCAGCGAGGATCCAATCCCAGCAAAGAAGGCTTGTGAGTGAACCAACTGGCCTTTGGAACCTTTGAAGTCCATATTGCCCGTAAGGATCTTGAGTGCGAGAAAGAGAAAACGAATTTGTGGAAATCCCAACCGAAAACTCAAATAGAGCGAGGCGACAAGGATGAGATAGAAATAAGGGCTCAGGATGTCCGATCCTAAAATCAGATTAAACTTAGATCCGTTTTGAAAGAGTGTTTCCATATTGGTTCTTCCTCACGAAATTGGATGAAATTGTTATGTCAAGATGTATTGTGATCCTTCCGTTTCTGGTTTTTATGATTTCTTCTATTGTCTTTGGCAACTTGGCCTCCGAACCTTCTGGAATGGAAGTGGGATTACGGTATGGTGGCGGAGAAAGAATTCCAGGGCGATTTGATGGAGACCTAAAACAGTTCTCATCAACCTTCAGTCCCTTGATTGCTTCTGACGTAAATTTAAGTGGTGGCAGATCTACCAATTTGTATGAGGGGTTTGTTCGATTCCTGTTGGACTCAAGGTCTCGAGTCGGTTTTGTTGTTGGAAGGAATGACTGGCAAATGCTACACCTAACCGAAGTTACAAGTGACTTTTACTATACAAAACTTCGTTCCGAAATTTATTCCTATCATTTTTTGGGAATGTATTACTTTAATGTGCCTGTATTTCGAAACTGGGAATGGGAAAATGGATTGGGTGGAGGGTTTACTTCCGCAGATTGGAACGTTCGAGGATATTCTGCAGGTGGTGGTTTACCTCCTGATACTCAGTACTTCAATCAAAAAGGAAGACTGAGGGGAAGTGGACTCGCCTACAGAGTAGAAACTGCCATCAATCATAGGTTATACGAAAATACATTTTTTCAACTTGGACTTGGATACCATTATGTAGCTATCGATAAGTTTAGTGGAAATTATAACGGAGAAACCTCTAGTTTCTATATCCGAGCTGATGGTAAGGTAGGTGTCGTTGATGATACAAGGATCATTGATGCCACTGTGAGCAGTGCACAAACTTTCAGAAGGTTGGATATGAATTCCGGATCATGGGTTCTTTATTTTTCAGTCTTCCAAAGGTTTTTGGATTGACGATCTCTTGGGAAGGGTATCATTCTTTAAGAAAATTACATGAAATCCTCTAAAATCATTACCATCGGTATCAAAGAATTGGCTCACCAAAAAGTCATCCTTGCTGCTTGGTATAATTTTCTAAAAGAAAACTTCGATGCAAAAAAAGTTTCTGCAGAAGAATTCACTTTATACCTACAAGCACATGTGATGTATGATTTGGACAAGGATCAGATTGAGTTGATGTTATCTGGACCAGAACCTCTTTTAGAAGATTTCAAAAAGTCTATTTTTGGATGAACCTCCAAATCTTCGGAACCAAAAAATGCAAAGATTCTAAGAAGGCACAGTTGTTCTTTCAGGAACGTCGTGTACCTTTTCAATTCATCAACCTTCAAGAAAAAGAAATGAGCAAAGGGGAACTTAGGTCCATTTTAGGAAGTGTGAAATTAGATGATTTGATTGATACGGAATCGAAAGTTTACGAAGACAAAAATCTAAAATATATGTTATACGACAAAGAGGAAGCCCTACTCACAAATCCACTGTTATTCAAAACACCGATAGTTCGGGATGGCAAACGTGCCACCATCGGCTTTGTTCCCGATATCTGGAAACAATGGATTTCAGAATCTAAAAAATAAAGAGTTGGTTCCTTCTATAAGGAGGGATCAATTTTTCTTCGCTAAAGAATTTCGAAATCCTAAGACTCCCCTTTCTTTCGTCTTGAAAAATCCTTCGCTATTTCTGGTAACATAGGAAGCGAACTGTGAATTCTATGCATCTCCAATGCAGGTCTTGCAGGGATACCAAAATAAGCAGTTTTTTCTTTCGAATCTTCCGTAAGTCCAGAAAGACCCATAAGAATGGATCCCTTTTTCATTGTTAGGTGTCCTGCAACAGCAGATTGACCTGCAAGAAAACATCCATCTTCGATGGTAACAGAACCCGCAAGAACAGTAGCTCCCGCAATATATACGTAGTTACCCACTCGACAATTGTGTCCTACGTGAACATGGTCATCAAATTTTGTAAAATTCCCAATCGTTGTAGATTCGAGGGCCGCACGGTCTACAGTGCAGTGAGCTCCCATTTCTACTTCATCACCTATGATTACGTTTCCAATTTGTGGGACTTTGTAACGTACTCCTGCATAGTCATAGAATCCGAAACCATCGGCACCTATCACTGTATTTGAATGGATTAAATTTCGTTTGCCCAACTTACAGTTGTAATAAACGACAACTCCAGATTTTAAAACTGTTTCTTCTCCAATTTCCACATTGGATTCCAAAACAACATTGGGATAAATTACAACACGATCTCCAATCACAACATTTTCTTGAATCACAGCAAAATCCATAATGGTAACATCTTTACCAAGTTTGGCGGTGGGATGGACACTCGCTTTTTCGGAAATCGAGGCACTGTATTTTGGTTTTTTTTCAAATAAAGATACGACGTGAATGAACTTTACTTTAGATCCTTCTTCTGGGATGATAATTGCGTTCTGGAATTGGGAAGCTAACGATTCAATCGTGAGTGCGACTTTCACTTCGGATGCTTTTTTATGTTTGGCTAAATATTTTTTGGAAGCCACATAATATATACTGCTAGGATCTACTGGAGTATGGTGCTCCAAATCTTTGATTCCGTTGATCTCCAAATCACCGGCACCGGTGAAACTTGCGCCTAATTGTTCAGCCAAATCTTTTAGTTTCATTAATACACCTTACACTTGAAAAATAATTGGAAGGGACATATTTCAATCATAATTTTAAAATCTATCATGTTGAAACTTTTCAAACTATCCGATGATTAGACTATGTTCTACCTCAATTTAAACAAAGGCCTCCGTTTGCTTTTGTTAACTTACACCGTTCAATATTGTTTATTTACACAAGGTTTGGTAGCGCAAGAAGGTGTGGTTTTTGAAAATCCATACAAAAAAACAGAAAATGCTTCTGATGACAAATCCTTCACTTTATACTTTTCAAAACAATCATCAAAAATATCGAAATCTGATTTGGTCCGATTACAAACCGCAGCAGATTTTCTGAACCAAAACAGAAATTACGAAGTGTATATCCAAGCCCATGCTAACGAAGGGAAAACTACAACGGATGATTTGACAATGAGTGAAAAAAGGTCTTTGGAGGTAGAACGTTTTTTTTTGATTCACTTTGTAGAACCAAATCAAATCAGACGACTCTTTTACGGGAACTCCAAATCACCAAACAAAACAAAAGAACACCAAGCACTCAACAGGCGAGTTGAAATCAAAATACAACAAATTCCTTAAACTTGACCTTTCCAAAATTTCAAATCATCAATATCGTCAATATCACATAACGAATCCAAAAGAGTTACCGTTTTGTTATTTTTTTCTATCGAATTGATTGTTAATGAAAGTACATCCTCTGTGCTCCAAGGAATAGACTTGAAAACAAAAGAAGAGAATTCTTTCATTCCTAATAGATAATACCCGCCATCTAACGCCGGTCCCAAAACAAAATCAGAATGATCCAAAGCAGCAAAGGCATTCTGTAAAATCTCTTTTGTTAAAAAGGGACAGTCTGTTCCTATGATGATAATTTTTTTTGCACCCGATTGAAATTCCTTTTGGAATGCGATTTCCATTTTGAACCCGAGGTCTCCAGTTTCCTGAATTTCATTTCGGTATCCAAACTCAAATTCTTTGGATGAACCATCCATTAAATGATCCCAGAAAACAATCCTATCTACTTCAATCGTAGAAGTTACGAACTTTGTGATCGCAAGTAATTCATAATAAACCTTTAAGGTTTTTTCTTCACCGATGCTGGCAGCCAGGCGAGTTTTAACCTTCCCCAACTTAGGTTGTTTTGCAAAAATAATTAATTTGTTTTTTTCCATAATAACCTAAAACCGAAATTGAGACCATCCAATGAATGTACACAAAATCGGTATAAACATATAATCCATAAGATAAAAAAGCTAAAAAAGAAACCAATGTTACAAGTATCTCCATTTTTTCTTTCCCAACCAAAAATAGAATCCAAGGAATCCAATACCAAGGATGGATCACAGGAGAAAACAAAAGAAACAAAGAATAAATAAATAGAAATCTATTCTGAAGGTTTAGGCCAAAAAGAAGATTCTTTTTAAAACAGAATATGTAAATGCTACAAAGCACGATGAAGGAAATGATCCCAGAAAGGTATTCGCCTTGGAATGGATACAAAAGAAGATAGAAAAAAGGTTCAAGAATTCCCGCAAATCGAAAGGAATGAAAGAAAAGTCCAATCCCTGCACTACCTTGCGATACCAAATCAGAAAAAACTGTCACCTTCCACAGAATTAAAGAAAGTCCAGTGATAGCGAATAACCTAACCCACAAAGTACGATCCCATAAAAATCCAAAAGCAAAAAGGAAAGTATTAAATTTTAATTGAGTCAACAAAAAGAAAGAAAGAATACGAGAACTTGTTGACCTTGCACCAAACAACAATAAGAATCCTGTTATTAAAAGAACCTCTGGATGCATTTGAGATACCCCTTCAAAAATGACAATTGGGTTTCCAAAATATAACCAATAGGACTTCATTGTCGCCTGCGGAAACAACTTTCGAATTAAATATAAATTCAAACTATCAGCTACCAAAAGCAAAACTTGCACTCCAAGAAAACTACTCCCCAAGGCCAAACCAAACAAAGTTCCCAATGAAAAAAAACACTGAAGCAACAAGGGGTAAACTGAATAATAATTTGGACTATTCATCTTCGACAGAAGAGGTTCCAACCCCAAGTGATACCCGTTGAGTCCAACTAAATCCTGCGGTGTATATTGATAAGGAGAGATCCCTTCTAAAAAAATTCTGGCATCAAACAGATAACGATAGATATCATCGCTCCATACCGCAGGAGAACCAATTACAGCAAAACGTAATATAATTGAGTAAAGAAAAAAAGGATAAAAGTGCTTCCCAAACAAAGAACAGAAATCAGACAAAAAATAAAAATATAAAGGCAAAATGGCAGCAACAACGAGTATGATACTTACATCGCTTCTATCACCAAAGTGAGTCGAAACGAATAAAAGTAATGGGTATAACACACCCAATATAATTTTTATTGATTTGTTACCGATGGACACGGAAAAGCAGTAACCGAAAAAAAGTGTATAAAATTTTGATACCAACACGTAAGGACATAGAAAGGGTTCCCGATATTTTTGAAACACCCGCAAACCGTTTCCTATAGTTAACAGAAATTTCACGAATATCAAATCCAAATTGTAACGCTTTTACATGCATTTCAATATTCCAACCCCAAGTGGGATCCTTTTACATGCATTTCAATATTCCAACCCCAAGTGGGATCCTCCATCTGCAATTGTAAAATAGAGGGATACCCTATGATTCGTAGCGGCCCCATATCCGTAAACCTTCGTCGAAAAAAAATAAATATTAAAAAACAAGTCAATGCATTTCCAAAAATTTGAATCGGTGACAAAGCACCTTTTTCCACTACACCAATGGTTCTTGACCCAATCACTAAATCTGCACCCGTCTCTTGGATGACTCGAATTAATTTTTGTATATCGGAAGGATCGTCGGAACCATCAGCGTCGCAAAATAAGATATAATCTGGGTGCAGATTTGACTGTTTGATCCAATCCAATGCCACCAAACAAGCGTTCCCATAGCCAATTTCAGGGCAATCCAGAGACAAAAACCCCATTTGTTTTACGATCTTCGATGTTTGGTCTGTAGATGCGTTGTTCACTACTATAAAATTGGATTTGGTTAACCCAGATCCAGAAAGAAGACCAGTTAATGCACGTTCAATGCCTTCCTCTTCGTCACGCGCAGGAATGATACAAAAAACATTATTCACCTTTTCTGAGTTGATTCCGTTTGAATAATTCTTCAAGAGGAGTGTCTTTTCTGGATTTTGAGTTTATATGATACAATGACTCAATGACCAAAGAACTATGTGGGTATAAATCTTTCATTTTTTCTACTTTTTCTCTGTAGGGGGAAGAAACGTATCCAGAAGATTGTATCATATAATCCGAAGTTATATTCTTTAACCGAACGTGAATTGCTTGGAATTTAAAAGATACAATAGGTAAGTCTGATTGTTTGAGTTTCCAAACAAACTTCTCTCCAAAAGGAATTCTCGTATCACCAACTTTTTTTGCAACAGGAGACCAACTCCATTCTTGCCCAATCGTTGTTTCTGCATTGAAAATAGAATGTCCATCTCGGTCTAACCCAACAAGAAGCAATCGATAAAAACGCTCAGGATCCCCTGTTGTTACATGATGATTGGCATTTATGTTTCCAATTTGAACTTCTATAGTATTTTTCTCGACCTTTATCTCAGTGAGAACAATTCCCGGTTTATAACCCAATCGGATTTGGTCAGGATATAAATCGAAAGTTTTAGGAACACCGGCTCCAATAAATCCATGTTTGTGCGATTTTCGTATCGGTTTGTGTAGGGACGGTTTTACTATTGACCGACGAACTTCCGGTTGGTGGCAAGAAGAACAAGATTCATTTGACTTAGTAGAAAGTAGTTCTGTGCCTGTCTGAAAAGAACAAACGAGTGATTCATTTAAAGTGTAAGTTTCGTTATGACAATCATAACAACGCTCTTGTAGTTGTTTACGATCAATTTTTACTGGATGAGGAGGAGATGTTCCACCTAAAGCCCCGATCACATAACTTTCCTTAGATTCCGAATCCACACGAACATGACATGTGGCACATGTGACTCCTTCGGCTTTCATTTCTGCATTAAAACTTGGATTGGGGATTTCGACTGGCCGGAAATAGTCTCCATTTTTAAGTCCAGTGATGATAGTTTCTCTTTGATTTTGAACAGGGATATGACAGTTCAAACAAATCCATTTTGGCGAACTCGGTTTTGCTAATTCTGATTGGAATTGGATATCGGAAAGTGCATTCGCATGAGTGGAACGTTTCCATTCCTCATAAATTTCTGTATGGCAGCTCCCACAGTTTTTTGCCGTGGGCGCGCCGACACCTTTCAAATTGGGGAGATTTTCAATTGGTTTTGCCCAAACTTTACCAGGAAACACCTGTTCGATGGCAATTTCTCGTTGATTACGATAGAGATAAATACTAATTCCCAAAACTAAGAATAAAAAAAATGAAATGTAAATGTTTCGTTTCAATTTCCAGTTTCCAACGGAAGTTTCGGATCGTGAGACCATTCCCACATAGAGCCGGCATAATTATAAGCATTATATCCATAGGTTCGAAGAATTCCAACGACAAAAGCAGAACGAACACCTCCTGTGCAATAAGCGACAATTGGTTTCTCTTTTTGGATGCCGAGTTGATTCAAGTATAGTTCCACCTCAGCTTTAGATTTGATATTACCTTTTGCATCGAATAAGTCTTGGTAGAATAAAGATTTGGCACCCGGTATATGTCCACCTCTGGTTTCTCCGTAAGGTGTCGCTCCAGAAAATTCCCTGGGTTCCCTTGTATCCAGGATTTGAAATTGTTTTGATGATAATCCTTTTAGGATGGCTTCTTTTTGTATCGCTGATGATTGAATTGTTTTATTTTCAGAAATGCCATAACCGGTTACTGTGTTTTTTTTCACCTTTGCATTTGATTTCCTTTGGATCTCTTTTTCATAAGCAGGATAACCGCCATCCACCCAATAAGACTGGGGGAACCCAGCTTCACGTAAACTCCAAACAATGCGCCCCTCTTCCCCCCAACCTGAGTTTCCATCACCTAACACAAGAATATTTTCATTTTGTTTGATTCCTAAATCATTTATTTTTTTACGAACCAACTTTAATTCAAGAAGTTCTCCCTTGTGAGGAGCATCCGTTCGAGAAAGCTCTTCCCAAGAAATAGCTTTCGAACCAGGGACTTTGTTTTTCAAACGCTGGGTGAAAGATCGGGTATCAAGGATCCTCGGTTTAGAAACTTGCAAGGCTAATTCTGCCGACAAAAACCAGGGAGTATCCTTCTTGGACTGGGAGAGACCTGGGGGCCCTGCACTCAATTGGAGCCAAAATGCCCATAACAGAGAAATAGAAAATAGATAAATCCCATAACCACGCAGTACTTTCACGAAGATACCCTCCCAATTTCTACAATCTTTCTCTTCTAAGACGAATATCCGTCAATAAAATAAACATTTCATCCAAGAAAACGAATTTTTCTTGCCTAACCGAACCCTCTCCGTACTTTGGAAGCAAATGGAGGGCAATATGAAAATAGGTTATTATCCAGATGTGGTCAATGAAAATGTCACGAGGATTGTCGCCTCGACTGTCGTATTCCTTGGTGTGCTTGCTATCTTATTTCCAAATCCTTATGTGCTCGGACTGCTTCTTTTCGGATTTACTCTAAGGCTTAGTTACGGTCCCAAGTTTGAGCCTTTTGCTTTTTTTACTTCTAGATACCTAGTTCCTTGGCTTGGAATTTCTTTTGTCGGAACAGCTGGACCACCGAAACGGTTTGCGCAGCTTATCGGGTTTCTATTCAGCACTGGGGCCATTGTATTCTTCACACTTGGGCTTTCGTTGGCATACCAAATCACACTTGCTACTTTAGTTTTCTTTGCTTCTTTAGAATCTTTTTTAGGTTGGTGTGCTGGTTGTTTTGCATTTGGTTTGCTTATGAAACTGGGAGTGATTCCTGAAGAAATTTGTGAACGATGTAATAACCTCAACTTTAATAAATAATTTGTTGTACAACTTTGTTACAATGGATTTTATTCTCAGTATTTTCTTTGGTTACCATTCTCTTTCTTTGGATGGTAACCCTTCCTAAAGATTTTTTTAAAAAATACAGAAATCAGATTCTCATCTTAGGATTGGCGGTGCGAATCATAAGTATATTTCTTCCTCCTCTTTGGGAGGACGATTGGTCGAGATATTTATGGGAAGGAAATTTGATTCGAGGTGGTGAATCACCTTATCAAATTGCTCCCCTTGATTACTTTCAAAAATCGAACTTAAGCGAAACAGAAATTGGAATTTTATCACAGATCAATCATCCTGATTGGACCACAATTTACAGCCCCTTTGTTTTATTATTTTTTGCCTTATTTTCTATAGGTTTTTCGGGATATTTTTTAAAACTTGCTTATTTAGTTTTTGAGATTTCAAGTTTTGTTTTTTTTTCTAAGGGAAATTTTAACAAATCTCGTTTATTGTATTGGCTATTCCCAGTTTTCATTAAAGAAATATATATTAATTTCCACTTTGAAGTATTAATTCTCTCGTTACTTTGGATTTTTTTTAGTCTTATTAGAGACAAAAAAATAATTCTTTCGAGTTTTATATTGGGTCTAGCGATCCATATTAAAATTTTAGCCCTTCCTTTTTTGTTGCCGCTAATCACAACGTTGAAGTATAGAAAATGGAAAAGTGATTGGATCCAATGGGTCTTATATGCCATATTTTTAAATACTGGCTTTTTTATTTTCTACCTTATTTACTATTTTATTTTTCCAAATACTTTCGATTTTGGAATTTCCAATTTATTGAAGTTTGGTGGTAGTTTTAAATTCAACCAATTTTATGAACCTATCTGGAAAACATTTGGAATTATCGACCTTAAAACTTTTCCTTTTTTACTACATTTAATTACAATTACAGTCTTTGTGTTTATCTCCTTAGAGAAACAGAATCGTATGCGAAAATTCGCATCAGTTACTGCAAAATTAGATTTATACTTTTTATCCGGATATTTACTCCTGACTCTATTACCAGTTTACAATCCTTGGTACTTTTTAATCCTACTGCCGCTTTTAGTAACATCCAAATCCGAAAGCCTTTCTCCTTGGATTTTGATTTCCATACCGCAATTATCCTACCTAACGAAAGCGCGTTTGGGTTTCGAATTTACTTATTTCTATGAAATTCCTGACATTATTCTCCTACTCGAAGCAACGATATCCCTAATCTGCCTCCTATGGCATTTCAAGCAAATATTCATTTTACTTTACAAAATATCCAATATATCAAACATAGCCACTAAGGGAAGTATTGGGTATGGAAACAGAAATTGAAAGTTTTTCGGCCACAACAGAAAACGAAAGAAATGTCGATGAAGTTTTGACAGTTGTCCTCGGAGAGACCTTAAAACGTCGAAGACTAGAACTCGGATTATCAATGGAAAAACTATCACAGCTTTCCACTGTTAGTCGAGGTATGTTAGGACTCATTGAGTCTGGAAAAACTACTCCCAGTATTGGAATTTTATGGAAGTTATCAAAATCACTCCGTATCCCTATTGGCGAAATGATTCCAGATTTGTTTGCTCAATCTCCTCGTTTTATCGGAGCAAATGAAGGAAAACGCTGGATTTCGCCCAAAAATACAGCAGAATCTCGTATTTTTTATCAAGAGGAAAGAGACCGATTGAGTATTGTGGAATGGAAACTAACCATTGGCAAAGTTTCACAGTTCAATCATTTACCATCCGCATTTGATATCAAAATCTACCAAGTAATTGGAAAAACCAAAATCAAACTAAAAACAAAAGAACTTGTTTTAGGACCAGCTGATAGTGCCTTTTTTCCTATAGCAGAATTAGAATTTGTAGAAAATGAATTCCTCGAAGAATCCAAATTCCTCTGGATTGCTTCCAAAAAAGCACGGTAGAACATCCTCAAAATAACGGCTAAAAGAATGCACATCACGAGAATATATTGTGCGTTATATAAGATTTATTGTTCACTATATAAGATTAACTGTTTTTGGATTTTTGCTACCTTTAAAGACTGACCTTACCTGTTTCTTTCCTCTGGTGCAACCCCTACAGAGGGGAAGCAGGAATAAAATCTAAGGATTAACAAATGAAAACCAATCTATTTTACAAGTTGATTGCTCTTATTACCGCGGGGTTCATCGGAGCCTGCGGTGGAGCCAAAAAAAATAACGACATCGAAAACCTACTTCTGGCAGCACTTGCGCTTTCTTCAGGAATCAAAGTCAATACAGCCGCGGAGTTAGCAAAGGAATCTAACGACGATTACAACCTAAACGAATACGGACTCATCACTCCATCAACTTTGGGTAAATGGGTCAACAATTGGTCAGGCACTAAACCTGCAGGGATCAATGGTAAACTAGTTATCTTACAAAACGGAGTCAATCCAAACGGTGCAGGCGGAACGGGAACCCAGGCCGGAAAAGAATACATTGGTGGAAATGGAAACGATGTCGTGGTCTATTCCTTCAATTTTGCTAGTGGTGCGAATGCACTAGATGGTGGGGATGGATTTAGTCAGAAACGAAACAATGGACTGGCTGATACAATCTCGATCATTGCTGATGGTGCACATATTGATAAAATCTTAAACCAATATGGAATTGATCCTTCTAATGACCTAGTGGTTCTTGTTTCTTCAGCAGATGCAGCAAGTCATGTGCAAGGTACTTTAAGAGCTTTTTATTCCTTTCGTTATTGGGGTTTTGACCATAAAAACCTTGCCTTTTTAAATGGAACATTGCCTAAACTTATTGCATCAGAAGGAAACTTTGTCCCTTTCAGCTCTACCACAAATACACCTCCAGGTCTTAACAACCGCTATAGTGTAAAGAATTTGAGAGTGGATAATACAATTCTAATGCTTCCATTAGAAGATGTGATTAAAGCAGTAAAAGCACCTAACAATGTAACAATTGCCGGTCTTACTTCCAGTATTTTTGTATCAGATGCAAGGTCTTCTGCAAGTGCCGCCGAATACAACGGAACCATCAAAAGCACTCAATCTGAAATAGCAGGAAAATACGTTGGATTTGAAGGTAGAATCAAAGGAGCAAAGGATGTTCCATGGACAGGACTTTTGGATACAGATCATCGATTCAAATCGAAAGCAGATCTAAAAGCTTACTTTGCTGCACGAGGTTACCAATCAGGCCAAACTGCAATCCAACTTTGCCGAACAAATAACAGATCTCAGGTGACTGGATTCTCCTATATTGCGATCCTCGGGTATCCATCTACATATTATGATGGAAGTTGGATCGAATGGGGAAGTTTAACTGGTGCGGGACCAGCTCCTAAATTACCAACTGACTCGCCATTCCGAACAGACTTACCGGAGCTTTCAGAAGTGATTACTTACAATGTTGCTGGTGATGTTGATACAACTTTACCAACTAACTTAAATATTTCTGCAACAACTTCAAGAAAAATCATTGAGGATGACAAGGCTTACAAACGTTAGAGCAAAAATCGAAAAAGAGAGGGATGGTTCTCCATTCCTCTCAAAGTCTATAAATAAAAAATCGAATTAACAGGGAAAGTTACATGAAGAACTTAATAAAAATTTTGATTATGAATCTACTTCTGATTTCAGGTGTAAATGCATCTGGTGGAATTGGGGGTGGTGGAATTGCAAATATTCCTCAAGGGCAGGATCGTGAAAAATATCATTTAGGGAAAGCAGTCTATAACCAAGACCTAACCTTAGAAAACCAAACGAACGTTAAGTTGCAAGAACAAGAAGAACGATTGGAATACTTGCAGGGAAGTTTACCAAATACAGAAAAAAGAAGAGTTAATCTTCCAGATTTTGCTGGGAAACTAACGGAAGAACAATTACAAGCTCTCGAATATTTTGTTCAAGTAAGATTCAATGTAAAATTGCCAGAAAAAAAGAAGGAATAAATAATGAGATCTTTCTTTAACTTTATAAAATATATATCTTTTTTATCCATTTTTATTACCCCCAGTATTTATGCACAACAAGCATGGGCACCTTACGAAAGACAACTTTGGGTTCGTCCTGTATTCATACATTCGGAATATGATAGTGCTTTTCTTGCAGGTCAAAAGGCAAAGTATGATGATAACGTACGTTTGTCGGTTGCTAACTTAGCTTTGGAATACGGAATCACAGATCGACTTACAGCAGACTTAACAATCGGATTCGGAAAGTTAGGTCGTCATCGAGTCTTCAATCGGTATTTGGGTTTGCAACAAACACCAGATGTTCCGGATAAGTATGGATTTATGGATACAAGGTTTGGACTTCGTTATAAAATTTTGGACGAGTTTGACTCTAAATACAGATGGATGCCAACAATATCGTTACGTGTCGGTGGAATCAAACGAGGAGATTACGATCGTAACCCTCAGTCCCTTGGTGATGGTGCCAGCGGTGGGGAGGTCAATCTTTACTTAGCAAAAGATTTTGGTGTATGGGGTCTTGGATCTTTAGGTGAATTTTCTTATCGTAAAAGAGAAAATCCTGTTCCCGACGATATTCTTTATTACTCCGCAATCTACAAACGTTTCTTTGAGTCCTTATTTTTGACTGTTGGTCTTCGTGGCCAAGTAGGTCAAGGTGGTTATGCTTATGCTGATCCAAGGCAACAACCGCCTCTCAATTTAGTTCGATATCCGCAACCATCGCTATATGGTATCAATCCTTATGATGTCTATGTACAAAATGATCGGCCGGCATGGGGAAGAAAAGAAAGTTTTCATAACGCAGAAGTAGGCTTAAGTTATTCGGATAGTTTCGGAAACTTTTACACCCTTTTCTATTCAGAAACAATTGCAGGATATAACACCGCAAGGTTAAAAACCGTGGGATTTGCTGTAACGCTTCCCTACAATCTTTGAGGTATAACTATGAAACTTAAATACTTAACAATCCTTACTTTTATATTCGCTCAGTTGATCGGCTGTAAAGGTTTGCCGGAATATTTATTCCTTCCGCAGAGTTTAAAGTTTGATTTAACTCCTTTTTTATTCCGTGTTTACTCACCTGCGGAGTTAGCAACTTTATCGAATGCCGATTATAACTTGAACGAAAGTGGACTTATAACCGCGAGTAAGTTATCACGTTATTTATCAAACTGGAATAACAATCGACCTGCCGGAGTCCCTGGAAATTTAATAGTTTTCCAAGTTCAAACTTCTGGAGGGAGTGGACGTTATGTTTTTTTCGATGGGAAACAGGTATTTGCCTATCCCGTCCCAAACTTATCGGAGCTGCTCGCAGATGTGAGAGATGATGGAGTGTTAGCGATTGATGGCGTTGTTCCTAAAGGGAAAAAAATATCTGATTTTTTTTCCATCTATGGAATTGATCCGGCTTTAGATTATATTGTCTTTGCAAGTGATACAACTTCACTTGCAAACCTATCGTCAGCAACATTTGCATACTATTCTTTGTTATACTGGGGTTTCCCAAAAGAAAGATTAGCTGTGTTAAATGGTTCAATCGCAGACTTAACAGTAGCAAATAGTCTTTTTACCACTCCCTCCTACACTTACGCAAATAGTAATCGTGCAGGAAACATAAAGAACCTCTTTCGAGATCATACAGTCTTACAACTCACAATTGGAGATTTGATCCATGCTGTAAAAAATGGAAATACTAATTTAGAGGAAGTAGATCCAATCCCAGCGGAAGGTTTTTATATAATTGATGGAAGACCGAATGCATCTTATACGGGAACAGTTAACTCAACTGCCTCTGGTTCCAAGTATGCCAATTGTACAACTAAAACCAATTCAACATTTGTCTCAAATACTTGTGTAGCAACCTATGAAGGAAGAGTTAAATCTTCTGTAAATTTAGTGCCGACAGATTTATATGATGGAACCACTTTCCAGTTTAAATCCTTTAGCCAATTACAAACCTATTTGAGTAATACGGGATACCCTGCGAATAAACAAATTTATATTTACGGAGAGGATGCAACGAAAGGATCTCTCGTTTGGTTTGTTGTACATCAAATCCTTGGAAAACCAACTAGACTATATGAAGGTGGCTGGAAACAATTCGGTGCACTTGGACTTCGATCTCCTACTTCTGGTTCCAGCCCTAGCGCTATCTCACAACCGGCTTCTTATTGGCGAACGGACATTGCAACACTCTCAGAAAGTAATACTCCCAATGCTGATGCGAATGTTCCCAATTACCAACTGGATGTCTCTAGACAGTTTATCAAAAGTTCCAACAAACTAAGAACCGAAGATAAATCTTTTTTAAGAGGAACAGCTTCATCTGGGTCCGGTGGTGGTGGTGGCGGTGCACCTTCCGGTGGTGGAGGAAATGCTTGCGGGGGATAATCCCTTAGATACGATCAACTATTGTATGGCATTCCCAACAATTCGACTTACGAGCATATTTCTCTTCATGATCATGTTCGTAAGTTGTTTGGATTCAAATTTTTTAGAATCTCATTGGAAACATCCTATCGCAGAACAAGGTTTGCCCCCTGTGAATTTCTCTGATCTAGAAAAAAACTTGGATCCGAATGCTTGTGGAACTTGCCATAAAGATCAGTTCCAAAATTGGGAAAAGAGTTTTCATGCAAAATCGATCAGCAAAGGTTTTTTATGGCAGAAGGAAATTTTAACTTCTGAAGAGTACAGGTCTTGTTTCCAATGCCATTCACCTTTAGCAGAAACAAAATCAGAACTTGCCGTGGAATTCCAAACATCGGAAATTCTGAATTCAAAATCCCACAACTTTCCAAAGGGAATCTCAAATCCTTCCATCCTCTGCGCTTCTTGCCATATCCGAAATCAAATTCGATTTGGGCCACCATCTAGAGTTCAACCGGCAAATGAACATCCCACTAACAATCTTCCACATAACGGATATATTGTGAAAAAGGAATTTGAATCTTCCGAATTTTGTAAGTCTTGTCATGAAAGTAAAAAAGACGGAGTTAAACTGGCTGGTAAAAGACTAATGGAAGTTTATTCTGAATGGGAAAAAAGTCCTTTTGCAAAACAAGGGATTCAATGCCAAAACTGCCATATGCCAGATAGGGAACATTCTTGGAAGGGAATCCATGATAAAACATTTGTCAAAAATTCATTACTGCCTACCTGGACGATTACAGAAAAAAATGGTAACTACAAAATCCAAGCTGAGCTTAAATCTATGGGAGTTGGTCACAAGTTTCCCACTTATATTGTTCCCAAAATCTACCTACGTTTTTATGCGATTCTCAAAGACAAATTAACACCCATTCTCCTTGAAGAATCAGTCGTGGGAAGGATCGTAAATACGGATCTGACAGAAGAGTATTTAGATACGAGGATCAAACCTCAAGAATCACATCTTGTGCGATTCGATTATGAACCAAAAGAAAATACGATCCAAGAATTTTTGTGGAAGATTGAAGTAGACCCAGATGAACAGTACATCCGAAGTTTTGAAGAACAATTAGCGAAGAAAGGAGATGCACTTTCCAAACCAACAAAAAAATTATTACAAGAGTCCCTCATTGAAAAAAGGAACTCTCGTTATATGCTCTTTACTTTGAGTTTGAAAGTGCCTGTTTCACTTCCGCAATGATGTCATCAATATGTTCTAACCCAACAGATACACGAATAAGCCCAGGCAAAATTCCTACTGCAAGTCTCTCTGCTTCTGATAATTTAGAATGTGTTGTTGAAGTGGGATGAGTTACAGTGGTTCTTGTATCACCTAAATTGGCAGTAAGAGAAAACCATTTCAAAGAATCTAAAAATTTTCTTGCTCTGTCTACTCCCCCTTTAATGACAAAGGAAACAATACCACCACCCAATTTCATTTGTTTTTTAGCGATCGCATAACCTGGATCTTTCGGTAAAAAAGGATACCGAACAAGTTCCACATCTGGTGATTGTTCTAAAAATTCAGCCAACTTTAAGGCGTTCTCAGAATGTCTATCCATCCGCACAGCAAGTGTTTCTAAACTTTTTGAAATAATCCATGCATTCATAGGAGATAAAGCTGGCCCTGTATTACGGGCCATATAACGAATGGGTTGGATAAATTCTTTTTTTCCTAAAATGACTCCGGCTATGACCCGTCCTTGGCCATCCAAGTATTTAGTTGCAGAGTGAATCACAACGTCAGCGCCAAAATCAGCTGGTCTCTGAATGTAAGGTGAACAAAAACAATTATCCACAATAAGGATCGCATTTTTCTTTTTACAGAGTGCTGATACCCAAGCTAAGTCTACAATATCAAGACTTGGGTTGGAAGGTGTTTCAATATATACCAATTTCGTATTCTCTTGGAAAGCAGTTTCCCATAACTCTGGTTTGTTGATATCAACATACGTTGTGGTTACTCCAAAACGAGGGAGAATGTTTGCAAAAATCTGATGAGTGGACCCAAAAATGGCCCTTGCTGATACAATATGATCTCCCGATTTGATAAGGCCAAACACAGATGTAAAAACTGCCGACATTCCAGATGCCGTTGCAATTCCATCCTCAGTATGTTCCAAAGAACATAGTTTATCGATAAGTTCCGTCGTATTGGGATTGGAAAACCTTGTGTATTGGTTACCGGTAACTTCCTCTGCAAAGAGAGCCCTTGCATGTTCCGCATCATCAAAAACAAAACTGGATGTTAAAAAAAGAGGGGTAGAATGTTCCTTTTCCCCGGTTCGTTTGGTTTGGATGCGGATGGCATCAGTTTCAAAGTGTTCAAACATATCTTCTACCAAGGTTGGCGATGAACGTTCGAATTCATTAATTTTTTTGGAAAAAATCTGCTATAGAATCGAATTTAAACTAATATAACAGAATTTTCAAGAAATTTCTGCAATTTTACCGTCGATCATGTGGACACGGCGACTTGCAAGGCCCGCATAATCAGGGTCATGCGTAACAAATAGAATGGTAGTGCCATCTACTTGATTGATTCGTTTGAATATTTCCATCACCTTATCACCATTAGCTGTATCTAAGTTTCCAGTTGGTTCATCGGCAAAGAGAAACTTTGGTTTTTGAACGAGAGCCCTTGCGATGGCAACCCTTTGGCCTTCTCCACCAGACATCTGACTTGGAAACTTATCCTTACAATGTAAAACTGAAAAACTTTCCATCAAATGGAGAGCATACTCTTCAATTGCTTTTTGAGAGCCAGTTTTTCTGGCAGGCATAGTAATGTTTTCAAGCCCTGTAAGTTCAGGAAGTAAGTAGTGAAATTGGAAAACAAAACCAATAGATAAATTTCTTAAACGATGAATCTCCTCACTTCCCATACCAACGAGCGACTGTCCATTCAATTTGACATCACCACTAGTTGGATTGTCTAAACCACTAACAATATACAGTAAAGTAGATTTACCAGATCCTGACTTACCCGTAAGGGCAACAAAATCACCTACTGCAATCTCCAAAGAAACATCCTTGATCACATCTTGCGGTGGTTCACCAAAAGATTTAAAAATATGATTGGCTTCGATTCCTAACATTTACGTTGCCCCTCGAATGATATCAACAGGAGAAAGCCGACTTGCCATCCGTGCCGGAATATAACTGGCGATCGATGCACTAAGTACTGCAATCGAAAATCCTTTCACGTAAATCATCCAGTCCCAAGAAATCATCATGGTTTTCATTAGTGCTTTTGAATTTTGTTTGGGGTCCCCAATAGGAATTCCATCGATATAATAACATCCGAGGATCCCGACTAAAATTCCAATCACCGCACCCAAGGTTCCCAAAAATAATCCTTGGAAAATAAACAGCTGGATTGTGTCCTTTTCGTCGAACCCAATCGAACGAAGGATGGCTACTTCCTTTTTCTTTTGGTTCACAACCATATTCAAAATATTATAAATTCCAAAAGCAACCACGAGAATAATCGTAAACGTTGTTGAATTTCGCACTATATCCTGAGTTCTAAAAACTTGAAGAATACTTGCGTTTACTTCATCCCAACTTTCCACCTTATCTTTGCTAAAGTATCGCCAATCTTCTGCAATTTTTGCAGCTTCTCGAATGTCTTTAATTTTAACAATGATTTGCGAAATTTCGCCACTGGATTTCGTAATACTTTGAACCGTGGATAATGACGAATAAACCGTGACTTCATCAACAAGGCGGTTGCCTGTACTCAGAATTCCAACCACTTTCAAAGGAATTAAATCAGTTCCTGGGATGTAGACAGAAATGGTATCACCAATTTTCGCACCAAGTTTATTAAGCACACCCTCACCCATAATAGCAAGAGAAGTTCCTCTGGATAAATCTGAAATTTTTCCCTCGATAATATAATCACCTAAATTAGTAACCTTAGGTTGGATATTGGGGTCAACGCCTACAAACCTTGCCGGTGCGGTTGCTTTTCCATTTACAAAAATAACTTCCTTGGTTAGTTGGGGAGCAAAGGAAAGAACCCTATGATCGTTAGATAGTTTGTCCATCCACCCAAGAACATTTGTTAATCGAGAATTGTCAGTCCTTCCTGATGGGGGAGACAACCAACGAACTGTTTTACCTTGAAAAAAAACATCTTCGAATGTTCGTTCCGTAATAAGTTCATCTTTGGGAGAAATTTTGATTTGCCCATCGGAATTCACCAATTGGTCGGTAATGACTGCCTGGAACCCCAACATAATTCCTGAAAAGACAATATATCCAGCGGTCCCAAGTACAATTCCAATGAGTGTAAGGATAGATTGTTGTGGCCTAGAAAGGATCTGTCTAATGGCAAGAAACAACATTAATTTTTTACCAATACTTCGTCGCCTTCTTTCAAATCTCCTTGGATGAGTTCCCCATATTCTGAATTGATAGCTCCGATCCGAATTTCAATTTTATCGCGTTTTCCATTCCGAAACCGAGTTAGTTTCCCACGATCAACTGCAACTAACGGAACTAAGATGACATTTTCCTTAGAAGACACTTCGATGGCAACGTCTGTTGTCATATCAGGTAAAATCCCTTGCGGAAGTTCATCTGGTTCGATTCGAACTAAAAACTGACCATTTGATGGATAGATCCTTTCCACCTTTCCCTTATAGACATTTCCTCGAATGGATTCAAAACTAAGTTGGGCTTGTTGCCCTGATTTGACTCGTAAAGCGGATTCTTGATCGAGAGATACCGAGATATAAACTTCTTTTAAATTTTGAATTTCCAAAAGCGGAAGCCCAGGCATAGCCGTTTCATTTTTGGCAACATTTAACTTGGTTAAGGTTCCGTTGAAAGGAGAGCGAAAGGTAATTCCTGAATCATTCACAAGGAGAGGTTGGCCTTTTGTGACAGCCTGCCCTTCTTCTACAAAGATCTCACGGACTGAAGCAGCAATTCCAAATTTTAAACTAAAACTATCTACAGGTTTTACCGTTCCCAAAGCATAAACGGCTTCCACTAACGAACCTCTTTCGACTCCTAATCGGTTGGATTGGGAATTTCGGAGGAACCAAAAGGACGTAATGATTAGAACCATTACAATAATAAAACCAAGAATATATAGCTTTTTACGATCCATGATGACCTAATCGTAATCAATCAAGTGTTTTTGGAAATTCTTTTTCTAAGGAAATCTAAAGAGACAATCCAAAAACAAACTCACCTTCTCTATCTTTGGCGGGCTTGTAATCCAGACACCTAACATCTACAAATTGACCTGTTTGTAGGGTATCAAATCGGAAAGAATCAGCCAACCTGCCTTTCAGATAATTGTCAGTCACAAACCTTCCATCACTTTCAAGAATGGCTTCATAAGTTTTTCCAATCACTGACTCTGCGTATTTAGTATGAAGCGCAGAACTAAGTGACATCAAATCAAGCACTCTGCGTTTTTTTTCATCACCCGGAATAGGATCCCCAAAAGATTCAGCAGTTGTACCTTTCCGAACCGAATACGGGAATACATGCAGTTTTGCAAACCCAAGCTCCACTAACAATTGTTTTGTTTCCTGAAACTCTATCTCTGTTTCAGAAGGGAATCCAACGATTACATCGGTTCCGAGGAATAAGTTGGGAAGTTTTTCTTTTGCAAGTTCTATCCTTGTGCGGAAGGCATCTGGATGATAAGTCCTTCGCATATCTTTTAAAACTTTACGGCTGCCACTTTGAATGGGTATATGCAAAAATTTACAAAACCTGGAATGTTTCATTAGATCAAGTAGGCCGGGGCCCACATCGGGTGGTTCAATGGAAGACAGACGAATTCTAGAGTATTCTAAAATTTTTAGAATACCTTCCAATAGATTTAAAAAACCCTTCTCCCCATTTTCTAACCGGTACCAGCCCAAATTAACGCCCGTTAGCTGGATTTCACCAACACCATTGTCTTGTAAGTATCTAACTTGGTCTAAAACGTCATTGTAATTTCTACTGACCCCAAGGCCCCTTGCTGCAGGAATTTTACAATAGGAACATTTCCTATTACAACCATCTTGAATTTTTAAATACGCACGGGTATGACCTTCCGGAAGCACATCCGAATAAGAAAAACGGTCAAGGGCTTTATGGGGATAAGTTTCTTTTCCTTCCCAATCTTCTAATATTTTATATGGAAGGGAACTTTTTTCCGTATTCCCAAAAACACCAAAAACGCCAGGTATATTTTGTAAGATTTCTTTGTCAGTTTCCGCATAACAGCCGGTCACATAGACTTTTGCACCGGGATTTGTGCGAATGGCGTTACGAATGATATTTCTGTTCTTTACATCCGCTTTATTAGTAACGGTGCAAGTGTTGACAACGATGTATTGAGCCTCTTCTTCCGCTTGGGCAAGAGAAAAACCTTTGTCTCTCAGCACAGAGTACATACCATCGGTTTCAAAAAAGTTCAACCGACAGCCAAGTGTATGAAACTTAATTTTCACAGGGATGTGAAGGCAGCAATCCGTTTAGAATTTTCTTTAATTGTAATACTTTCCCCATTCAAATCAGAAGCTTTCTGAATACATTCCTTAGCTTCCGTTAAATAAGTGTTTGCTTGATTTTTTTTACCCAATTTTTTGTTCGATTTGTATAAGGACTCTTGAACGAGGGCTAAGTTATTCCAAATTTCCGCAGAATTTTGGTTCAAAGAAGATGCCCATCGTAAACTAACATCTGCTTTGTCATAATTCTTTAAGTTATAATAAATTTTGCCTTCTAATTCCAACATCCGAAAGTCGCTTGGACTACCTGCCTTTGCTTTTTCAATTTGAGACAATGCTGTTTTAGAAGCACCTTTTTCTGAAAGAGCCAAAGCATAAAAATATCTAACTTCTGGATTTTGTGGGTATAAAGGAATGGTTTTTTCTGCCAGTTCAATGGCGGGTTTCCATTTTTTATGCCGAGTCAAAATGGCAAGGCTACCTTGCAAAAGATCTTCATCATCGGGTTTACGTTTTCTCGCTTCCAAAATATTTTTATAGGAATTTTCGAAATCATTCAACTTGTCATAGTTATATGCAAGTAAGGCATAAAATTCATAGGAAGACTTACCATCTGTGAGTAGGCTTTTTACAAGCTCAATGGACTTGTTATAATTTTTTACCTTGTATTCATCAACAGCTTGAAAGTAAGCAGAACCAACTTGTTCTTTTTCTTGAGAATAAAGGGAAGTTACGAGAAGACAAGTAACAGCAGCAATCTGAATAAAATGTTTCATAAAAGATCCGAGGGAACTGTAATGGAGTTCAAATTGACCGAATCTATCCTAGAATGGTAGGGTTCGATGGGGTCCAGGTATAGGAAAACGCTGCCCCCCTTGGAAAGCAAGTAATGTTCGATATGTTCTTCCGTGATGATCTCTGAATCTTCCGTATACAAAATGGGATTTTCACCTGGTCCTAAATGGACATGAAATTCCTGATTGGTAAGAAAATCGGACAGATTGAGATAACCAGAGCCAAAATAGAGACCCGACTGAAAGTAATATTTATAAAAAACTTTGACTTCTGGGAGGATAAGATTGGGCCGAATGTAACCCAGTTCGATCCGTTCGATGGTTCCAACGGTGCGGATTTTCCGGAGTTGGAACCATACTTTGCGAATAAAAAAATAAGAAAACAGAAAGACGAGGGGAATGAGGATAGCCATTTCCGTTCGCCTGTCCGAAAGACTCTCTAAACGAGAGCCAAATCTTTTTCCTCAGCACTAGGAGAAGAACCACCGTCTTTTTTCGGAGCTTCCTTGTATTCAGTCCAAGGAGTTTCTGTATACACGAGTTTCCCCTCGGCCAAATCTACTAGGATCTTAGTTGGGTTATCATAGACACCTTTCAACGATTGCACTGCCATATAGTCTTCCAATTCTCTTTGGAAAACTCTTCTGAGAGGACGAGCTCCATAGTTTTGGTCGTATCCAATGGTAGCAAAATGTTCTTTTGCAGCAAAAGAAAGATCCACTAGCACTTTCTTTTCAGTCAAACGTTTGTTAAAGTCTTTCAACATGATGTCTACAATGTTTACGATCTCTTCTTTTTTGAGAGGAGCAAAGTAAACAACTTCATCTACACGGTTGAGGAACTCTGGATTGAAATGTTTTTTCAATTGTTCCCTAGCTTGTTCTGCTTTGTAAGTTTCTCTTTCGTCTGCAAAATCCTCAAAACCCAATCGACCACCTTTAGAAATTTCTTTCGCAGCGATGTTCGACGTCATGATGATGATCGTATCTCGGAAATTTACTTTTCTACCTTTAGTATCTGTTAAATTCCCTTCTTCCATAATTTGAAGTAGGATATTAAAAAGATCATGGTGAGCTTTTTCGATCTCATCAAGAAGAACCAAACTATACGGTTTTCTTCTTACAAATTCTGTAAGTTGGCCACCATCATCATATCCTACGTAACCTGGAGGTGCTCCAATTAGTCTTGAGACTGCATGAGGTTCCATGTATTCGGACATATCGATTCGAAGCATATTGTCTTCCGAACCAAAGAGTTGTTCTGCGAGCGCTTTTGCTAGTTCCGTTTTTCCGACACCCGTTGGCCCAAGGAAAATAAACGATCCTGTAGGACGTTTTTCACTTTTGAGTCCAGTGCGAGAACGTCTGACAGCACGAGCTACTTTTTCAATAGCGTCGGTTTGACCCACGATGCGAGTTTTGATGTCTTCTTCCAAATTGAGAAGTTTTGTATTCTCGGACTCTTCCATTTTTTTCAAAGGAATTCCTGTCCAGAGGCTAACAACGGATAGAATATCTTCTTCTTCAATCGAAACAGCATACCCTTCCATTCGTTCTTGCCACTGTTTGGTTTTTTCATCCAGAAGGCCTTTTTTACGATTCACTTCATCACGAACCGCTGCTGCTTTTTCATACTCTTGGCTTCGAACTAAATCTTCTTTTTTAACAGAAAGACCTTTGATCTCTTCTTCAATTTCCTTGATTTCGTTAGGACGTTGGCAATTCGCAAGGCGCGCTTTCGCTCCCGCTTCATCTATGATATCAATGGCTTTGTCTGGTAAAAAACGATCGTTGATATAACGGTGAGATAATTTTACCGCTTGTTCGATTGCTTTTTCCGTATAACGAACCTTATGGTGAGCTTCGTAAGCTTTTTTCAAACCATCTAAGATCAGAACCGCATCATCCACGGAAGGTTCAAGAACCTTCACCATTTGGAATCTTCTTTCCAAGGCAGAATCTTTTTCTATGTATTTACGGTATTCATTATTTGTGGTAGCACCAATACATTGTAGCTCGCCCCTTGCTAGGGCTGGTTTGAGAATGTTTGCTGCATCCACTGCTCCTTCTGCGGCACCGGCACCAATGAGAGTGTGTAACTCATCAATAAAGATGATGATGTTTTGGGAAGTGACGATTTCTTTCATGATTTTTTTCAATCGTTCTTCAAATTCACCACGGTATTTAGTACCTGCAATCAGGCTTGCCAAATCCAAAGATAACACTCGTTTGTCGAAAGGTAGATCAGGAACCAACTTTTCAATCACTGCTTGCGCAAGTCCTTCTACAATGGCCGTTTTACCAACACCGGACTCTCCCACAAGAACTGGGTTATTTTTTGTTTTACGTGAAAGGATTTGGATGACCCGTTCGATTTCTTTGGAACGACCAATCACTGGATCCAATTTTTTCTCACGAGCCAGTTGTGTTAGGTCCCGTGCAAACTCATCCAAAATAGGAGTTTTACTTTTTTCTTGTCTTGGAGCCGCTGTTTGCGTTTGGCCTTGGGTACCCGATTGTGTCCCGGTTGCCCCACCACCTACCGCACCCGAAGGTGGCGCTCCTAGAAGTCGTAAAATCTCTGATTTAATGACGTTATAATTTACGCTGAAAGAGGATAACGATCCACCGGCGATATTATTGTTATCGCGAAGTAGTGCCAAAAGAATGTGTTCCGTTCCCACATAGTTGTGTTTGAGGCGTTTTGCTTCCTCTTTAGAAACTTCGATCATCTTTTGGTATTTGTCTTGTCCTTGGCTCACATCAAGCAACAAGGCACCGGAACCCTCACGAGTTCTCTTTTCGACTTCTTTACGGAGTTCGTTTAAATTGATGTTTAGATTCGTAAGAATCTTAATCGCGACAGAGTCCTCCTCCCGGAGAAGCCCAAGTAGAATGTGTTCAGGACCGATAAAATCGGAACCCAAACGTTTAGCCTCATCTTGGGCGATTTCGTTGATGACTCTTTTTGCTCTTTTTGTGAATTCCAACATGCCGCACCCTGCCTTTATTAATTAGACGAACGTCCTTGTTCCCATCATGACCGTACCGGTTTAATAGGAGCCTAGTAAACCAAGAATTTTGTAAAACTGACGTTTTTGAACTGCCAAAACGTTCTTCCACGAGATTTTTACGACAAGAACTCGGTCTTTTCCGATGTTCCTAATTCTATAATCGGTGGATGGAGCAAATTCTATACCAAATTCAGACAATGTTTGTAAAATTGAAAAAAACTCAGAAACGACCTCTGGCGTGAGTCCGAGCAGGATCGAATCCCTCCTTCCAGCCCCTAAATTCGTAGGACAAGAAGAGACAAATCCAATCTCTGGAAGCTCTGCCCAATGGGATTTTTGGAACAAAAACCGAAAGATAGAAATCTTTTCCTTTTTCTGGACTAAGGTTTGGTTTCGATTTGGATATGGATGGAAGGAGATTTCTTCCCAACGGATATGGTCCTCCGATCCCAAATAAAAACCCATCCTAGGTTCTGGATTCTCCTCTAAATGCAAAGAAGGCAAATTTGTATCCAAATACAATTGGGAGCCGAATCCACTTTCAACTAACAATTGTTTGGATTTATCTAACAATGGATCATAAAAAGGAAACAAACTCGATTTTAGATTTCTTGTGATGCGGGTTCGCAGTGAAAAAAGAGTCAGAGACGATAAATTCTCTTTTATAAAACTTTCTAAAGTTTGGATTTGGTTTTCGGGAATTTTTATTCTGCGGTTTGGTTTGGGATAGTTAAAAATTTGAGCACAATGGACACAGCCGAACTTGCCGCTTTTACGAAACTGAATTTCTTTGGCTCCGCAAAAACGACAAAATCGCATATCAAGTAACTGGGGTTAGTTGTCCCGATACAATCCTGTTTCGTTTATGAGCCATGGAAGCAAGCTCCAAGTCATGAGTCACAAGAATCAAAGAAAACTTAAATTCATTTTGGAGTTCTTTGATAAGATCCATCAAATGACGAGAGTTGTCTCGGTCCAAGTTTCCTGTGGGTTCATCGGCCAAAATCAGTTGTCTTCTTCCCACAAGGGCCCGAGCCACGCCGACTCTCGCACTCTCTCCACCAGAAAGTTGGGAAGGGAAACTTCCAGTCCTTTCCCCAAGGCCTACTTTTTTTAAAATCTCTGTAGCTTGGACTTTAGCGATGCTCGGATTCATCCTTGCAATGAGAAGAGGCATCATCACATTTTCCAATGCCGTAAAGTCTGGTAATAAAAGATGTTGTTGGAAGATAAAAGAAATTTTTTCAGCACGGAAAGTTTCTCTTTGTTTTTCGTTCAGGTTCTTTAAGGAAACCCCGCAAACTTCCACCTCACCGTCGTCAAACGAATCCATAGCGCCAAGAATATTGAGGAGAGTGGACTTACCAACACCAGAGGCTCCTTCCACAGAAACAATCTCTCCAGGCATCACTTCAAAATCCAGACCTGAAATGATATGGTACTTTTTGTCTACAACCTGGTAGTATTTTTCTAATTTGCGAACAGAAACAGTCGGTTTTACATTCATATCAGTCATTTCTTATTGTATCCACTGGGTTTAGATTCGCTGCCATACGTGCCGGGAAATAACCAGCAAGTCCAGAGAGGATGGTTGCAGCCGTTGTCACCATAAAGATAAAGGATATATCAATATCTACAGGAATATGATCAAAATAATAAATATCTTTTGGAACAAGCTCCACAGGATCCCAATCACCTGGATTGAGTAAACCACCAATCCCATTGATAATCTCAGAAATGATATTGATGATCACTTCTAATTTTGTTGCGATAAAGATTCCCGTCATCCCACCCACAAGCGATGATAAGATTCCCACAATCATGGCATTCAATGTAAAGATAAGTAGGATATCATTGGATGCAAGACCCAGAGCTTTTAATGTTCCGATGGATCTACGTTTAGCACGGATAAGAGAGTGCACAGTGGCCACCATCCCAAGGGCAGCAAGAACGATAAAAAGAAAAACAATAATGGAGATGATTGTTTTTTCCAATCTTAGTGCTGCCAAAAAATTTTCTTGTTCTTCTGCAATGGTTCGCACGGACCAAGAAGTTTCATCCTGAATTTTTTGATTCCAATTGTCTTCGTTTAACCGAGATAAGATTCTATGTTTAGTAAGTTTTAAATCATCCAGGGAACGAACCTTAATTGCTACTTGGTTCACAGCACCTTGCATTTTAAAAAACTCTTGGGCTTGCGGAAGAGACAAAAACACAAACTTAGAATCGTAGTTATAATATCCCGTTTTAAAAAGTCCAACCAAACGAAAGGTTTGGACATTTACTTGCACCCCACGTTCGACAGTAAACCTTCCTCCAGGAACTGCCATTGTGATCTCACGACCAAGGCCGTATCCGTAAATGGCACTCATTTCTTTTCCCACAACTACGAGTTTCTTCGTATTGATGGATTGGATTTCGTCTCGATCGTATTGTAAAATCCGAGGAAAGTTCGGAAGTCCATTCTCCACCAATTTTTCTACGGAGTCCACGGGGACTGCGCGAATCATGATTGGATTGAAGTTGTTATTACTTTGGATGAGACCGTGACTTGTGATGTTCCCTTCTACAGAAACGAAGGACTCGGCGAGTTTCGGGTCGGCCTTGAGGTGTTGGATGACCTTTTCGTAATCATAAATGGCGCCGGAGCCATAAGAGTTCTCAATAGTGATATGAGGCCCCCCTTGCCAGAGTGATTCCTTTACTTGTTTTTGGAATCCGTTGAAAATGGAGAGGACTACTACTAGGAGCCCTACTCCGACCGCCATAACAATGAACGACAGCCTGGATTTGATAGAGAGGAAACCCAGAACTCTGGACCCTCGGATGTAACGGATTGTGATTAAAGAGACGATTCCCATGATGACCTAATCTTTTTGACAGCTTTCTTCTAAAGATGGATACTGTCAAAAAAGAACCTTATGCCTGAGACACCAAACTATTATTCTGTCAAAGTAAACCTTCGAGACGAAGCCAATATGGTTTATACCATGATTGCTGCAGTCATTGACCCGGTTGAAACCAAATCGGTGAAGTTTGAGGGAGTTTCATGTACAAGCCCGCTGTCCCTTTTACCTGTTCGGTCCACATTTCAGGACTTTTACAACCGAATGCAGAGGGTCATCTACAAAGGGGAACAGCAAAAAAACATTACTAAGTCCCTCCAGGAGCTTATCAAAACCAAATTTGGCTCGGAAAGTTTTTTGGAAGAAATCCTCCACTACATGGACCACAACCTAACGGATCGTTTGGACTTCGTTTTTAGCGAAATACACAAAAGGACTTCTGGGAACACCGAACCCAAAGTAGAAATCCATTTTGAACTAATCGATCCTAACGATATTTCCAAAACAACGGTTGATGAAGAAGAAATTGCAAAAAAAGAAGCTCCTCCGGTAACACCAGTTCCTCAAGCCTCTGGATTTTTAGTTCCTGCGGACAAACAAATTGTTCAATTCAAATTCCAACTCTCACCCGTAAATGGAACGCCACTCGTAGAACTGAAAGCAGGTGACAATGTGTACATCCGTTTGGTTCCAGGAGACGCAGTAACAGATTCTATCATCAATTCCTTAGAATTGAAAGAAGAGTCGGGAGCGATCAAACAAATCCCAGCTAAAATTGTGAACATCTCGAATAACAAGAATTTTTCGGAAGTTGTCATCAAAATCAATGAACAAGTCTATGGTAAAATCATTGAAGAAGAAAACTCTGTAAAAATCAAAACCACTGACAGCCAACAAGGTGCTGCCAATATCATGAATTCGGTTGCTTCACCTACAGTAGCAGTCTCAAAAGCGAAACAGAATCCGACTCTTTCTGCGGATGAAAGTTTTCATTTATGGCCTTACATCATTATGTTAGTAGTCCTTGCTATTGGTATGATGACTATTTTTGTGATCTTATAATCTCTATGGAAAAATTGAAAAAACAACTCCCTATCATTACACCTATATTCATTGCTATCGTAATCATCCACTCCCTCTTTGTCGATTACACAGTTCAATTCCCAGACTATATCGCAGCAGAGACTTCAGAATCCGCTATGGAATCAATGAAACCAAAAGTAATTTCTGAAAATGGAGTTTTGAACCGAATTTCTTACTTAGAATCTTTTTTAGTAGAGTTGGAATCCAGAGAACTTCCAGTCGATACAGAACAAGAAGAAACCAAGGACAATATCAAACGCGTTTTAGTGGGACAAAAGTTACTGCTTGGGCTTTCTCTATTTTATTTATTGTTAACCTTTTCTACGGCTGTTTCTTATGCTTTTCGAGTTTGGTTTCATAAATCCTTAGCGCACGTTTTTTATCCTGTTTCTTTTCTTGTATTGGCACCAAAAGTTTTTTTTCAACTCAATCTAATGCTACAAAAGGAAGTATTATCCTACTTCTATTTTGTATTTTTAGTTTTCACTTATGTGATCACTATAATTTCTTACCGTTTGATTTTAAAAAATAAAGAATTAGCAGAAGGATTTCAATCCCTACAGTTTTCCTCTTCCCTAGAAGAAGAAGGGAGATCACCCAGTAATACAAAAACGGGATCCATCTTTGCGCCTGTCTTTCATGTGGCCATTATCATCCTTATTGGAATTTTGATAGGAAATTTGATTTACATTCCTCTCTTTCTCTTACAAAAACACTACGTAACTGAGTTTAGTTACTTTATCTTCTTTTTACTTGGGCTTTTATCTCTGTTTTATATCTTTAATTACAAAAAAGTAGGTGGAGAGCCAAACAGTAACAATTGGAAGAACCTGGCCGTTAGTTTTGCTTATCTACAATTTCGTTTTTTAAGAAATAGTTTCTGGGCGGTGTTTAGCACCATTTTGATTGTACTTTTTGTAACGTTTTTGTTTAGTCTTTTACTGTTTAATATCGACTTAATCCAAAACCATTTGGGACTCTTCGGTAAAGCCACCGAATTCTAATAATTCAGTTATAATTTGAAAGAGTGCCCTAACCCTAGTGGCACTCTGGTTCCTTCCCTTTCCGCACCAAACACCATACACTCCCATTCGGGTAATAGGTTGATCTTGCAATCAACTCTCCGTCATCGGAGTAAACTTCGGAGGCTTCTTTCGCACCAGTGGGATAATAATAAAACCATTCACCAACTTTTTTATCGTTTTCGTAACTACCTTTCTCTTCCACTCTAGTATCTGGATAATAACGCACCCAGTCCCCAGTGCGGAGCCCACCATCAAAGAAACCTTTTTCGTTTAGCCTACCACTTCGGAAGTATCTATGAAATGATCCCGTTTCATTTCCAAGTTCAGCAGTTTGGATCCACAGTTGTTTTTTCCGATTCCCCGATTTGTAGTTTTGTTCAATATAAATCTTTCCATCAGAAAAATAAAATTTCCAAAGACCATCCCGATCTCCGTTTAAAAATTTTCCTTCCATGATAGTAATTCCGGTAAGATAGTTTAATTTTTTGCTGTATCCATCTGGCTGACCGAGTGCATTTACTGGAAACTCTGTGATTAAATTTCCATTTTCATACCACTCCCTATAGATGCCTTCACTAGTTAAACTATAGTAGTTTGTTTTTTTATTGTATACCGCTTCTTTTGGAATTGAGTTATGTTTTGTTGTCCCACCTTTACACGGACCCAAAATTACGCCGGTTAACAAAACAAAAAGAAGTAAGGATACAAAGATCCAAATGGAATTATCTTTAATGGGAGTAGATGTGGATGTCATTTTCATTTTTGAACTTTGTAAGAATTTCTTTGGAGATAAGGATTCGATTAAGACGCTTTGACCTAATAGGCGTTAAATATCGCAAACACATTAAGATCGTTCCTTCCGGTTCTAAGGAAGTATATACAATGGGAGTGGTTTTACCAAGCCTCACTAGGTAATTTTTTGACATCTCGCGAATTTTTGATTCCACTAGTTCCGGTGCTAATACTAATTCTTCATTCAGAATTTGAGAACAAATTTTTTCAGCTTTTTCCCAGTTGGAATGCAAATGCAAATATACGCGAAACTCATCCCACACAAAATCCATGGTTTCCGAAACAATAAAAAAACGATGTAAAACTACATTATAATTGGGGAAATGAATGAGTCTGTTGGTGGATTGTTCAAATCTAGGATCTGACGCAATTTCCAGTAGAGTGAATTTAAAAAAACCGATATTCACAACATCTCCTTTGATGTTGTCGATCTCGATTCGGTCACCAACCTTAAAACCATTCCCTCCCATAATCATAAACCAACCTACCATATTCAGCCAAACTTCTTTCAGCGAAATGACAATCCCCGCACCGGCAAGACCAAGGACCGTAGGCAGTAGTGATAAACTAGAAAAAATAATAGGAAGGTAGGCAATGCCAAAAACTAAGAGGAAACCCATACGAGCCACTTTTCTACGATTGTATTCGTGAACGGCATCCGGTGCTGGTTTGATTCTCTCGACAAGAAGCATTGTGATTTTATAGGAGAAAATAGCAAAAACCACCATGTATCCAAATAGGATCATAGTTTCTGCAACATCACGACCGGAACTTCGTAGCAGGGTTAATGGATTCAAATCCAAATAGAATTCTTTTAGGCTTCCTCCACCCATTCTATAGTTTCCCTTTTTGACGTTTTAAAATTTCAAAGATGTTCTTTCGTTCGACAGAAACACCAAATTTTGGTTTTCCGAAGTCTTCCAATAAAACAAATTTTAAGGAAGTCCCTTCCTTTTTTTTATCATGTTCCATGTGTTTCAGAATTTCATCTGGTTTCTCTTCTAAACGTGTCGGAAGTTCCAATTGTTTCATAAGCGTAATTGCTCTTTGAAAATTTGATTCTGAAAAACCGACAAGCTCACGTGACAACAGTAAGGCTGTCACAAGACCAACAGCAACTGCTTCTCCATGAGAGTATTTTTTATATTGGGTTAAGGATTCAATGGCATGCCCTGTGGTATGTCCCAAATTCAAAACGGCACGTAGGCCCGTTTCTTTTTCGTCCTGCGAAACAATTCCGGACTTCACTCGGACTGACTCTTCAATCGCATAACGAAGAATTGGCGAGTTTGCTGAAAAATCGGAACGTTTTGATTTAGATATTTTATCTAAAAAATCCCCTCCATCGAGAAATGCGTGTTTTGCAATTTCCGCAAGACCACAACTCCATTCCTTTTCTGGTAAAGTCGAAAGAGTAAAGAGAGGTGCAAATACAAACTCTGGTTGGTAAAAAGCTCCCACCATATTTTTACCAGAATCCACATTGACTGCGACCTTTCCTCCTACAGAGGAGTCAACACAAGCAAGGAGTGTTGTAGGCACCTGGACAAACCGTACACCTCTCTGGTAGGTGGCAGCAATGAAACCAGCGAAGTCTCCAACAACCCCCCCACCAAAAGCGATAACAACCGCCTTTCTATCTGCATCTGTTTCAATGAGTTGGTTGTAGACCTTCTTTACTCGATCAATGTGTTTGTTCTTTTCTCCAGGTTTTAAATAAATGAAGGAAAAAGGAACGTTCAGGGAACTTAGTTCTTTTGTAATATATTTTTCGTAGATTCCTGCAATTTCACGGCTTGTGAGGACATAGACCTTGGAAACTTTGGGAAGCGAATTTAATTTCTCAGATAGGCCTTGGAAGTCTTCGTGTAATTCGATTGGGTAACGAAACCCTTGTCCAATAATTTCACGTTCTGACAACTTCATGGTTCATTCACCCATGGGCTGGAAATATATCTAGGTTTATTTGTGCTTTTGGCCCGGAAGTAATGTTTAATGTCCGGACGAATGTCCATAGATAAAATTTCTTTTGTCGTAAAATAACCAAATCCAGAAATCGCTTTTTCTTTTGGATTTAAGGTAGGTAACAAATCTTTTACCTTGGTTAAAAAAACAATTTGGATCAAGTGGCGTTTTTTATCTGGATCAATGGATTCATTTAAAAATAAAAAATCCATCTGGCTTACCTCCAGAGACAACTCTTCGTTCAGTTCTCGTTTGAGAGCTTCCTCTCCCGTCTCCCCAAATTCAATCCCTCCACCCGGAAGTAACCAATACCCCGATTGTTTTTTCTGCTGCTGTACAAGCAAAATTTTTCCTTTAGGATCTTGGATGAGGGCTGCCACTCGAACCCGCATCGATTTGGATTTTAATAAAAAGTCTATCATAGTATTTTTAAAAAGCGGAGAGCTGCCTTAGCTGCCATCTGTTCTGCCCGACGTTTGTTCTTTCCATCCCCACTGGTTTGGAAGTGATTTTCGCAAAGAACAGAGACAAGGAACTCTTTGTCGTGGTCAGGACCCTCTTCTTTCATAACGGAATATTCAGGTATTTTTTTCCATTTCTTTTGGCAAAATTCCTGTAAAATGGTTTTATAATCTTTTGTCTCTTCTGCATCATCCACACCCTTCTCCATCACCTGGAAATGGGGAGTAAGGAATTTACGGCAACTCGCAAGGCCTTGGTCAAGATACAGTGCCCCCAGAAAGGCCTCAAAGCTATCTGCTTGGAGATTGGTATTGGATTCCCCCTTTTCTCTCTCCCCTCTGCCTAGAAGTAAAAATTCAGGGAATCTGTAGGATCTAGCGAGTTTCGCAATCGCCGGGGCCGACACCATTTTGCTTTTTAGTTTGGCCAGTTTTCCTTCTTTTCCTTTCGGAAGGGATTGGTATAAAAATTCGGCCGCAAGGATACCAAGAACGGAGTCTCCTAAAAACTCTAAACGTTCATTATCAGAAAGATAACGATCTGAGTCTTCGTTTGCGAATGACCTGTGAACAAATGCTAGGTGGAGAAGAGAAATATCCTTAAACTGTGTTTTTGTAAGGGATTGAAGTTCTTTGAGAGAGGAAATTCTTTCGGGGGGAAGTTTGATACGAATCGAGTTCGGCAAGGTACAAAGATCCGGGTTCCTCTATTCAAGGAACCCGGTTTTTGGATTGGGAATTACCCCTTAAGTTTATCGATGAATTTAATTACATCGCCTACGGTTTGGATTTTTTCTGCGTCTTCATCAGAAATCTCCACACCAAACTCTTCTTCAAGAGTCATAACTAGTTCAACTGTATCAAGAGAGTCAGCACCAAGATCATTGATGAAGTGAGCTTCAGGTGTAACTTCTGATTCATCAACACCAAGTTGTTCTACGATGATTGACTTAATTTTTTCGAAATCTGCCATTTTATATCCTCCAGGCCACTGTTAATCAGTGGGGCAAGTGTTAAATCGTTTTCCGCTAGGTATATATGTACGCCTAGCGTTTTTTTAAAATGAAATTGTCGGAATTTTTGGCAAGTCTAAATAGATTATTTTCCTCTTGAAACCTTTGACATCATTCTAACATCACCTAACGCAAATTACATAGCCTCAATTGGAGACGTTTTGTTAAAAAAAAGACGAGAAGCGAACGATCCCAATGGCAATTCCAAAATCCTGGGCGGATTTCCAATCGTTTGCTCCATTTTAGCAGATTTAACTTCTGCTATAGCAGAATAGACTTCCCCAATCAGCCCGTCTTTACGAAATCTATTCCAAGAACATTTTTTAAGGAGAACTCCATGATTCAAAAATGGACCCGAACACTCACTGCCTTCCTCCTACTTTCCTTCTCGGTTTCTTGTGTCGATAAGAAAGAAGACAACAATACTTTACTGGCAGCTTTACTTTACTTGGCTGCCAACCAAATCAAAGTCAATACGGCGAGCGATTTAGTAAATGAATCGGCCGCTGATTACAACCAAAACAACTGGGGGCTCATCACTCCGCAGACTTTGGCACGTTTTGTAAGTAACTGGCCTGCCAACAAACCAAGTCATATCACGGGAAACCTGATCATCTTACAAACAGATGCGGCAGATCGTGTCGCTGGTGGAGCGGCTTCTCCTTATGTAGCGGAGAACCCAAACCAGGGTGTTTATGTTTATCTACTAGACGATTACAAACCAGCAGATTTGCCAAGTGGTGGATTTCGATTCAACCAGACCAGAGACACAGGTCTATTCTCAAACTCAGTTCGTTACCAAGCAAATGGTCAGTTTGTAGATGATTGGCTAAAAACCTTTGGAATCAATCTCTCTAAGGACTTGGTTGTTTTTACTGTTGGAACAGGAAATGGAATCGCTTCTGGTGCTTATCCTGCAAAAGCCGTGGGGGCAGGTGCCGTACAAGATGTAACACGTGGTGTTTATTGGCTACGATACTGGGGAGCTGATATCAAAAACCTAGCCATTGTAAATGGAAACCTGAACAAAAAGGCAACAGGTGCAGGAATCCCTCTTTCGGCAAGTCGATCCGGAATCAACTTAGAAAGAAACGGTGGATTTTCCGTAAAACATCTGCGAGTCGACAACACTGTCCTGACTTTGGGACTAGAAGATATTTATGAAATCGCAAAAACAGGAGGAAATGCAAATCTCTGGGGACTTACCGCCAAACAACAAATTATCGATGCAAGACCGGCGGCTCAGTATGATGGGACAGCACAGGGTCTAAATGTGCCAAGAAATGCCCTTGTTGTGAATCCAGGAAGCGCTGCCTATATCACAACTTCCTATCAGTCTTCTGGCGCACCGTCAGCATCAGCAGGGAACCAAACGTTTGTTCCGTTCGAAGGAAGTATCAAATCCTCCAAAACATTTCCTTGGTCAGACCTTCTTAAGGACAATGCGGATGGATACGAATACTTAGACAAAGCAGCTCTTAAAACTCTTTTTGATACAACAAGAGCAGTTTACACTCCGGGAACAACGATCGTCAGCCAATGCCGAACCAACTTTGAAGCACAAGTAAACGGATTTGCCTCTTTGAATATTCTCGGATACCCAACCGTATACTATGATGGGTCTCTTGTGGAATGGACAGCTCTTGTAGCAGGACATGGAACAAGTGCCATCAACCAAGTACCAGCTGATTTTAAATGGAGAACTGATACAGCAAGTTTATCGAACTTCCTTTGGTACAATGAACCTACGCATGTGGTTCGTCCCACTGTAAATCTCACTGCAACCACTACAAAAAAATTCATTCAAGAAGATAAGGCTTATAAGTACTAATCTCTTTCCCAGTTTGCCCACTTGGTCTCCCGGCATCCGCCGGGAGACATTCTTTCTGAAATTCCCTTTGCAAAATTGTTTTTCCCATTGAGTTTGTCTATATGGCAAGGAATGAAAAAGAAGAATCCATTCATATTGGACTTCGAGAGACAATTACCCTAATACTACCTTACTTTCAGAAAAAACTTTGGGGCCAAATCAAAGCCGTCATCTGGATTGTCTTATACCTTGCACTCTTTCAATTATTTGTCCTGCGAATTCCTATCAAAGAAGCAGGACTCATTACCTTTGGAATTTCTGCCGTTGTCCTTGGGCTTACCTTTTTTTTGGAAGGATTACTTTTGGGACTTATGCCTTTGGGTGAAGCACTAGGGCTTCGATTGCCTCAAAAGTTGGGCCTCTTTAGTATCATTGTGTTTTCCGTTCTCATGGGGGTAGGTGCCACATTGGCCGAACCTGCCATTTCCATACTGAAAGCCTGCGGTAGCAAAGTGGCACCTTGGGACGCGCCTCTACTTTACTTTTTACTCAATGAAGGTTCCCACTTTCTTTATCTATCGATAGCCATCGGAGTCGGAGTCTCTGTGGTTTTTGGGATGTTACGATTTTTGTTTGGATTTTCTCTGATGAGAATTCTTGTTCCTACCATATTTATATTGTTAGGTGTGAGTATATATGCATACTTCGATGAGAACTTAAAATTCATTTCTGGTCTTGCTTGGGATTCAGGAGCTGTGACAACAGGACCCGTAACCGTACCACTTGTTGTGGCTTTAGGGATTGGGATCTCCAAAGTAGCTGAAAAAAATGAACAAAGTAGTGCTTATGGAGTTGTGACACTAGCTTCCCTATTTCCAATCCTTTCTGTATTTCTTGTGGGAATGTACTTTTCGGAAAAACTGCCAAAACCCATGCCGGAAGAGATTTTTTTCAAACAAGGAATTACATCGGAGCAAGCAAAACTCTTGCTTGGTGATTCTCACGGAGTTCCTCTCAGGAAAAAAACATCCTTAACACTCACTTCCAATCCAAAAGAATTTTATCAAAAGGCAAAAGACAATATTGTCGATGCTTTACAGATGGCGATGCGCGCCATCCTTCCCATTTCCATTTTCCTGCTTCTGTTTTTGACTTTTATTATCAGAGAAAAAATTCCTTATCCGGAAGAGGTTTTTTTAGGAATAGGTTTTTCTGTTATTGGTCTTACTATCTTTAACTTTGGAATTATTTTTGGATTGAACAAACTAGGAGACCAAGTCGGTGGAAAACTTCCCTCTACCTTTCGTTCCATTGAACTTGTAGACTCCACAAAATTCATTCCTAACTTCAATCCCAAGTCTGTGTTAAAAGCAGTGAATGAAGAAGGAAAAGAAGAAAAATTCTTTTATCTTAAAGAACGTAAATCCTATACAGGAATTCCCTACCACGAAGAAAACTGGAACCAAAAAAGTAAAATATATGAATATGTTCCTATCCATGGACCCATCTTTGGGAAGGAAGACAATTTACTTGGTTACTTAGTTGTTTTAGTTTTTGCTTTCTTTCTAGGATATAGCGCTACTCTCGCAGAACCAGCATTATCTGCTCTTGGGAATGCGGTTGAAGAAACAACAGTTGGAACCTTTCGCAAATCCCTCTTGATCCAATCTGTTGCTATTGGAGTGGGTTTAGGTACACTTCTAGGAATGTTAAAGATTTTACTTGAGATCCCACTGGTTTGGATTATTGTCCCAGTCTATCTCTTCCTACTTATCTTAAATACATTCAGCAAATCCGAGTTTATTGATATTGCTTGGGATAGTGCAGGAGTGACAACAGGCCCCATAACCGTTCCCCTCATCATCGCGATGGGGCTTGGGATCGGCAACCAGATGGGAACTGTGGATGGGTTTGGCGTTCTTGCGGCAGCCTCCGCCTTCCCTATTTTATCCGTTCTTCTGATGGGGATGATTGTAGAAAAATCCCGCAAACTCTCGTTACGTGATTCGGAACTAAAAGAGAAATAAAATGAATTCAAAACGAAAAGCCATAAGAATCACTGCGATCGTTCACAGAGACCTAACAGATCTCGTTATCTCTGCTTTAAAAAGAAATAAAATTCATTATTTTTATATGGAACCAGGAAGATATCCAGTCCTTGCCAAACGAGGTTGGTTGTTATTCGACTTTTACCAAAACCATTCCATTATTGATACACCTGTTACCATTTTTGAAGTCGCTTGCGAACCAATAGCAGAAAACTTTTTACTCACACTGTTTCGTGATGCAGCGGAATTAAATGTTCCGGGACATGGAAGTGTGTATTCAGAGACAATTGATTTACACAGTTCTGTTCCTACCGACTATATTTTTACAATAGAAGAAAAAAACAAAGCCATTGGATTTTCAGGGCTCACTGGAGTTTTTTGTATCCTTCCGCGCGGATCAGCAGAACCCATCGCTCGTTTGATTTTACAAAACGGAGTTGCCGTTCCTACCATTAGTTATGGAACCGGGACAGGTTTACGCGACCAATTAGGGCTCTTACGAATCACCATTCCCAAAGAAAAAGAAATCTTAAAAATTGTTGTCCATTCGTCTGACGCAGAACATGCGATGGACTTTATCATTGAGGTAGGCAGACTAGATCTACCAGGTAGAGGATTTATTTTTGAATTTCCCATAGGCCGTGGATTGCTGAATACCAAGGTTAGCTTAGAAGGACCAAAACAAGCTGCCAGTATGGATCAAATCATCTCCGCATTGGACCAGTTATATGGGAACATGGATTGGAGAAAAAAATCCAACCAATTTAGGCAATCCACTCGCCAGAGGAACTATTTCGAAGGCGTTAATGTTGTTCTGAATTGCAAAGAAGAATCGATCGAATCTGCACTTGTTAGTTTACGAAAAGTTGGGGTTTCTAGTTCTACAATATCTTTAAACAAACTAATGCATTCACAAAGTGAACTGAATGCATTTACACCAGCAAGAGAGGTGGCGAACCTTCTTATTCCTAAAAAAAATCTTCCAGAAGTTATCTCTGTATTAGAAGGAATTGGTTTTTTTGGGGAAGAAACGGAAGGGATTGCTTACACAATGGAAATTCCAAGAGCGTTTTCTTACCAATCGAAACTGACTAAGAAAAAATAAAAATCCCCTCAAAAGCGGCCTTACATCCGATCGGAGGGGATAAGTCGATAACGATGAATCGCATTGTTATCGTTTATTTATAAGTTTGTCATTACTAATTGCCTAGTAATGAATTCTATTTTTAAATCTTAGTGACCGCCACCTGGTAAAAATCCACCACCATTAATATCTAAGATATGTCCAGTGATGAAGGAAGATGCGTCAGATGCTAAGAATGCAATTCCGTTTGCGATGTCTTCAGGAAGACCTGCTCGTTTGAGTGGAATTGCTTGGACCATACCATGTCTGATATTTTCAGGGATTGCTTCTGTCATTTCAGTAGCGATAAAACCCGGAGCGATCGCATTACAACGAACTTTTCTAGAAGCCATCTCAAGAGCCACAGCCTTTGTAAAACCAATCACACCAGCTTTGGATGCAGAGTAATTTGTTTGTCCAATGTTTCCGTTTTCACCAGAGATAGAGGAAAGATTGATGATCGATCCACCGTTTTCTTGTTTCATCATCACTTTGATGGCTGCTTGTGTACAAAGGTAAGTTCCAGTAAGGTTTACTGCAATCACAGCATCCCACTGCTCTTTTTTCATTCTCATAAGGAGAGTATCACGAGTGATTCCTGCGTTGTTCACTAGGATGTCGACAGTTCCGAATTCTTTTTTCGCAGAATCAATTAGTTTTTGTGCATCTTCTTCAACAGAAACATTCGCCACTACGGCAATTGCTTTATAACCTTTGGATTTTAATTCTTCCGCAGTAGCATTGGTTGCCTCTGGGTTCATATCCGCTACAACGATGTTGGCTCCAAGAGAAGCAAGTTTCAAACAAGTTGCTTTTCCAATTCCTCTCGCTCCACCTGTTACGATGGCTGTTTTTCCTGATAAACTAATCATTTGGTTTTTCCTCTTCTTTCCTAATTCCTAAAATATTTTCTAAATGAAATGAATCTAAATGAATCCTTTTTATTTTTAAACCGAATCACTCAAAAGAGTTTTATATTCGCTAAGCCTTGTTCGAATCCGATCGTTGATCCCGTGTTTGGCGCACTCGGCAATCACGCGAACAGCATTTTTCACTGCCAAAGCATTTGAAGAACCATGCCCAATCATACAAATCCCTTCTACACCAAGAAGAAGGGCGCCGCCATATTCCGCATAGTCTAACCGTTTTTTTACAGCCGTAAAGGTTGATTTTAAAAGTAAAGCACCGGTTTTCGCAAGGCTTGAATGTCTAATAGAATTCTTTAAAACATTGAATATAGATTTGGCAAGTCCTTCTGTTGCTTTAAGAACAATGTTCCCAATAAAACCATCGCAAACAACAACGTCCACTTCTCGCCCGCCACCATAAAGATCGCGGCCTTCTACGTTTCCTACAAAGTTAAACGGGATTTTTTTTAAGAGATCAAAGGTTTTAATAGAAACTGTATTTCCCTTTTTGTCTTCTTCCCCATTGGAGAGGATTCCGACTTTCGGATTTTGGATTCCAAAAAGTTCACGGGCATAAATTTCACCCATGACTGCAAACTGAGCTAAGTATTCAGGTTTACAATCAACATTGGCACCGGCATCTAACAAAAGGACAGGTGGTCCTTCCTCTCGTGGAATGTGGGCAGCAATGGGGGGGCGCAGAACGCCAGGTAGGCGACCGAGATGTAACAATGCGGCGGCCATAGTAGCACCTGTGTTTCCCGGAGAAAACACACCGATACATTCTTTATCTGCTACTAAACGAACTGCTTTGACTACGGAAGAATCCTCCATAGCGCGGACTGCTATTGAAGGAGAATCATTCATACCGATAATCTCAGTAGAATGAATGACACGGATTTTTTCTGTGTCATAATCAAATTTTAACAGGATATCAAGTAACTCTTGTTCGTCGCCGACGAGAGAAACCGACAGTCCGAATTCTCGTACTGCCAGAACCGCGCCCTCGACGATACCTTCGGGGCCGTAATCTCCGCTCATCGCGTCCACGGCGACCCACATAACGGTTAGTTATCTTCGGTCGTTTTTTTAACTTTTTGAGCGACTACGAGTTTTCCCTTATAAAAACCGCAATAAGGGCAAACACGGTGGGACAGAACAAATGAACCACAATTGGAACACGGGTTTAAGTTAGGTTTGCCTATCGCGTGATGGGCTCTTTTCGTTCTAACTTTCGATTTTGATTTACGTCTCTTTGGGACTGCCATGGCTATCCTCTATGGAATTATAACTGGTTTTTACTATGTTTTGGAAAACGAATGTGAAAACAATATTTTAATTTTCTAGGCTCTCGATAAGAGACCGTAATTCGGTGTGTTTGTGATAAAAAGCGGAGCGATTGCATACCAAACGGGCTGTACTGTATAAAATGGACTCAAATTCCTTCAGGCCATTGGCTTTTAAGGTCCCACCAGTGGAAACTAAGTCCACAATACAGTCTGAAAGACCCACAATAGGAGCCAGTTCAATCGAACCATAAAGTTTGATGATTTCACAAGAGATCCCTTTCGAGAAAAAATACTCGCGGGTTAGGTTGGGATATTTGGTGGCTACGCGCACTTTGGAACGTTTGGCAAAGAGATCGAAGTCGGGAAAAGAGGCGAGAGAGAGTCGACACGCACCCAGTTTCAAATCCACGGGAGCGATGAGATCAAATCCCCCTTCCCTTAGAATGTCCCAACCCACAATTCCGGCATCGGCTGCGGCTTCTTCTACATAAGTGCAAACATCTTGGGATCTGACAAATAAAAGGCGGAGACGTTTGTCTTCCGAAACAAAGGTGAGTTCCTTCGAACCCTCGGATGGCAAGGAGCTTAGCCATCCTTTGGATAACAAAAGAACTGCAGTTTCTTCGGCAAGCCTACCTTTCGGAAGAGCCAAAGTCAACATAGGTTAATTTTTCCCGAGTTTGAGGAGTAAATAACTAGAGAGGAGTTTCACATCTTCTCCAGATTCGGCCACGTCTAGTTTGACTGCTTTTTCTAGATACTGTTTGGCACCCGCCTTATCTCCGTTAAGGTAAGACAAGCGGCCCGCTTGGTAGTAAGACCAAGCCTTAAATCCATTCAGTTCTCGTGCAGGTTCGATCACGGTCGCAGCAATCTTATAGTTTTCTAAAGACTTTGCGTTGTTTTTTTCCCGTTCTCGGTAATTGCCAGCAATGTAAAAATAAAGTGCTTTGATCTCTTTGGGTGTATCAATTTTTTTGGCAGCATCTTCTAGGTATCCGGCTGCTTTTCCGAATTCCCCTTTCTCCGCATAAAGTTTGGATAGGTCTTTCCAAACGCGAAGTTCCATTTTACCGGTACTTTGGTTTTGTAAAAATGCTTCCAAACTTTGGATTTGAACATCAAGACCCACTTTTGTTTTTTGGTGGGTGAGTTTCAAATCTTCCAGTGTCACCGTTTCTTTTTCAAAAAGGTAAGCACGGTATTCGAAAAATCCGATAATGACAGCTAACACAACGATGGCGGAAGCAAGACTGAGAAATACAGACTTACGATTCCGTGCTAAAAAATGTGTGAACTTTAAAAAAACTAATTCTGCTTTGGAACCTTCAAAATCAGCGAACTCATCCTTTTGGATGAGTTCTGCCTGTTTCTTTTGTTCGATAGGGTTTTTTTTATGAAACTTATCCATGGACCTATCGGTTTTGGTTTAAATTCATAAAAGAACCGATGGATTCACGAGAAGGTTGGTTGTCTTCCTTCATGTATTTCGCCATCTCTTCACGTTCTACCGCTTTATCAAAGTCTTTGATAGAGAGAGAAATCTTCTTATTGTTAGGTTCGATTTTTACAACCACTGTGCGAACGGATTCGCCCACTTTGTAAAGATCTTCTAACTTGATGTTACGGCCATCTGGGATTTCAGAAATGTGGACAAGACCTTCGTAACCTGGTTCTACTTCCACAAACACACCAAAACTAACAATGGATTTCACACGGCCTTCGACAAGAGTACCCGGTGGGTATTTTTTGCGAAGAGCTTCATAAGGGTGTTCAGAAAGTTGTTTCAAACCACAGCTGATACGTTGTGCATCTAAGTTGACATCAAGGATTTTATACTGAACCGATTGGCCTTTTTTCAGAAGGTTTAATGGATTCTTTTCTCTTTCGTCCCAAGTAATGTCTGAGATATGGATAAGTCCTTCGATTCCACTTTCTACTTCCACGAAAGCACCGTATTTAGTGATTCCAGTGATTTTACCTTCGAGCACGTTTCCGGCACGAACGTTAGCAGAGAGAGCTTCCCATGGGTTAGGGAGTAATTGTTTGAGGCCAAGAGACAAACGTCTTGCTTCAAAATCAATATCCAAAATTTCAGAATCAACTTCTTGGCTTTTTTTCAAAACATCTTTTGGATGTGGCGGTTTTTTTGCCCAAGAAAGTTCTGTCGTATGGATGAGTCCTTCCAATCCTTCTTTGAGTTCTACGAAAGCACCGAAGTTGGTAAGAGAAGTTACGATTCCTCGAACTACCATACCTTTTTCTAATTCTTTTTTAGCCCAAATCCATGGATCTTCATAAAGTTGTTTGATACCCAAAGAGAGTTTGTTATTCTCTTTATCCACTTCCAAAACGATCACTTCGACTTCGGCACCGATGTTAAAGTATTGTTTGAAAGGAGCAAATTTTTTATAAGAAATATCGTTTTGACGAAGAAGCCCTACTACATCGTAAACAGAAAGGAAAACACCAAAGTTGGCAATCTTCACTACTTTCCCGTTCACTTTGTCTCCGACTTTTACTTTGCCGAGGAGTTCTTCCCACTTCTCGCCGTTGATTTCGTCGAGGAGTGTTTTGCGAGAGACCACACCGGTTCTCGTCTTTTCATTTAATTCAATGATTTTGAATGAAAATTCTTTTCCACCTTCTGTGGATTCTTTGAACCTTACCCCTACGTGAGAGGCAGGAAGGAAAAGTTGGATCCCTTCGCTTTCTACGAGGTATCCTTTATTTTTTACTTCTCCAACAATTTTACCAGAAAGTGGGTATCCGTTTTGACTTGCGTCTTTGATGGTTTCCCAACCAACTCGTTGGTCCGCTTCTTTTTTGGAGAGGACACAGTATCCGTCGACCCGCTTTTTAATGATCGCACTGACTTTCTCACCGCGTTTTGGCGTTTCTGAGAAGTCTTCACGAGAAACACGAGCTTCCAATTTCTCTCCGATATCGAGGAAAACAGTGTCACCAATGACATCGACTACAGTCCCTTCAATGAGGGTACCTTTTCCTGCGGAGTTCTCTTGTTCTTGTGCTTGTGACTGCGATTCCCACTTCTCTAATAATTCGCCGAAGGAAGAAGTGGTCTCATTTTTGGGGGAGGATGGGTTGGTTGAATTCAATGGTTACCGGGATACAAAACTTAGATTTGCCCAGAGGATGAAACCTTGGACAGGATAGTATTTAGGACAGTTTCCGTGTCGAGGGTGCTCGTGTCAATCAGGATTGCGTCCGAAGCTTGTTTGAGGGGAGCCACAGTACGGGTGGTGTCACTTTCGTCCCGAGCGACAATCTCGTCCTGGATGTGTTTTAGGTCGGCTTTAAAGCCTTTTGCGACTAATTCATCATATCGGCGTTTGGCCCGCACTTCCACAGAGGCGGTCAGAAAAAATTTAAATTTTGATCTGGGGAAGACTTCCGTTCCAATATCGCGGCCATCCATCACCAATTTATGGTTTTTTGCAAATTCACGGATATGGTGATTTAGAATCTCTCGAAAAGCTCGTCTCGGAGCTATGTAACGAATTTTTTTTGTGATCTCTGGATCTCGGATTTCGTGACTTATGTCTCTTTCACCTAGGAACATCAAATTTTCACCTGTCGAAGATAGTTCACAATGTACGGGAATTTTTCTGACGGAAAATCCAAATTCGGATTCATCCTTTTCCAGAAGAGTGGCGTCGGCCAATTTTTCGGTGTAAAAAGGAAATTTGGACTCATCTTCTTTGGTTTCCAAAAACTTCTCCCATATAGCAAGCGTTAGCGATCGATAAAACGCTCCTGAATCAAGGTAGAGATACCCTATCTTATGGGCGATCATACGTGCGAGTGTACTTTTTCCTGACCCTGCTGGGCCATCAATGGCTATGACGTTTTCGATATTCAGAGTGCTCATGAGTTTATATTCTAAAGGTAGAACAGGAATTAATTTCGTCCAGAGGAATTCTTATAACAAACAAAGGCTAACTTGCGGTAAGCGATTTTACCTTGACATGATTTTTTTCCCGCATATCATCAGTGGAGTTCGGCGGGGTATCGGTGAAACTTAGAAATCGCAATCTGGATCCGGAACGAATTGCAGACTTTGAATGTTTCCGAAGTGGAATTCTAGAACTCATCGTCAAAAATTCACCCTTAAGCGACATCTTAATGGAAATTGTCCAAGGGATTGAAACTCTCAACCCAACCATGATCTGCACTGTGGTTCTTATTGAAAATTCTAGAATCAAAATAGGTGCTGCCCCTTCTCTTCCCAAAATTTATAACGAAGCCATCGAGGGAGTGCCTATCGGACCCGAAGCGGGCTCTTGTGGTACCGCAGCTTACACTGGCAAACGAGTTATTGTTGAAGATATAAAAACAAGCCCCCTCTGGAAAAACTACAAAGAAATCGCACTCAGTGTGGGACTTGCTTCCTGTTGGTCGGAACCAATTAAGTCTCATACAAACGAAACCATCGGAACCTTCGCCATTTATCACCACGAAATTGCAAGCCCCAATGAATTTGATATCTTTATTATTTCCGAAACAGCAGATCTTGTCAGTATCGCCATTGAAAAATCCATCATCTCAGGAAAACTCACGGAAAGTGAAAGAAGGTTCCGGGATTTTTTCGAAAAGAATTCTTCGGTAATGTTAATCATCGAACCAAACTCTGGAGAAATTATCAATGCCAACCAAACGGCCGTTCAATTCTACGGATACCCACAAGAAATTCTAACTAAAATGAAGATTGATGAGATCAACATGCTTCCGGAAGAAGAAGTAAAACAAGAGAGGATGCGCGCACTCTCAGAAGAAAGAAGTTATTTTTCTTTTCCACATAAATTAGCAAGTGGAATCATCAAACAAGTAGAAGTATATTCTACTCCCATCGAAACTGGAAATCGCCATCTATTATTTTCCATCGTCCACGATGTTACGGAAAGAAAAATTGCAGAAGAAAAAGTAAATTCTCTGCTTTCTGAAAAGGAAATGATTTTGAGAGAAGTCCATCACAGAATCAAAAACAACATGACGATTCTGTTTAACCTCTTAGATCTGCAAGCAAAATCACAAGCAGATGAAGGACTCGCAAATTCTCTAAAGGATGCCACTAGTCGCATCAAAACCATGTCGCTCCTCTATGACAAATTGTATTTAGGAAAGGCTTTCCACGAACTTCGATTAGATGAATATTTAATTCCTCTGGCACAGGAGATTATTTCATTATTTCCGTATCAGGTAAAATTAAATACAGAAATTATAAGTACCCAGCTAACAGCCGAGCAACTCCAGGCGATAGGAATCATCACCAACGAACTTCTCACAAACAGTTTAAAGTATGCAAGGGATCCTTCCAAAGAATTAGAAATTCATATCAAGATTTGGAAAGAAGAACAAGAATTTCACTTATTCGTAAAAGATAATGGAAAAGGATTTGAGTCTCAAATGTCTAATCCAGAAAAACTGGGATTTGGGTTGACCTTGGTTAACATGTTAACCGCGCAACTTTCCGGCAAACTCACCTTTAGCGGGAATGCCGGAGCAGAATACCACATAGTTTTTCCGACTAATAAGTCCCGTCATTAACTAGAGGAAAATTATATTGAAATCTTTTTTTTGAATTACCAAGATAAGCAAATTCCATTCGAATTCTCTGAATGCGGCTAACATCAACGCCACTATCTAAATACAACCTTACTTCTTTCTCCATCGTTTTCCTGTAAAAAAAGTATTCCTTGATGTGATTGTACATTTTGAGATATAGAATTTGATTCTCTTCCGAAAGTTTTGGATTTGGTTTGTCAGCACTTTGACTTGCGAACCTTAGTTTCCCACTCAGAAAATGCAGATTGGATTGTAACAAAAAATTTGTCGGGTTCGATTGGTCTATTTGGATCACCATAGGAATTTTTACTTGGTTACAATTCCAATAGAATCTAAGAGTAGGTTCCTCCAAACTTACCTCCTTCCAAAAAAATTCTAGTTCATTCTTAACTCCGCAAAACTCGTTAGACTTTTCATCAGAATTAGAAACTTTAACAGATGTTTTTGGAAACTGAGAAAAAACAATTCTTTTCCGACTGTATTGGGAATACACGCCGTGCGGAATCCAAACCTTATCCTCCAATTTAAGAACCGTTTCTGTAGCTTCCTGTTCTCCATTCCTTTTTTTAAGTTCTTTATAAAGAGATGTAGAAAGGGTATTAATAAACTCTGGGAAAAAACGATCCCCGGCATTGGTATTCGCTATGGCCTGAAATATTGTAACGTCCGCTAACTCATTACCTACTAACTGTCTATACTGCCACAACAAAGAAGGGATAAAGGTAAAATCTTTTTTAAAATCAGATTCAATGGACGAATCATAAGAACCTACCTCGCGATCCAAACGAAAAGATGATACTAAGAGCTGGCGTTTAACAGCCTCACAGGTTTTATGAGTGTATAATTCTGGATGGTTGAGTAATGATGCCGCATAATAATCAGAAATTCCTTCAGCAAGGGCACGACCAATGGCATTATTCCCCAAATACTTCCCGGTGATCAAATGAGTATATTCATGATAAATGGCATCGGGACAAGTTGCTGTATCAATGATTCGTTCAAATGCAAATGTACTAAAAATAGGGAAATCCCATTTGGGTGCGAACCACAATTCACTATTCCAATTTCCATTGGATTCTGAGGGAGGAATGGTTAAGGCCGTATTTTTAAGAAAAACTTTGGAATCAAAATATTCGGTCGGTGAATAAGCATAAGGTGCATCAACTCTTACTACAACCCTTGGATGGAATTCTGTAATTTTGTCTTTCGATCCAGAAGAAAGAGTTATCGTTTTCCATCTGGATTCGATTTTACGTAATTGGAATCCCAAAGTTAAATACTTCAAATTTCCTTCTACTTGTTCTAGAGAGATTGGAGTTTGTTCTAACCCAGAATGGATGGAAAAATTTTCTAAAATGTATTGGGTTTGGGATTTAAGACCAAGCTCTTCCAAAGTTATGTTCTTATGGAGAAACTGTTTACGTTCTGCATCCCAATCCAATATTTGATTTTCTTTTTTTGCTTCTGAGTATAGGCTGAATCCAGAAATTAAAGCAAAAACAGAAAATAAGCTGTAGGTTTTTTTTATCCAATTTTCTTTGCGAAGTTTTTGATTCTTCATTTTTTTATATACTCTATTGCTTCTATTTTTACAAAGAGACCTTGTTTCTCATCTTCAGATCATTGGATAGAAACAAGGCTCTTAGGTTTTTGTATAAACTTAAACGGTGAGGACTATAATCCTACTCCTACAGAATCATACATCCCACCGATCACGACATTGCTGAGTCCACCTGCATGGATTACTAAACCAACAACTGCAACCACAGTAACGGAAGCCAAAACGTTCTCTAGAACTTTGAAGTTTGTTCCGTGTAAATAATTTCCTGTGGATTGTTTCAATTGGATGGAGGAGGCAATCCTATCCAAGTCTTGGTCAAGTGTTCCTGCAAATTCAGCATTTTTAATCTCTCTACTGATACGAACAAACTCTGCGGGAGTGATATGAGCTTTGAGATACTCGTTTGCTTCTTTGGTAGTCATTCCATTTTTTGCCAACACTTTCGCGGCTTCTCTTACGCTCATTTGGTTACTTGGAGCTGCAAATGCTGCTTGTGTCACAAATGCTAATGCTAATATGAAACTAATTTTCTTTTTCATGGGATAGTCCTTGGAATCAAATTTGTTTGTTTGTAATGTTTCAAAACACAACACTCAAACTTGAATCCATCCTACTCCGAAAAAGGATCCGAGTCGTCTGGTTCGATCGAATTGGAAATAAAACTACGACCGGATCTATCGAACTGGATGTTTTTTCAGTATTTTTTCTCTATACTCTCTGGGTGTGGCTCCGGTTTCCTTTTTGAAGGCCTCATTAAAAGTAGATTTAGAACCAAAACCCACATCATAAGCAATGGCAAGTAGAGACCGTTCTGGTTCTTTTTCGATTTTTTCCTTCGCCTCATTGACTCGATAAAAATTTGTATATTGGTAAAAACTCAGTTTGATTTCTGTATTTAGGAATTCAGAAAGTTGATGAGAACTTAAGTCCATTCTTTCAGAGAGTTCACGCAGACTTAGTTTTTCTTCTCGGTATATCTTTTCTATTTCAAACAGATCTTGTAATTTTTTCCGAACCAAATTACGGTCGAGTTTGGAAATTTGAGAAATCTTCTCTTTTTTTTCTTCTTCTACAATTTTGCGGACTTCCAAAAAGAAATCCGGATAGGTCTGCCTAAGCACATACAAAAAACATAAAAAAAGTCCAATAGCAATTCCTGATAATTGATGAGCGACTTGACCACCAAAGGCCAATGTTTTTAACCCGTTTAGTGATAAAGCCAAACAAAATACAACAATGAAAAGCCCGATTTTTAATGTATAATTCTTTCGGAACGTACTCCATCGAATCTGTTTGGAAATTCTTCTGAAAATACGAAGCATACACCAAATATAAATCAGAATGGTGGGCAAAACTAAAAACAAAGGTCGATTGTGAAAAGGATTCAATCCAGGATTTTGATTTTCTAAATAATAACTTTTGTTCCCGAAATTCCAAAGTAGAATAAGAATCAGTAAAAAAGCTAAAGGAACAATTCGGTAGGAAAGTCTACGAAAGGAACGAAATTTTCCTTCCAAAACAGTAAGAAAGTATTCATCCAAGAGCACACCTAGACAAGCCACAACCGGCAAATCAGTGAGATACAAATAATACAACGGTTTGATATTCTCAGAAGAAATTAAGTAAAAGTTAAACAACAAATAACTAGTTCCGAGAAAAATAATTCCAAGTAGAATTTGTTTTCTATTTTTATGGTAACTAAAGAATTCTCCGATTGCATATAAAAATCCGAGAAGTGACGAAAACAAAAGAAAGAAGTTTAAGGACTCATTGTAATTTTGAAAGGAAGAAGACATTGTTACACCAGTTTCCATCATAGAAGATGGTTTTTTGTTCCCTTTAGACTAGAAGTGATTTTGTTTCTAGGATGACTACCATTCATTTTCATAAGAATTGAAAATTTCTTTCCAAACGATTTAACACAATTAAAGAAAATTTCGAACACAATTAGTCCGATTCGATCGAATCGGATTTTTTTATAAGTAAGGATGGATCTATCCAGACGACTAAGTTTCCATTTCAAGGTATCCTATATCCATTAAGAGGTGCTCCATGTCCTTTGTCAGTTTAACATCCGTAAAGTCTACTATCCCCGACCAAACCAATAACTTCCCTCACGCAAACGATCATACAAACGAAAAACCAATATTAATCGAAAGGACCAATTTTCTATTAGAACAAAAGGTTTTTTTTCATAGCCATCTTTCCATTTCTGTTTCTTCTTCGGACATGACATTCTATTGGAAGAGGTGTGATGTATTATCCAACTTTATATCTCAGTTTTATTTTCATTCTTATGAATCAAAAAGGTTAGATAAAAATGCAATCTCTACAATCATCAATGAACTAGTGGAAAACGCAGCTAAGTATTCTGATAAAGAAAATAGTAAAATCTATATTGAAATCAAAGACTTAGGATCGGATTTACGCTTAGAAGTCAAAAACCGAGTGACTCCTTGGATGAAAGCAATTTTTGAAAATAAAATTCAAACAATCCAACAAGGAAATATAAACCAATTGTATTTTGATGCTTTAGAATCACGAAACAACGGAAGTGGATCGGAAGGGATGGGTTTACTTATATTACTAAAGGATTACCAATTAAAACTAGCCTATGAATTTACGAAAACAGAAGAACTAGATTTTGACCTGACCATTCGGGTTCATATCCCGGTAGAAACTGGAACCTAGGATTCCATTTAAAAATCCTAGGTCTTTAATGACTTTTGGTTCAGAATGTAAATCGTTTTGTTTTTTTAAAACGATTTCAGAATTTCAAAAAATCCAGGGAAACTTGTGTCCACCCAACTTGTGTCGTCAAACGAAAGTTCTACGTTCGAAAGTTTAGAAAGGATCGCAAAACTCATGGCGATTCGGTGGTCCATAAAAGTTTCTATAGCACAGGATTTGATTTCCCCTACTTCTCCAAACTCGTATCCATCTTTCGATTCGTTTACGATCACACCCAGTCTTTCCAAATTGGAAACCATAGACTGGATTCTGTCGGATTCTTTAGCACGTAGTTCCTCTGCGTGAGAGATTTGAAATCCACCTTCTGAAAAGAGACCGGCAATGGTTAAAATAGGAATTTCATCAATGATAGAGGGAATCAGATCTTCTGTAATGAGTGACCTCTTTAGCTTCGAAGGATAAACCAGTAAGTCTCCTATCTCTTCCCCACATTCCTGACGTTTGGCGGTCACTTCAATTCGCCCACCCATATTTTTTAAAACGGTTAAAATTCCTACACGAGAGGGATTGAGGCCAATATTGCGAATGACGAGAGGTTCATTCCCCCCCGCACAAAGACCAAAGACAATATAAAAAGCAGCACTTGAAATATCACCAGGAATGACAAACTTAGCACCTGTAAAATGATAGGGAGGTTTTACAGAAAAATGTACTGGGGAATAATGCTCGATATTCCCACCCAAAAACCGAATCATATTTTCGGTATGGTCACGGGAAACTTCCGACTCTTTATATTCGATAGAAATCTCAGAAGCCAGGGCTGCAAGTACGAGTGCACTTTTGATTTGGGCCGAAGCAATAGGACTAGTATAAGAATAGTTTTTTAGTTGTTTTCCTGTCACACGAAGGGGAGCCCGATCGTTTCCTTCGACAGAAACTATATCGGCGCCCATTTCCCGAAGAGGGTTCATGATCCTTGCCATTGGTCGTTTGCAAAGGGAGGCATCTCCCGTAAGTGTGGCAGAAATTTGAGGAAGGCCAGCCAGTAGACCGGCAGAAAGGCGGATCCCAGTCCCTGCGTTTCCAAAATCCAAAACGCCTGCGGGAGATTTTAAGTTATTTTTCCCTGGGCTTTGTACGGAATAACTTCCTTTGCCAATGGGCTCTACCGAAAGCCCAAGGTTTGCAAAACAATCTAAGGTGTGAAGAGGATCTTCTCCTTCCAAAAAACCATGAATTTCCGATTTCCCTTGGGAGAGTGCACTAAAGAGAACCGACCTATGCGAGATAGACTTATCTCCAGGGACATAAATTTCTTTTTTGGCACTTAATTTGATTTGGGGCTGCAACATGTTGTATTTTTCTAAAAAGTATTTTGCAATTTGGTGCTTCTTTAGTAGGTTTTGACGGAAACCAAGGTTTCGCAAACGAACAACCAAATGCCTCTAGATACCAGTAAAAATAACCAAAAGATCCCAGTCAATCCAGGTGAAGTCCTTTTCATCGGAGGCAAAGCCTCGACTTCCATGAACATCCTACATGAAGGATCGGTTCGAGTAGAAACCACTCTCGGAGACACAAGCATTGTTCTCTACAGTTTAGAAGGAGCAAACCTAACACCAGGTATCTTTGCTCTCCTGGAAGGAACACCTTACCCATATACCATTCGTGCTAAAACATCTTGTGTTGTGTCCACTTATGTAATGAACCAAGCCAACGCAAAAAAAACACTCACATCCAAAGTTTCTGTGGGTGTGATGGCCGTGCGGACCCTACTCAAAGAAATTGGGGAACTATACAAACGAGTCCTATCCATCAAAGGCCTTGCTTCCAAATTCCAACAGACCATGGACAACCTGGGTGCAGTGTATTATATCCTAAACCCATCCATCTTTTCTGATGTAAGTCCAGGGGCCCTCATCACTCGAGATGAAAATATCATTGATCCAGTGATGAAACTCATCCGAAACAATTTGGCGGGGTTTCAAGAGCACGGAGGAATGCTTCCTGACAAACCCACAATCAACTTTTTAGAAGAAGACCACGGTGAGTTTTTTGAACGTAACTATAGCGAAGCCGTGGAATGGAATGATGCCGAATTTCATTTCATTCGCAAAATCCTTTCGGTGAACCCAAAAATTTCGCAGGCCCTATTCGAAGCAGATCCCACGCTTTTACAAAGTGCCGCAGAAAGTTACGTAAAAACCTATCGAGAGTTATTCGAATTATTAAGCAAAGAAACTTATGAATTATCCGAGATGATGAATACCATGTTTGTGGGGGAGAATGCTCTTATTGAAAAATTTAATCTAACTCTGGATTTATTCAATACAGGTTATTCTACAATCCCTTCGACTGTATTGTTACCAACAACGGAATGGGCACTAAAAAAATCAAAATCCTTGTTAGATGAATACAAACAGATATTTGGTTCTCCTTTTGCAGCAATTGGGAATAGTATAGACAAACTAGAAACTAAACAAACAGAACTCACCACCAAATATGGCCACGAACTTTCTGCACAAAAAAATAAGGAAGAGGCTGCCTCACAAGGAAGCGAAACCATTCGCGCTGGAATCGATACCAAAGCTCTCAAAATGGAACTTTTGAACTCAGCAAGCCAAATTCTAAACTACTCACAAGTAGATCCTGAATCGGTAAAAGAGTTTTCCACCCTTATGGTAAAACTTAAATCCTTTAAAAACCCTTTGGATCCAGAACCAGATAACCGCAAAATTAGAAGGACCATCGCAAAAACCTATTGGGAAGTGTATAAAAAATCTTTCTCAAAATGGTTACAGTCGGGAAAACAAGCACCAAAGGCCGTAGAACTCATGTTACGTTATGGATACTTCGACGAAAGCCTTCTCGACGAAGGTCATATTGTAGAACTAGTGGGCCGATTGTACCAAGGTGGAGGGAATCCCAGCGCTCCCATCCATTACGGAACAGATTGGCTCGAAAAAATCTACTCACGTGAAGTCCCCACTTCCGTGGACGAATTGGGACAAACATTCTTTGAAAAACTCAAAATGGATCTTAAAGATTCTGGAATTAAGTCGGAAAAAGACATTCCACCTGATTACGATACGGGAGAGGCTAGGCTCGGATCAGAAATCTCCTCTATGTATGAACCTAACGTCCGCTTGACGTCTGGTAACATTGCAAGCCACTTCCCTATTTTAACAAAATACCATATTACAATCCCATTGGAAAAATGTTTTGTTTCCAAAGAAGACGTAGAAAAAGCTCTCCAGTATATCTTAAGTGTGGATTACACTGCCTTCAACCGAGAAGTCATTTACCGCAATGAAGAGATTGGAATCAAAAGCGAATTTGTCCAAAGATCTATCATCCCAGACTTCATTCTTGTGCCATCTATCGGACCTAAAATCATGATGTGGCAAGACCTTTCCATCTTCCGTGGTGCTGGGTCAAAAGAATCTAGAGGTAGGATTTGTATCCCACACTTTGTGACGGGCGACTTAAAAACCTTTATGTTGGAAGCCATAGCCGCTTTCCGTTGGGAACTTTGTAAAAATACACTTGGTCCGGATTGGAACAACGTCGGAATCCCATCCATTACAGCAGATTACACGGATTATGTGCAGTTCTTTAAAAAGAGTAAAGACCTTTCGCCTGAACTCAAAGAGAAGATTTCCTCCGAGTTCAAACGGTTCCGCACAGATCGCGACAAATTTGCTTATGACTACTCTATGTGGATTCGCTATGAAGCGGAAGGTGTACAAAGGGTCAACCGCGTGGTTCGTTCTATCTTCTATCGTCACATCCCATTCCATAAAAACATTAGAGAAAAGGTAAGTTCACAACCGGCTTATTCAGAGCTTCACAACCGATTCAAAAACGTTCGTACACGCCAACACAAAGAATTCGAAAACAAATACAAAAAGTATATGGACGCTAGTGGAAACCTACCCAAAGAACTTTATGAGAATTTAACTTTTTACGAAGTTTAATTCTTGCCAACTTCCATAGATGCAACATAATTGCATCTATGGAATCCATTCAAAAAGTCGATGTTGCCGTCATTGGGGGAAGTTTCGCAGGACTCTCTGCCGCTTTGTCTTTAGTTCGTTCCTTGCGAAACGTCCTAGTCGTTGATTCGGAAAAACCTTGCAACGCAAACACTCCCGCCTCGCATAACTTCATCACACATGATGGAAAACCTCCTTTCGAGATTCGTGCTTTGGCACTCAATGATCTCAAACACTATCCCAACTTCCAACTTAAGATTGGCGAAGTTTCATCGATCGAAAAAATAGAGGGTAGGTTTTTACTCCGAGGAAATGGATTTACGGAGGTCCAATCCGATAAAATTATTTTTGCCACGGGCCTCAGAGATATCCTTCCTGAGATTCCAGGATTTCTTCCCTCTTGGGGTAAATCTGTCATCCACTGCCCCTATTGCCATGGATATGAAAACATAGGGAATACAACTGGACTTTGGATGAATGAAGATGGAGTATTCGAACATTCTAAATTTCTAAAACTCTGGTCAAAGGAATTGACCGTGTATACAAATGGACCCATCCAATTTTCCAAAGAAGAAAAATCCAAATTAGACAACGAAGGAATTCAAGTGGTTACTGAAGTTGTAAAATCGCTCATCCACAAAGAGGGACAAATTTCTGCCATCCAGCTGGGTTCTGGAAAAGAAATTCCCATCCAAGCACTCTATACAAGACTCCCCATGGTCCAAAATTCCAATCTACCAGAACAACTGGGTTGTAAACTTCTTCCTAGCGGGCATATCGAAGTAACGAACTTTTATGAAACGAGTGTTCCAGGAGTCTGCGCTGTTGGGGATATGGCTTCTATGTTTCGGTCCGTGGCACATGCCGTCCACTCAGGAAATATTGCCGGAGCTATGCTCAACCGATCTATGATCCTAGCTTAACTAAACTTCTTCTACAAAGTAAGGTCTTGTGTATTCCCTGACAATCTCGACTACAAAACGTCCCCAGGATTTTGGGTCTTCTTGGGAGATGTTGACCTGTTTGATTTTTGGGAAATAAGCAGTAGGTTTGAAAACAGTATGAGTTAGTTCCAAAGCTCGGAGGTAATTGTCCAATCGTTTTACTTTTACAAAATTGATGATTTCGTTTTGGATTTTTTCTTTTGGCAAATAACCTACGATGATCATTCGGGGAAAAAGGTTTTTTTTGAGGAGAACGATGAAGTCTTCGAAACTATCCACTCGGTCGATAAATCCTTCGTAAGCTCCACCCCCCAAGTTCATGATCTGGGTGACAATGTCCATGGAAAAGGAAACCCCTTCCATGGTGGACATATCGGAAATGATGACAAGCCCCTCGTCTGGTTGGAAAACTTTAAACATATCGACACCCTTAAAGTGGCGACGAAGAAGTTTTGCAGCAGACACGTCGATTTCTTGGGCTTTGGCAAGGAGAACCTTGCCTTGAGGGTCGAGAATGGGATCACGTGTGATGAGATACCGTTTTTTCACGGCATTTTGGTTCATGACTCGAAAGGCCTTTACTTTTTCCTCGATTTCATCCAAGGTTGAGTAACCAATCTTAAGTACATTTTCCCGTTTGCGTTTCCCGATGTCTGTTTCTTCCATGAAAGCTTGGTGCCTAAATCTTTGTATTGCTTATCCTATGGTAATTCTACCAATGTATAGCATATTTTTGTCTAAGGAATAGAATGAGGTTTAATTTTTCCCTATTTCCCCTAGTCCTACTCGTAATTGGTTGTTCTACGGTAGATTTTATCCCAGAACCTGACTACAGGCCAAATGATTCCCGTTATAAGGTGAAATCCTGGGAAGAAGTAGAAATCCTCCGCGAACGACCCAAACGCCTATTCAAAATCGTTGGTGAAGTTGTCGTTCGAAATACAGAAGATCTTATTTGGGATGATTATGAACCGCGAGTCAAAAAGGATATGTTTCGCAGAAAGATAGACGGTGTTTGGATGACGGAAAAAAATCAAAATACAGTCGATTCGGTTACTGTGGAAACGATGGACCAAAAAGGTCGTTCAACAAACTCTTACTTACAAAAATCAAACCTTCCTTTTTGGAAGGGTTATGCGTATAGGTACAAATAAAAATTGTATGGCTAGAATCTTTGACTCTGAAATTTATATATCGCCAACAGATGAGTGGATCTTTCGAGAAAACAAAATTGATAAAGAAGAAATTTTACAATACTTCCGTAACAACCTTCATGGTAACGAAAAAGGGGTTTATATAGAAAATAAATTTGGAGACTTAAGCGAACATGGATACATTCGTATCGATGGATTTCCTTGCCATGTCCTCCATGTAGAACTCACTGAGAAAGGAATCCTATTCCATACCGATGACGGAAGGAGTTATCCTTTTGGTGAATTTGAAATTTATGAAACAAGTGACGGTGGACTACTCGGTCTACGGGCTTTAGAAGAAAGAATCAAATACCGATTCACTTGGAATGCTGCTAGAGAACTTTCGGATCATTTAGAGGAAGAAGGTGGTATCACCTATTTGAAATGGAATGATGTAAAAATGGAAGTTCCTATGTATACGGGAGAGATTTTAGTTTCTCTCCCGACAGACTATTCTTAATTCGAAGGAGCTTCTTCGTCAGATTTTAGTTCCCGCCAAAGGTCATTGGCTTCTGAAAAATCTTTCTTTAGAGTTAGAGCTTTGTGGAGGTATTGTAAGGATCTTTCTGGGCGATTCCACAACTTATACAAAGTTGCGAGGTTAAAATAAGAAATATGTGGGGCATCATTCCGTTCACAACGAATGGATTTTTTAAGCCAATACACAGCTTCTTTATCGTTTCCCATACGCAACAAAAGGACTCCTATTTCATTACAAGGATTGCCGTATTCATGATTTAGGCTCACCGCTTTGTAATAAGAAGTGAGTGCATCACTCCATTGGCCCAGGGCATTTTGCACGAGGCCCAGATAAAAGTAGGCTTCTTCGGATTCTTCCAATTCTAAACTGGAACGAAGTTGGAACTCGGCTCGGTCTAAATCACCGAACTTAAAATGGTCTTTTGCTAAATCTAAGGAAAGTTGGAAAGAACTGGAAGACAATGAGATCCTCGCCTTTTTTCTTTCATTTTCGGATGTCTTAAAAAATCTCCGTAAAACTTTTTATTTTTTCAAAGACAAAATCAGTTCTTCCGCAATTTGCGAAGCGGTCAGTCGGTAATGGTCCAAAATCTGATTCCTTTCCCCGTGGTGGATGGGTTCTGGTGGCAAAGCGAAGGTTTTTAAGAACTTACCCAAAAGACTTGCTGGAATTTCATTCAAAAGAAATCCGGAAGCACCCGCATGGATGTAACTTTCATCCAAAATCACAAACCGTTTGTTCTTTTGGATCTGTCCATGGACAAGTTCTGTATCATAAGGACGTAACCAAAAAAGATCCACAACAGAAACGCTGATCCCTTGTTGTTTAAGAATCCCCGCTACCGAGTTTGCGATCGGCAACATAAATCCAACAGAAAGAACCAGTAAATCCTCTCCTTCAGTCACAAGCCGTCCTTTTCCCTTGGTTACCGAAAACGGGGATTCAAACTTTAACTCGTGTAAGTTGCCACTATCTTTTGGAAAACGGATCGCAATTGGATGATCCGTATAATCTTTCATAAAATGAAGGCTATCAATGATGTCTTGTGCGGTACTCGGAACCATGATGTCCATATTTGGAAGACCAGCCAAATACCCAAGATCAGAGAGACCTTGGTGGGTTTCGCCGTCAGGACCGACGATCCCTGCTCTATCGATCACAAACCGAACTGGTAAGTTCATAAGCGATACATCTTCCACAAGTTGGTCCATAGCCCTTGTAAGGAATGTGGAATAGATGCACATAAAAGGAATGGCACCACCACTCGTCATGGCGCCTGCAAAGGCTACGGAATGTTGTTCGGCAATTCCTACATCAAAAGTATGTTCCGGATAGGTCTCTTGGTATTCGCGGAGTCCCGAACCTTCAATCATAGCAGGAGTGATGACTGCAATTCGTTTGTCTTTGTCTGTTAAATCGGTCAGTGTTTTTCCAACAATTTTGGAAAGGCCAATTTTATTCGAATCAGAAGAAGCCATTTTTCCTGATTCTTTGTTAAACGGTGTCACACCATGATATTTGATAGGATCGGCTTCTGCTGGTTTGTATCCTTTCCCTTTTTGGGTCAATACATGCAAAAGGACAGGGCCTTGGATTTTAGATAGATTTTGCAACATCTGAACCACACGGTTTACATCGTGGCCATCAATCGGTCCAAAATAAGTAAACCCTAAGTCCTCAAAAAGTCCGCCGGGCCGCATCATAAAATGTTTAAAAGATGTTTCCATATTATGGGCGAGCGCTTGTAAAGCGGGCCCAATGAGTGGAATCCATTTTAAAAAACCATAAAATGCCGTCTTACCTTTGTTATAGATCTGTGAAGAAATAATTCGGTTGAGATAATTGGAAATGGAACCCACATTTTTGGAAATCGACATATAATTATCATTCAAAATGACAAGCATATTCGGTTTGACATGGCCGCCGTGGTTCATAGCTTCGAGTGCCATTCCTGTGGCGATGGAAGCGTCTCCAATGACGGCAGCCACTTTATAGTCTTTTCCTAGTAAGTCGCGGGCGCAAGCTTCGCCAAGTGCCTGGGAAATAGAAGTTCCCGCATGGCCTGTGTTGTACAAATCGTATTCAGATTCTTCTCGTTTGGGAAAACCGGAAAGGCCCAGCCACTTGCGAACCGTAGGGAGCTCTTTTTTGCGACCCGTGAGAATTTTATGAGGATAGGTTTGGTGGCCCACATCCCAAATGATTTTGTCTGTTGGGGTTTGGAACACATAGTGGAGAGCAACGGTGAGTTCCACAACACCTAAGTTACTGGCGAAGTGCCCTCCCACATCGGAGAGGGTGTCAATGATGTATTCCCGAAGGTCATAGCAGACCTTGGGGAGTTCTGCTTCTGTTATCTTTCTAAGGTCTTCCGGGAATTGGATTTTGTCGAGATAGGGATAAGATGGCATGTAAACTTCATGTTGCCGCCTTTTGGAGAGGCCGCTTCATTTTCTCCATATCTTCTGGGTTTGTGATTCCAAGCAATTCGTAAATCCGGACAGGTTGGGTTTTTCCTTTTACTCGCACTAAATCAAGCTCCCGAGTGACCACGCGGTCTTTCACTTTTTCGTAAGTATACTCAGAGATAATTACATTTGTGGTGTCCATTTTATTGGACCCTTCCAACCGCGATCCTAAGTTGATTGTGTCTCCCATACAGGTATATTCCATCCTGTGAGAAGAACCCATGTTCCCGACAACGGCTGGACCAGAGTTCAGTCCGCAACCAATATCGATCACGGGAACATTTCGTTCTGCCCATTTCTGTTGAAGGATTTTCAAATAATCAAGCTGAGCGAGAGCCGCCACACAAGCATAGTACGCATGGTCTTCCAAAGGAACGGGCGCACCCCAAAATGCCATGATCGCATCTCCCATATACTTATCAATGGTTCCCTTGTATTCAATGATGATATCCGTCATTGCCGATAGGTATTCGTTCAGTAACTTCACCAAATCTTCTGGACCCAGCTGTTCAGAGATGGTGGTAAAACCACGAACGTCCGAGAAGAAAATGGTAATCTCTCGTTTGGATCCACCCAGAGCCAAATTATCAGGGTGTTTGAGAAGTTCATCCACGACGTCTTTTGAAACGAACTTGGAAAAGGTTTGGCGAATGTATTTTACGTTTTCTTCTTCTGTTAAGATTCTAAAGCCGATGATGGCAACAAAAACCACAATCTGCTCGATCATAACCGATGGGAGAACCGTGATGAGATTGAAAGTCTGGAAAATATAAAGTGTTGCCACGACATAAAGTAACAATTGGGTTAACATGATCGCAAAACCGATATGAGTTTTCATACGTGGTTGCAAAAATCCAATCATCACACCAAGGCCTACATAAATGAGAAAGATTCCCCAGTTTGGCACTGTTCCCAAAAAGTCTTGGTTTAAGATTGTATTGATTGCATGGGCGTGGTGTTCGATTCCCGACATATCACCAAACGGAGATAAGTGGGAGTCTTTGGATGCCCCCCGACCCGTTGCATAATACATAGCAACAAGAAAGATCTTATTACTAATTTGGTTTGCTTCGAGTAACTCAGCATCCCAATCGTTTGTGACTTCGAAAATTTCATTTTGTTTGAAAGAGTATCTTCCACCCACAAAGTTGATTTCCATTTGCCCTTCCCAATCAATAGGAATGACAACTTCTCTCTTCTCATTCGGAACTTGCATCACATCTCTTTCTTCAAACTTACGTTCTTTGATGTTGAACTCTCGAATGATTTTTTTGGGAATGTTGGACAATTTGATATAATGTCCCATATTGACTTCCACATCTCTTTGTACGTCAATACCGTAGTATTTACAAACAATGAGTAAGTCGATGGAAGGGAAATATTCTGTTTCTCTGTCTCTACCTGAGTTATAAACCTTAACGACAAGAGGCATCTTACGATTCAAACCAGATTCATCTTTTTTTACGTTCGCAAAGCCAAGACCTGCTGAAAGTTCAGAGATTGGCTCGATTGGTGGCTGAGGAAATTTAACCCAGGAAATACCACCGTCGTTTTCATCGATTACCTTTTTGATTTGGTATTGTCGAAGGATATCGATTCGTTTTTCTAAATTGAGAACCGCTTCTTTGGACTCCGCACTGACTTCCATAGGGTAGTCAAAGAGGACATTCCGGTTCTTCTGAAGAGCAGCTGCCATCTCTTCTGTTTGACCGGGTTTGTAATCTACGAAGAAAATATCGAACATCAGAATGTTGTTCGATTCTTTGAAAGTATCAATGATATCAGCATAGTAACTCCAAGGTAAGGGCCAAGTTCCTTGTAGTTTTTCTAGAGATTCCGTTGTGATACCAATGATGTTAATATCCTTACGGGCTTTGGCTGGAGGTTGGAATTGAATGTATTCAATTCTACCAGTATCTCCTTCGCTTTCTGTTTTTGTATTGGATCCGCGTAAAAACTGGAATCGTGTGGATACAGAATTTTCTTCCAAATCCTTGAGTGGTTGGAAAGTATTTACCAAGGTATACATGAAAATGGCGATCACATAAGACAACCAAATGGCACCTGACTTCTGTTTGTCTTTAGAAACCTTTTCAATGGTCTTATATACAAAGTAAGAAGAAGTAAGTAGGGTAAGTAATCCGCCGATAAGGAAGGAAAATTCGTATTCCCACCCTGTCATTACGACAGAAATGATCACACCAAGTGTTCCTAGTGCGGCAACGGTAACACTGAGATAGTCCAAAATCGAAAGCGATTTTGATTCTTTGTCGGACATAGAGCCTCTTTATTCGTTTGGGAATTTCCGACCATTTTCCCGGATTTTTTAAAGAGACTCAAATGTTTTTGATAGATAGGTGAAAAAAATTTAGGAAATCGATGTTCTGATCTTCGAAATGTAATCTGCTAGAGCAGAAATGGCCCTCGAACGATCCGATCCGTTTTCTTCAATGATCCTTTGGATGGCAGATCCAATAATGATCCCATCCGCATACTGCGAAATTTGGTTGGCTTGGTCTGGGGTAGAGATTCCAAACCCAGCGCAAATGGGTAATTGGATGGTTTCTTTCAAAAACCGGATCCGTTCCTTCAAATCCACCGAGAACTCACGTCTTTCTCCCGTAACACCAAAAGAAGTTACATAGTAAATAAATCCTGAAGATGTTTTGGTTAGAGCTTGGATTCTCTTTTTCTCTGAGGCAGGTGTCACCAAATGGATGAGATCCATGTCTCTGACCTTTAATTCTCGAAACAAGGTTTCGCTTTCTGCAGTATCAAATGGTAAATCAGGAATCACAAGTCCAATGATCCCAGAGTCTTTGGCACGATCTAAAAACTTGGTAATCCCGCAGTGGTAGATAGGATTGAAGTAAGTTAAATAAACTAGAGGTGTTTCTGGTTTGTGATCATGAATGGCTTTTGTGACACGAAAAATTTCATCAAAGGAAAACGTATTCTTTAGGGAACGGGCTGCGGCCCTTTGGATGACGGGTCCATCGGCAACAGGATCCGAAAAAGGAATCCCAAGTTCCAAAATGTCGGCCCCGTTGTCTAAAATAGTTTTTCCAAATTCGATAGAGTCATTATAATTTGGATCACCTAATGTAAAGTAGGGGATAAAAGCAGACTTAAAAACTCCGCTATCGAATAGTGATTTTATTTTACTCATTTACTTCTTTCACCCAATAGACGCAAAACTTCCGTTACATCCTTGTCGCCCCGACCAGAAAGACAAATAATCAAATCCTTTTTCTTTCCAAGATCGCGGGCAACATCCCGAGCCACGTGAAAGGCATGAGCTGTTTCTAAGGCTGGGATAATTCCTTCTATGCGTGTTACTTCCAAAAAGCAGTCTAATGCTTGTTCGTCTGTTACCATACGATAGTCGACTCTTCCTGTTTGTGATAAGTAAGCATGTTCTGGTCCCACTCCCGGATAATCTAACCCTGCAGAAACGGAATGTGCTGGTACAATTTGACCAGATTCATCTTGGATGATTAAAGTTTTTGTACCGTGTAAAAAACCCGTTTTACCATAGGTTAAAGTTGCAGAATGTTCTCCGGGTTTTGGCCCAAGTCCACCAGCTTCGGCTCCGTAAATGGCAACCTGTTTGTCTTTAAGGAAGGTATGGAACATTCCAATGGAATTGGACCCTCCTCCGACACAGGCAACAATTGCACTCGGAAGTTTTTTATTTTGTTTTTTAAATTGTGACTTTGCTTCTACGCCAATCACCGATTGGAAATCACGCACAATGGTCGGGAAAGGATGAGGACCAATTGCCGAACCAACAATATAATGTGTAGTTGAAACATTGAGTGCCCAGTCTCTCATAGCTTCACTCGTCGCTTCTTTGAGAGTAGCTTCTCCTGCTGTGACAGGAAGGATCTTAGCACCTAACATTTCAATTTTTTTGGCATTGAGGTTTTGCCTTTGAACGTCAACAGCACCCATATAGACAACCGTTTCCATTCCAAACATAGCCCCCACAGTGGCAGTCGCAAGGCCATGTTGGCCCGCACCAGTTTCAGCAATGATTCGTTTTTTTCCCATGAACCTTGCGATGAGCGCCTGTCCGATGGCATTATTGATTTTATGAGCACCTGTATGGTTTAGATCTTCACGTTTGAGCCAAATACGAGCACCTCCCCATTGTTTGGTGAGACGTTCGGCATAGGTCAGCGGACTAGGTCTTCCGACATAGTTCCGTAAATAGTATTCGAGTTCTTTTTTGAACTTCTTACTTTTCTTTAACTTTTGATAGGTGGATTCAAGTTCTTCTAATGCTTCCGTTAAAATCTCAGGAGAGTAACGGCCACCGAATTCACCAAAATAACCAGGTAGGTTTTTGCCCATATATCCCAAGATACGGGAATGGGGGAATATGAAAACTGCTTCTTGGGTTGGGGGTGGGGGTTTTTGGGTACAGATCCCCGCCCTGATTGAACTGGGTGGGGTAAACCACCCGCCACCCAATGGCTTCCTTCTATCACAAAGCCGACATTTCGACCATCCCTTCTCTAAATTCTATAGAAAAAATCTAAAGAAGTTCATGTTCCCACTTGCTCCACAGCATTTTGCAGGGTTTCACGAAGGGTCTGGATTTGTTTTTGGAGTTTGCCGACCAAATCTTCATTCGTTGTGAAGGGAACTGTTTCCTCTACCATGGATTTGCGATCAAGGACGGTAATCTCACCCTTTTCCAAAAATCCTTTTCCTAAAGTGAGGCGAATCGGAAAACCAATGAGTTCGGAATCTTTGAACTTAAAACCAGGGCCCAGGTCACGGTCATCCCAAAGAACTTCGATACCAGCCGCCACTAAAGCTTGGTAGATAGATTCAATTTTGGCAATGTCTTCTGGATTTTTTGCAATGCTCACCAAACAGACAGTAAATGGAGCAATAGAGACTGGCCAATAAATCCCTTTATCATCATTACATTGTTCAATGACAGTGGCCATACAACGATTCACACCAATCCCATAACAACCCATAGTTGTTGTAGTGGCTTTACCCTTATCATTCAGAACGGTAATGTCAAAAGCTTTGGAATACTTTTGGCCTAACTTAAAGATATGCCCGACTTCAATTCCTTTTTCCGCAGTGAGTCCAGTTCCGCAACTCGGACAAGGATCGCCCACCTTTGCTTGCGATACGTCGATTTTTGTAACTTCCTCTTCTTTAAAGAAGTTGGTAAGTTTGATTCCTGAGGTATGGTGATCGACTTCATTAGCACCAGAGATATAAGCAAAGTTCCAATCGATCAGAGAATCAATGATCACTTTCAGTTGTTCTGATTTTGAAAATCCTGGACCAATGAATCCCGGAACAAGACCGAGTTTTTCCATCTCCGCAGGACCCATAGGTCTCAATTCATTACAACCCAAATGATTCTTTAGTTTGTTTTCATTAAGTTCCCGGTCCCCTTCTAAAAAGACAAGAACATAGGTTCCGTCTGCCCATAAAGCCACAGCCTTTAGCAAATTTTCTTCTTTTGTTTTTAAAAACTCAGCAACTTCCGTGATGGTTTTTTTCGAAGGAGTGTGGAGTTTCTCCGAACCAGCGAACGGCTGTTTACCTGTCTTTGGATTTTGGATCACTGGAGTTTTTTCAATATTTCCGGAATACTGGCAAGATGGACAAATAGTGAGTGTCTCTTCTCCAATCGGAGATACTACCATAAATTCTTCGGAAGCAGATCCACCCATATTCCCGGAGTCCGCTTGTACGGGGATTGTGGCAAGTCCCATCCCAGCAAAGATCCTGCGATAAGTTTTACGCATGGTTTGGTAGGTTTTATCCAAAGACTCATCATCCAAATGAAAAGAATAGGCATCCTTCATGGTAAATTCACGAGAGCGAATCACACCAAAACGCGGACGAATTTCATCTCTAAACTTTGTATGGATTTGATAGACATTGATGGGAAGGTCTTTATAAGAACGAACCATGGGTTTTACGAGGACACAGAAAGACTCTTCATGTGTGGGACCAAGGCAACTTTCGTTGTCATGACGATCCTTCAAACGAAACATTTCTTTTCCCATTTTATCCCAACGACCCGACTCTTTCCAAATTTCACTTGGGGTCAAAATCGGAAGTTGGAATTCTAAAGCCCCAGCCCGATCCATTTCAGAACGAACAATACCTTCGATTTTTTTTAAGATACGAAGCCCTAAAGGCAAATAAGAATAAAGACCCGCCGCAGATTTACGAACAAGACCTGCTCTCATCATCAACTTATGCGATGCTACCACAGCATCTTGCGGATCTTCTTTTGCGGTAGGAATTAAATAGGAACTAGCTTTCATCGATATTTCTCTTAAATTTATAGATCAATTGTAAAAACAAAAATTAAAAAATACGCATCACATCATTAAAGGAAACATAAAGTCCAAGCCCAATGAGAAAGAAAAATCCCACTCGAAAGATGGCTTCAATGGCCTTTCTAGGAAGTGGTCTTCCAGTAATTGCCTCATACGCATAGAGTACAATATGTCCGCCATCAGCCATAGGGATCGGAAGTAAATTCATCACCATAAGTGCTAGGGAAATTTTTGCAACAAAGTCAAGGTAAGTCACCCAACCATATTCCAAACTAATTCCAGCAATTTGTACAATACCAATGGGGCCAGACAAGTTCTCTTTGGGAGAAAGAAGTCCTGAAAACAACATGCCAATTCCTTTTAAGGTAGTGGATACGTTTTCATAGACTTTATTCGAAGCACCAACAAACGAAGAGTATATGGTAGATTCTTTTTGTAACTTTTCCGCTTCAAATTTCATAGAAGCTCGAAATCCTAATAAACCAATTGGTTTTAGATTGATATCTGCGGAATACTTCATATTCCCAATCCAGATATCTTTTCGTCCCGAGTTGTTATTCAAATATTCAGAAAGAGTATCTGCTTTATCAAAGGTTTTGTCTTGGATTTTAAGATTAGAAAGTCGATTCTCAATTTCCGAATCATAACTATCCAATCTAAAGTAAGAAATTCCTAATTCTGAAAATTTAGGATGTTTGATATCCCAAAACTCAAATACATTCGCACCTAATACGGGTATTTGGATGGTAACAGTTTCTGTAGCCCAAGGAGTGAGGAGTGGATAAGTTTTTCTTTCCACAACGACCGGAATTGTTTTTCCCTGGTGTTTTCCTAGTTCCGTTTGCAATTCAGGAACGGTATGAACATCCACACCAGCCACTTGTAAAATCATATCCCCGTCTTTTAAAAAAGAGAGAGCTCGCCTGCGTAATGATTTTTCTCTTTCCGCAACCTCTCTTTGTTTCAGGAGTTCTTCTGGAATCTCATCCTTTCGTTCCTCTATTTTTTCTTGGAAGTAAACAGAAGATTTATCATCACGATCGAGTAAGTTCGCTATAAAATGACTGATTTGTTCCCCGTAGGTAAAAGTAGCCACAACGCGTCTTTCGCCATAAGGCATCACTCCAATTGTGGGATGTCCGCCAGCAGAATATAAATTTGGGACAATCTGTACGGTTTTAGTTTCATCCTCTCGTTTATAGCTGACTTCCACGGGATCCCCAGAAGTCAAACTCACATTGGTAAAAATATCTTCGAAGCTTTCCGTTTTTTTTCCGTTGATAGAAATAATTTGGTCGCCTGTCCGAAGCCCTGCTGAGTAAGCAGGACTTGAAACTTTATTAGCATCTTCAATAAAGATACGATTGGAAGAAGGACTGTCTCCCGATAATTCCAGAATAAATAATAAAATAAAACCTAACACTAAATTAGCGAAAGGACCTCCGAGCACTGGAATCATTCGCCGAAGCGGTGGTGTAGAAAGTAAATCGCCTTGCCTTGGTTTTTTGTTTCTGCTGTAGTCATCCCCACGGAAAAGAACATACCCACCAATCGGGATGGCTGTGATTTGGTAAATGGTTTTTCCAATTCTTTTTTTCCAAATCCCTTTTCCATAACCTAACGAAAAAATCCGAGCTTCCACTCCGACTAATTTTCCACATAAGAGGTGCCCCAGTTCATGGATAAAAATAGAAACCGCTAACATGAATACGGCGCCGAGTATCATTACTATCATATAGTCACTCCCCCTCTAACAAATTCTTTCTGAATATAACTACGAGTTTCTCTATCTTTTTCTAAGTATCCTTCCAAATCATCAGGGAAGGAATTGGAGATTTTGTTTAATGCCGATTCGATTAACTTAGGAATGGCGGTAAAGGAAATCCTTTCTTCTAAAAATAAAGCCACAGCCTCTTCATTGGCTGCATTGAATACAGAAGGTGAGACACCCCCTGCCCTCCCTGCTTGGTAGGCAAGCGTAAGACCTGGATACCGACCTAGATCCGGCGGAAAAAATTCTAATGTTTTCCAAGTGGAAGGTTTTCTTTCAATAAGCATTTTCGGTGTGGGTGTTGGATAGAATAAAGAATGAGCAATAGGATAAATCATATCGGGATGGCTTGTGTATTGCAAACAAGCCCCGTCAAGAGTTTCAATGATTCCGTGAGTCAAAGATTGCGGGTGGATCACCACTTCAATTTCATCATAAGAAAATCCAAATAAAAAGTGTGCCTCTATCACTTCCAGGCCCTTATTGATAAGACCTGCCGAGTCTACAGTGATTTTGGGGCCCATAGACCAAGTAGGATGGTTTAATGCCTGTTTTACGGACACGTGCTCTAGTTCTTCAATCGGAAGAGTGCGAAAACTTCCTCCCGAAGCCGTGAGTGTGATTGCACGTATATTGGATCTTTTTTCTCTTTCAATCAACTGAAAGAGTGCATTGTGTTCGGAATCTACAGGAACCATCAGCGTTCCATGTTTTGCCACCAAACGATTGATCAGTGGTCCAAAGGTAACGAGAGTTTCTTTATTAGCAATGGCAATTTTTTTACCAGCTTCGATGGCCGCAATAGTAGGTTTCACCCCGCGTGCTCCAACGACTGCTGTGACAACAACATCCACAGTGGCCAATTGCACTAAATCAGAAAGAGAATCTTCCCCATAGAGAATGGTAGTGGTTTTGTATTTTGATCCAAACTTTCCCTCTAACTTAGAATCGGTGATAGACACCACTTCCGGTGAAAATTCCTCGATCAGTGATTTGGCAAGTTCCAAGTTCGAATGAACCGAAAAACTACGTAAAGAAAAGGAATCTCTAAATTGCCGGAGGACCTTCACAGTAGAAGAACCAACAGAACCAGAAATTCCTAATACAGATACTCCAACCATGTAACTGTTAGACCGTTCTCGGGATAGAATCAGACCGGGTATCCGAGGATTCCCTTAAATAGAAAGTAATAGTAAATCACTGGAACGGTAAAAAGAAGAGCATCTGCTAAATCGAGAACCCCGCCATGACCTGGAATTAGATTCCCAGAGTCTTTGATTTTGGCATCTCTTTTCATTGCAGACTCAGCTAAATCCCCCATAACGGAAATCACAGATACTACAAAAGCAAGAAGGATCGATTCAAAAACTCCAATGGGTAATTTCACACCACTAAAGTGTTCCCAAGTTACATTGAGAATTTGTACACCTACAACAGCTGTAATATTTCCAGTGACATACCCTTCCCAAGTTTTTTTAGGAGAGATCTTAAGCCCAGCAGGGTGTTTGCCAAACCAACGACCACCGAAATAAGCACCCGCATCGCTCATAAAAGTAATCACAGATACTAAAAAGATATAATAGGCTCCAAAAGGAAATGCGAGGAGGAGTAAAAAATGACCCATAGGAATGGCTAAATAAACGGGACCCAACATAGTTGCTCCCACAGAAAAGAGCGCACCATCTAACGGTCGTTTAAGGATTTGTAAAATCCAAAGTATAAGTGAAAGGGATATGAGTAAAAAAGGAACGGGATGGAAACTTTCTCTCAGAATTTTTGATATTTCAAGTATATACGCAGGAGGAGTCACCTCGAACTGCATACCTAAAAATTGGATGTAATATACAGCAAAAATTAAAATCGAAAAAAGAAGGCCTGTGCCAAAAAAAGGTTTGGAATCTTCTCTTTTGCAAAATCCATAAAGTTCTTTTAAACCCAAATAAATTAAGGTGCAACCGAACAAAAAGAACTCAAGGTAATACCAAGAACTATGGAAGATCATAAACACATATACAAATGTTAATACAATTGCAGAAAGAATACGGAGTGTTGTCTCACTCATAACAAACCACCAAATTTACGTTTTCGGGAATCAAAAAATAGAAGGGCTTCCTCCAAAGAGGTTCTTCCAAAGTCCGGCCAAAGTGTATTTGTAAAATACATTTCAGCATACGCACTCTGCCATAAAAGGAAATTGGAAATCCTTTGTTCTCCCGCAGTTCTGATCAATAAATCTACGGGTGGTAAAGGGGATGTATACAAATATTTTTCAAATTCTTTAGGGCTTATGGGTTTGTCCAAGGTTTCTTTTTTGGATTTCCGCACTGCCATAATCCGAGAAAAGTTACTCAAAATCTCTTCGTGCCCACCATAGTTCAGACAAAAGTTGGCAGTGAGTTTTTTGTTCTTCTTTGTGACCGCCATAGCATGGTCAATTTTACTTAAAACAGTTTTAGAAAGTTTGTTTCTCGCGCCACTGTGATGAATGCGAATCCCCTTTGTATGGATGGTGTCGAGTCGAGTCTCAATGAATTCAACTAACAAACCAAAGATGGCTTGGATTTCAGTGATGGGGCGTTTCCAGTTTTCTGTGGAGAATGCATAAAGAGAGATGTTGGGGATTTTGTATTCCAAAGCCACATCCAAAAGGCGATCGATTGCGTTCGCCCCTTCTCTATGGCCTTCGGTTCTTTTTTTCCCCTGGCTTTCGGCCCACCTTCCATTTCCGTCCATGATGACAGCAATGTGCGCAGGGATCGTTTTGAACTTCATAGGAAATTAAAGAGTAGTGATCTCTTTTTCTTTTTCCTTTTCCAATTCTCCCAATTTAGCAATATAAGAATCTGTAATTTTTTGAATCTTATCTTGGTGGCCTTTCACTTCATCTTGGGACATTTCTGCCTGGTGTTTTTTTAATTCATCGTTAGCATCACGACGGATGTTACGAATGGCTACTTTTTTTTCTTCGCCTTTTTGTTTTACAACTTTCGCGAGTTCCTTTCGTCTTTCCCCTGTTAGTTCAGGGATATTAATACGAATACTAGAACCATCGTTGTTGGGAGTAAGGCCAAGACTTGCTGCAAAAATTGCTTTTTCGATGTCTTTCAACATTCCTTTTTCAAAAGGAGTGATGAGAATCACACGTGGTTCTGGGCAGGCAATTTTACCAAGTTGGTTTAAGGGAGTAAGTGATCCGTAGTAGTCCACTCTCACATCTTCCACCATCATTGGATTTGCTTTTCCCGTACGAATTGTACCGAAGTCTTTTTTCAAAGCATCAACAGTTTTGTCCATTTTGGACTGCATTGATTTTATAATTTCATCTACCATCTAGAATCACTTCCTCTGAATTGGAGATTAATGTACCGATAGTCTCCCCATCGATCAGTTTCCTTAAATTTCCCGCCTTAAAGATATCAAACACAATAATGGGCATATTATTGTCCATACAGAGACTAAGAGCAGTTGAATCCATCACCTTTAACCGGTGTTTGATGGACTCCATAAAAGAAACCTGTAAGTAACGTTTTGCATCTGGGTCTTTTTTTGGATCCGCAGTGTACACACCGTCCACTTTTGTGGCCTTGAGGATGACTTCACACCCAACTTCCACAGCCCGAAGCGAAGCAGTAGTATCCGTTGTAAAATACGGATTTCCTGTCCCACCAGCAAATATGATAACACGATTTTTTTCTAAATGGCGAACCGCACGTCTACGAATATAAGGCTCTGCAACAGATTTCATTTCGATGGCAGAAAGAACCCGGGTAAACATCCCTTGTTTTTCACATGCATCTTGCAAGGCGAGACCATTCATAATGGTGCCAAGCATTCCCATGTAGTCTGCTGTCGCTCGGTCCATTCCAGACTTTGCTAAAGTTTCGCCACGGATCATATTTCCACCACCAACAACTACAGCAACTTCAAGACCTAAGTCATGAACTTCCTTAATTTGGCCGGCAAGTGAAAATGTTTTATTGGTATCAATACCAAGTTCACCCTCACCGGCAAGAGCCTCGCCGGAGAGTTTGATTAGAATTCTTTTGAAACGCGGACTAGTTCCCACCTACTTGGAACCTCGAGAACCTACCAACAGTAATGTTCTCTCCAAATTTCGCAATGGCTTCTTGAAGAAGGTCATTGATGGTTTTGGAGTTGTCACGAATCGATTTTTGGTGGATGAGACAAATCTCTTCAAAGTATTTTTTCATTTTACCAGGAAGGATCTTTTCGATTTGTTCCGGTTTTTTGCCTTCTTGTTCGAGAAGGGCTTTTTGAACACTCATCTCACTGTCAATTTCTGACTTAGGAATGGATTCTTCACTTACATAAAGTGGATTCATCGCAGTGATTTGAAGAGCAATTTCTTTTCCAAGAGCTTCAAACGCTTCATTGTTGGCAACGAAGTCAGTTTCACAGTTAAGCTCTACAAGAACTCCTGTTTTTCCTGTTCCGTGGATGTAAGCGATGACTTTACCTTCACCTGTCTCACGACCAGCGCGTTTCGCCGCTTTTGCCAAACCTTTCTCTCTCAAATAAGTGACTGATTTATCAATGTCGCCACCGTTTTCTTCGAGGGCTTTTTTGCAATCCATCATCCCCGCGCCTGTACGTTCGCGGAGATCTTTAATTTGTTCGGAGCTAACTGCCATTACTCTTTCACCTCTGTAGTCGGTTTTACTTCTGGCGCTTCAGTAGTTGCTGTTGCCGCCGCCGCTTCTGCAGCTTTTTTCGCCGCTTCTGGATCTAAAGGAATATCTTTTGCTACTGGAGGAAGTTCATCGTCCATAATGAATTTTCCGGACTCATCATACTCACCTTGGTATTCAAGAGCAAGTTGTTCTGCGTCCATATCTTCAGCAAAATTAGTTTGAATGACTTCTCCACCTGTTCCTTCAAGTACAGCATTTGCCATAGTATCAAGGAATAAAGAAATCGCACGAATCGCATCATCGTTACCTGGAATTGGGTAATCGATTGGTTCTGGATCACAGTTAGTATCAATCACTGCGAACACTTTCAAACCAAGTTTTTTTGCTTCACTGACTGCGATTTCTTCTTTTTTAGGATCGATTACAAAAAGAATTTCTGGAACAACAGCCATATCTTTAATTCCACCAAGTGTTTGGCGAAGTTTTTCTAACTCACGTTTGAGAGATAGTGCTTCTTTTTTAGTTCTAGCTTCTTGTTCGAAAGAGTTGTTCTCTTCCATTTGCTCAAGTCTTTTCAAACGAGCAATTGACTTCTTCACTGTATTCCAGTTAGTAAGAAGACCACCTAACCAACGGTTAGATACGTAGTACATACTGCACGCTTGTGCTGCTCTTTCAATCGCGCCACGAGCTTGTTTTTTAGTTCCTACGAAAAGAACCTTCTTACCTTGACCGGTAAGTTTTTTCAAAGCATCGTAAGCTTCTTTAGTTTTTTGAACTGTTTTTTGGAGGTCAATGATGTGGATTCCGTTACGAGCCGTATAAACATACGGGCTCATTTTTGGATTCCAACGACGTGTTTGGTGACCGAAATGTACGCCTGCTTCTAGCAGACTTTTCATGGAAATTACTGACATAGTTACCCCTTTTTTAGTGCGAGATATCCAGACGCTACAAGACCAACGATACTTGCAGGGGTTAGCTGGAACTCGACTTTAATTATGTAAAGCTCGAGAGATACTGGTGATTCGAACAAATACCGAGAGAGATACGTTGTGCCAAGAAGTCGGTCAAGGACCACTCCCGCCACAGCTCCCGCCATCAGTCCCAAAAAAAGCACCAAAAGTAGGTTCCCGATTTGGGTTTTGTTCATCCAAAAGCACCTTTGTCAAGCTTCCCTGTCAGAATTTGGAATTTGGGCAGATTGTCAAGGGGAAAGGAATTCTTAAGTTCTGAAAAGGTAGGTTTGGGCGCCTCCCATTCTTTTCAGGCATAAATCGAATCCAAAAAGGACCGGGCTCCTCCGGGGTGCGCTTTTCGCTCCCGTCCTTCGGACCTAACGCCCTCCGGATCCCTGGCGCGGGAAACTATCGTTCCAAGGGAACGGTTCGAGCCAGCAGATACCGCTACCACCAAACTGGTGCAATTTGAAACGACAAAGAAACTCACTCATTTTTTTCTCAATATAAACTCTCAGATCCTCTCGGAAATTTAAGAAATCATAAATCCTAAAACTATCTTTGATTTTAAAGATTATCTCCACAAATTAAAAGCAGTGATTTTAGTTTTAGATGTTTATCTCCCCATACAGTTTTCTATTTGCCAACTGAAGAAAATTCCAAAATAAAAGAAAAATGTTCAAAAGACCTGGGAAAACTGCAATCATCACCATATCCATTTCTCTTTTTTTACTGCTGATACAGTTGTTGATACGAGTCGATAGTTACTTTCTTTCGGATCCTTTAGTAAAAATGATCCAAACCATATCACTCTGGAAACAAGGTTGGTCTACCGAAGGAATTCTTTATCCCGCAAAGGACATGGATCCACAGTTTCTTTTAAGTCCCCTCAACGAAGGATTTGTTTTCTTAAATAACAATCGATTGATTGGACAATATCCAATCGCACTTACATCCCTTTACTCTTTGTTTGGTTTTTTACCTTTTCCCCTTCTCCCCTATTTTAATATTTTATTCCTTATCGCTTATTTAAAACTACTTACCAAAAACTCGATTCAAATACCTACTCTTATCATTGTTTCTTTAGGGACAGTGGTCTTTCCTTTGTTAGTTGATTTTTCCGAAAATGGTCCATTTATCATCCTAACAGGTTATGGATACAGTTTTCTCTTTAAAGCATTTTTAACGAACAAAAAAGAAGATTGGCTCCTCGGGAATCTTTTTCTTGGATTGTCCATCTGGTTTAGGTTAGAAGGTGTTCTATTCTTTTTTGCCATCCAATGTACGATCGCATTGATCCATGTTTTTATAAAAAAGGAGCCGATCCTTAAAACCCTTCACCCAATTCGGTATCTCCCATTTGTTATAATTTTATCTCTATTCTTTCTTTGGAATACATACAGTTACTCTCACCCTTTAGGAACAAGACACCTGACAAATTTTGGACATACAAATAAAACATTTTATGATCAAATCAAAATTTTTCTCTCTATGGCATTTACTTATCCGAGACCAAACGGTTGGTCTTTAGGTTTTTTTCTCCAAAGTCCCATTTTTATATATGCAATTATAAAATTACGGAAAAACCAAGTTCTCCAGAACCCAAAACTTCTATTCCACCTTTCAATAGTTATACTCTATCTGCTGATTGCCGGTATCACCTCACCGAACGATGGAATCACTTTGACTGGCAGATATTTTGTAGTAACCGTTTTTCCCCTCACATTCATTCTAAATGAACAAATGAACGAGTTGAAAAAAAACAAATGGGTATTGTATTCCATTTATACATGGATGTTTTTATTTTCTTTCTTAATCATCGCTATTTTTTATTTTTCTAGTATTGAACTTAAGAAACTACGTAAAGAATTAGCCCAATTCGATTCTTCCCTGATTGTCACTACAAACGAATTAATCTCTGGGGGTTTTGGTTTAGAGTTAGTAGATAAAAGAGTAATTTGTGTTCGAAGGGATAATTTATTAGATTATTTTTCAGAGAACCTCAAAAAAACTACTCCAAATGAATTTACAATTTTAACTATTGGGAAAGAAACGAATAGCAACAAAGATGAAAAAAATCTATTCGCCTCTTTGTTAGTTCGTTCGGAACAATCTGGATACAGTTGTTCCAAGGAAGAACGTACGGCACGAATTTTAGGAAGAAAGTGTATTAAAATAGAACAAAAATGATTTAATCAAAACTTTCCCTGTGATCCTTGACCGTTGGTTTTGTAAATCATCTTAGTCATTCTGATAACTTGGTAGGTTATAATCTATGGTTTTTAAGAAAAATTTTCCATAGATATAATCTCCTTCTGGGTAATTCCAAATGGCTTCTCCGTAAGTTGGCACCTTAATCCCGTTAAACTCTTTATAGTCCCTGATGGGCGTGGACCAACGGGCTTTTCGTAAACTTCCATCATCCTGCAAGGCAGAACGATCGTTCGATACAAACTGCACAAGTTCGCCCTTCTCATTAAAGTAGAGAATGGCGGACACTTTGTATTTTCCGTTTTGAAAGAACACCTTGGCCGACAAAGAATCAATAAGTTTCCAAGTGATTTTTTTATCAAGGAGGGCGGCGGGTGCAAACAAACAAATATCATTTAAAACGGTCACAGTTTCTGCCATAGCCAGTTCTTCCCCATCCAAATTTACCGCATCAAAAAGAGAGGCTACACGAACCAACATAGTGGCTTTTTCCTCAGCATACGAATGCAGGACACGGAAAGGAATCCCCATCATACTCGCTTTCATAAAAAAATGACGCGCTGGCCGTTTGAAAAAATTATACTGTTCGGAGGAAGAGTCCATCGGTTTTGCTTCTGGACCTTTGTACATTAACTCTTCAAAAACAATTCGCATATTTTGTAACTGTGGTTTGCCAATAACACCTGTAAATTGGAGATACTTCCGAACAGGAGGTGGCATCTGACGAATGTCCGCTGCAGTGATGATTCCCCCAGAAACCAAAGGTTGGTATGAAAACTCTCTATCCACTTTCGATCGATAGGAAGTCTGTACCCCACTGCATCCCCAAAACAAAATGGAAAAAGAAATTCCAAAGAACCAAAGAAAACCGAACTTTATGAGCCTTAGTATTTTATTAGTTTTCAAAGTTTACTCTCCCTTGTTGGCAAAAAAAACCAGATTCCATTGTAACGGTTTTTACAAACCAGTCAAACTTCTTCCCTACTTTTCTCTTCTCCTTTTCTACAAAAGAAATCATCTTAAAACAGATTCATTTCGGAATCCAGAATGCGCAAGGGATCGAAGTGGAAATCCTTTGCGATGCAAAGATTGGAGCGAAGAGCCCGGTCGCTTAAGCGATGCGCCCCAAACAAAATAGCAAAAATGATCCAGGACAGATTTTGGTCCCTTGTATAATAGAAGGATCACAAGGAGAAACTATGGCGTTCCAACAAATCCAAACGGGAATCATCACTGAGAAATTAAGCGAAACAAAAGTCTTTTATGAAAAATGGTTAGGCTTACAAACAAAATTTGAATCAGATTGGTTTGTTTTGTTATGTTTACCAAATCGGCCAGAAATGGAATTGGCAATTATGAAACCTAACCAACAACAGGTGAGGAAACCTTACTTCCAAAATTCTTACCAGGGAAAAGGAATTTGGTTTATCTTCGAATCCAGTGACGTAAAAAAAGAATTTGAAACTATGAAACAAAACAAGGCGCCCATCGATCTACCTCTCACTACCGAGGAATGGGGTGATGTCCATTTTACGTTAGTGGATCCCAACGGAATTGGAATTGATATCGTTCAAGAACGAAATTCTAATTAAAATAGAGAAGACAAATTGAGGATCCTTTCTTATCTTTCTTCTAAAAAGAAAGGTTTCTCAATTGTCACAGACACCCAACCTCTATCCCGTTTGGAACAAAATGGAAAAAAAACTAGAGGATACTATTGGCTTAAACCAAATTGCTTTTTTTACCGGATATAGTGACTGGCATTTCCATCGTTTGTTTAAATCCATACAAGGGGAAAATGTTAAGGAATACATTCGCAGGTTACGCTTAGAAAAGGCAGCTTACGAATTAAAAATCACAAACTTTCCCATTCTGGAAATTGCTCTAGAGGCAGGTTTTTTATCTCATGAAGCTTTTTCGAAAGCCTTCAAACGCGTAATTGGTTCCACTCCTTCAGAGTTTCGCAAAAAATATCAAAAGAAAAAAATCTTTTCCACAAAAGAAAACCAAACTTTCCCAGGTGGTCTTTCCAAATTTGGTTTCCAAACAAAAACTATATCTTCCTTTACGATTGCCTATGTCCGTCATATAGGAAGTTACGAAGAACTTCCTGGTCCTCTTCCTGAGAGTAAAGAAGTCATTTCGATTCAATCTTTAATTCGGAATTGGAATTCTTTATACTCGAACCACAAGTGGATTGGAATTAGTCAAGATGATCCAGAAATTTCACCTAAAGGAAAAATACGATTTGATTTAGGAATTACTTTTGGGCACTTACAGAAACCACTGCCAGAAGGATTTGGAATCCAGACCATTCCTGCTGGAAAGTATTTACAGATTCGCTACCAAGGGAATTACCATAACTTACCAAATATCTATAATTGGATTTTGAATGATTATTTCAAAACCACACCTTGGAAAATAAAAAACCAACCACCTTGGGAAAGTTATTTGAATCCACTAGAAAAACAGGCGGATAAACGTGTAACGGATATCTACATTCCCATTTACTAATGGATTCTAACTTTTCCCGAAGTTGGTTAGAACTAAAAACAGTGGATCAAACGCAGAAATATTTATTTTTTAGAGGCCGCCACAAAAGAGGCACTGTCTTCATAAAAATGATAAGAAAGAATTTTACCATCTTTGATTTGCACTTTTAGGGCCCATTCACTTTCAAAGGGTTTGCCGGTTTGTTTCAAAATATGTAAAAAACTTCCACTAGCAAACACCCAATCTTTTTTTCCTACAATTTGATCGACTTGGAATTTTTTGGTATCCAGTTGGGTTCCCATGTTTGTCAAAAACTCTTCAGCTCCGGAAATACCTGTATAGGTTCCATACAATTGGTTTTCGGAACGATTTTCATTTCGAACAGCCGTAATTGTTGTTTGTGGATGGAAACAATTCAATACACCCGCCGCATTTCCTTTTCCAAATTCGCTGAAAAAAGTTTCCAATACCTTTTCACCCGAAGGAGATGCTGATTTTGCGAACAATCCAACACTTCCGAACAACAATGTAGCTAATACCAAAATTGGTTTCATAAATTTCTCCTAGAATTCCGATACCGTCAGTATCGTTATTCGATACCATCCGTATCGAAATAGTGTTGACAGTCAAGATTTTTTTAAAATATTTTGACTTATGGCTGTAAAAAAGAAAGTGGCACAAAAAACTGCTGGCCGTCCCAGATCCGAAGATTTGGAACCTTTGGTCTTAAAAACTACGTATGAGATGTTGGCAAAGAAGGGTTACCATGGATTTTCCATTGATGATATCGTCTCGGAAACCGGCGTCGCAAAAACTACCATTTACAGGCGTTGGCCAAACAAAGCCCATCTTGCTATGAGCACTGTCACCCACATGATTTCGCCCTATTTAGAATTTCCAAAAGAAGTTGCTTTTGAAAAAGCTCTACTTGATCAGATGGAAGCACTCTCTGGTGTATTCTCTGGTAAATTTGGACGTGTGATTTCAACACTTATAGGAGCAGGACAACAAGATGGGGAGTTATCAGAATCAATTTTAGAGAACTATTTACTTCCGAGAAGGCAGGCTGCAAAACAATTTTTCTATCATGCGATCAATACAAAACAAATCCAACCACTCTCCGATGGGGAGATCGATGTTTGTATGGATATCCTTTACGGAACACTTTACTTTCGGTTGTTACTCAAACATGAAAAACCTCAGTTCCATGACTTAAGGCCTGGGTTAGAAAGGTATTTGAGAACTTTAAAGAAATAAAATAGAGGATTCGCTTTGCAAAAGTCAGAGAACTACAAAACTGATACCGAAAATAAACAAGGTTTTTTTATGCGGGTTCCAATTTTTGCTTTTTCCTTTTCTCTATTTTGTTAGGATCAATGACATGAAACCACTTTCTCATCTTTGGATCCTTAGTTTTTTCCTCTTTCAATCTTGTGTCATCTTTCAAGCAACAAAGGTTCCTTCGAACAATCTAAAGTCTGCTTTAGAAACCAAATCAACAAAGAGTCCAAAAATTGTCTTTTTGGGTGATAGTATCACTCATGGCCGAGTGAGTTATGATTATGTAGCTGCCATTGCAAAACACCCAAACCTCGTAAACTATCAGGTGATTAACGAAGGGATCAACAGCCGCCTAACGGTACAGATATTAGAACAATTGGACCCTCTAAAAGAATTAAAACCCGATATCGTATTTCTTCTCATTGGAACAAACGATTTAAAAGCCACCCTTTCCCCTGATGAGTACAATCGTTATGCGAACCTTTGGAAATTAAAAGAACCTGTCACAGAAGAAAGTTTTGTGACAAATTTAACAAAAGTCATCCAAACCATAAAAAAAGATACCAAAGCCAAACTCATTGTTTTTTCACCTCCCGTATTAGGAGAAGATCCAGAATCGATTCCTTTCCAAAGATCCAAACGATTTGCAGAGCTGACCAAGGAAGTGGTCACAAAAGAGAAAGCCATCTACAAACCGTTACACGAAACCTTGTCGAAGGGACTTGAAACCTCCAATATCAAAATTCGTAAACCCTATATCCAAAGCACTTGGGGAATGTATTGGACCATTTTGAAATACTATTCTACCACAGCCACTTGGGATGATCTTGGAGAATCGAACGGATACTATTATTTAACAGATGCCATTCATTTGAATGAACGTGGGGGAAAGATTTTAGAATTGATGGCCTTAGAGGAGATTCTACCTGGGGAAAAATAGGATACACCCAGGATACGATCGTAATTTGATTTATTGATATCTTTCGTACTCAGAGAGGATCGTTGTTGATTCAACCGATGGAATAAAAAACGTTTCTCTAATTTTTAAATACTCTGGGTCTCTAAAAAAAAGATCCTTAAGTTCTTTATTTTTAAAAAAAATTAAAAACAACCGATTGATCGGTCTGGGATCTTCGCTGATTAATGTTTCTTGAATTTTAAAGTCGTATCGAAATCCACCCTCATACTTGAGTAAGAGAGGAGTCATTGCTTTTCTATAATTAGTGTAGAGTTCATCATTAGAAACTTTTAAACCTACTACAGTTTCAAAAGCGAATTCCTTTTTATCTATTTGATTTGTCATTGTTAAACCTTAAAACCCCATAATTTCTTTAATGTAGTTCGAATCCTTTGGCTAATAGGAGTAATACTTTTTATAAATTTTTAGTTTTTAAAACACAAGCACACGATTGTTATCAGTGTCTACAATATAGATACCATCTTGATCAACCGAAATCCCTTGCGGTTGGAAAAAAGTAGTGGCAGTAGCATTGGAAGTTGAACTGACAAAACTTCCATTTTGACCGAAAACTTTTGAAGCGGTAGTACTGGTTCCAGAAAACAAAAGCACTCTATTGTTAAAACTATCTACAATCCAGAGATCTCCCCCAAAAGCGAGAACGGCCTTCGGCGAATTTAGTGTACCGGATCCAATCGTTCCATTGTTAGCTACGTTAGAAACAAAGTCCGGTTGCCCATAGACTCTCGTAGCAATGGTGCTAGTTCCCAAATAAAATAAAACACGATTGTTTCCTGTATCAGCAATATAAACTCCTTCGGAACTGACGGAAACTCCTTCTGGAGAAACTAATGATGTCGCTGTTGATCCAGTGTTGTTGGACAGAAAATCATTCTGCCCATACACTCGGGTGGGAAGGATACTTCCGTCATTATAATACAAAACACGATTGTTTCCCTGATCTACAATGTATAAGCCATTGGCGTCTCTGGTCATCCCATAGGGAGTAGCCAAAGTATTAGAAGCGGTGGCCCCTCCTTGGTTGGGTGCTGCTGAAACAAAATCGAGTTGTCCATACACACGAGTGGAAAAACTATTAGTTCCTTCAAAATATAAAGCTCGATTGTTATTTGCATCAGTGATATACAATCCCTGCTTATCTTTTATTAATCCACGAGGTCGATTGATTTCCGTAGTAGAAGTTCCTACCAGTGCAGAGGAAAAATCTAATTGGCCATAAACAAAAGAGGCGGTTGTACCAGTACCAGGATAATACAAAACTCGGTTGTTCCCAAAATCCGAGACAAAAAGTCCATTACCGTCAGCTAACGCTTGGTATGGTGTATAGAGAAAATCTGCACTTAATCCAAAGCCATTCGAAATAAATGAACCAGATTGGCCGTAGACTCGCTTAGCGACTGTTGAGTGACAAACGATTTTGATGTCCGAAATTCCGTTGGGAACCACCCCTTCCCAGCCCGTATGGACCAAACAAACAATAGTTTCAGGTTGGGATGAAATGGAAAGAGTATACCTAGCACCAACTCCAAGTGAGATGGGAATAGAGAATCGAGTAGAACCTGCCGGAATGGAAACTTCTGTTCCTGTAATGGTCTTCAACACCATTCCCGAGGTAGTAAGGCCAAAAATGGTTCCACTCAATGAAAAGGATAAATCCACTTTGCAGTATGCGGAAGAGTCACCGGCAAAGTTTTTTAGTATTAAATTTCTGAAAAAGGCTTTGGAATTCAAATCGCAGGGGTTTGCTATTTCCGGTTGTCCGCATGATATAAGGACAAAAAAGAAAGAAATTGCCAAACTAAGTATTCGGAATGCCACGGTATCAGAATCTTCGGTTTTCCTAATCTAACGCAAGCTATAAATTAGATATACATCAATTAGGTGGTATTTTATTATGTTTTCCTAAAATACAAAGTTCAAATATAAACTCTATTTACCAATTTTTTCCCTCTTTTCCTATCCAATCAATTTTTCAAAAAGTTCCTGAGTATCCGGATAACTTTAGAATACTGCTCGGTCTACACGAGAAAAATAGACTTTCTGTTAATACTTATGGTTGGCTTCTTCATTCGTTAAGCATAGAAATGTACATTCATCAGAAAGGACAATTCATACGCCAATTGAAACTCAATCTCTTTCTAAATTAGAATCGAACATCGACTGAAAATAGCAAAGAGGCAATTAGGATAATTCTAGATCGATTAGAAATATAGAAATTTTATCGTCATAGATTGTGTGCATTCAGTTACAGTATAACTGGCCGGTAGTTGGTTAAAAAGTAATACCAACAAGAAGGCCTTACCTTGAGGAGACTAGGAAATGTCCGCAGAAACAAACGAAATCAGTCAATTTGAAAGAACTCTCTTTCGCAAAGGAATCTCATTGATTGTGTACACAAAGTACGGATTGAGTGCGGTGTTTCTTTTAGGAGTTGCTGCCAACTTCGCCACAAAAAGTTTTATTCCTAATTTCATTGGTTCACTTATATTTTTACTCAATGGCGTCATTCCAGGACATTTTTTACGAAAAGGAAAAGAGATCACTAGAGCATGGGCATTCACTATTATCTTCATTGATTTGTTAATTTTAGTTAGTTTTTTCTACTTGGATGTTTATAATAATTATACAAAAGGTGATGCGAGTAATACAGTAAACGCCGGTATTTTTTACATAATCTTTGTTTTCATTGCAATTTATTCTAGTTTTCTCTTCGAATCTAAACTTGTAATGATAGTGGGAATTATTTCCACCTTTCTCTATTTAGGTGGGATTTATTTTTCAGCAAAACTTGGTTCTGCGCTCGTAGCAAGACCTTATCCAGAAATGTTGCGAGCAAATCACATCATAATCGCAACAGAAGTCCAAAAAGTCATTTTTTACTTCGGCGTTATTTTTAGTTTGCGTTATGTAGTAGCTCTAATGCGAGAAATGCAATCTGACTTAAAAACAAAATTAAAAGAAACAATGGAAAAACAAAACTTTATTACTGAAAAATCCAATCAAATGGAAAAGTCAGCAAATACATTGGCAACTTCTGTGGAAACTTTACAATCGATGTCGGATGAACTCCACAACCAATCCCAAAACCAAGCCGCCTCTGTAGAAGAAATCTCAGCTTCTGTGGAAGAACTTTCTTCTTCCGCAATCAGTTCGGCCAATTTGGTCGAAGATCAAGTAGCTAGAGTCAAAATTGTTGACCAAAACTTTTTATCTCTACAAAATATCAGTGTAAGTGTAAAAACAAAAACGACTCAAATTGCAAAAGACGTAAGTCTTTCTGCCGATTTTAGTAAAAAAGTAAAAATATCTTCTGAAGAACTCAATAGCATCTATTCAGAGCTCAACCAAGCCTTTTCCAAAGTGGAAGAAATTAACCAGATGATGTCAGAAATTGCGGATCAAACCAACTTACTTGCGTTAAATGCCTCAATTGAAGCAGCTAGGGCTGGAGAACATGGACGTGGATTTGCTGTTGTCGCTCAAGAAGTGGCAAAACTTGCAGAACGTTCTCAATCCAATGCGGGAACCATTGCCAAAATCGTAAAAGAGGCCGGGCTCAAAATCAACGAAGGAACCCGATATTCCAAAGAAGTGAAAACCCAAGTCGAAAGCCAAAACCAGGAATTACTCCGAATCGAGAGCGAAATTTTGAGTTTGGAAGGCCACGTCACCGAACAAGAAGATTTGAACGCCAAACTCAGAGTCACTTTTTCGGAACTCCATGTATTGTCTGAACAAATTGGGGTGATTGCGCAGGAACAAATGTCCGGTAGTAAAGAAATTAACCATGCGGTCACTGTCATTGATGAAACGACGCAGAAACTTGCCGACTCCGTCCAACTCCTGTATGAAGAGATCAGTGCCATCCATATGCAGTCCAAACACCTAACGGCAACATAAGGGATTTCCCTCTACTCTGAACATAGTTATGTTTTAGGAATAAAACCTGTCTTTACAACTTCTGCCTTGTCTAGAATTTTGGGAAATCGTGGGAAATAAATTGATAAACCTTCGCTTACCATGTTAAATCCGAATCCATCCGGGCACCCCGGACAAAGAATCGAAGATACTATTATGGGAATTTTAGAGGAGAATCCGAACCATGCGGAAAACTTACTCCAAAAAATTCAGGAAAGCCAAATCCATCATTTAGAAGATTCCCAAATCTATTCGGCAATTTTAAAAGTACTCACATCTTTAGATATCTGCGAAAATGAATCCGAATCCATTTGGAAAGAAATCGTAGAAAACAAAAACAAACTTTCCCATTGTATGGGGCGTCAGGTTGGATTCAGTGTTGCACTAATTGATTATTTCACAAACATCAATCCAAAAATCAAAAATCCTAAAATCATCGATATGAAACTCTTTGCTGATACCGAAAAACTGATATTAGTTGATGAGCTCACTAGATTGTATAACCGAAGGCATTTCGAAACTGCACTTGTTCGCGAATTTAAACAATCCACAAGATACAACCAGAATCTTACACTTCTCATCATAGACATTGACGATTTCAAAAAAATCAATGATACCTATGGTCATACCACTGGTGATGAAATTCTCACAAAGGTTGCCAAACAAATCACATCCTGTTTACGGATGGAAGACACCGCTTGCCGGATTGGTGGTGAAGAATTTGCTGTCATTTTTCCGCAAACCAACGAAGAACAAGCCATGATCGCATCAGAAAAACTTTTAGAAGCTTGCCGAACCATCCAACTGAGTGGAAAATCTGTTACTCTTAGTGGCGGGATTGTATCTTATCCTGAAAAAGTAAAAACTTGTGAAGATATGTATGATCTTGCTGACCGTGCTTTGTATACGGCGAAGTATTCTGGTAAAAACCAAATTGTTGCTTATAGTAATGAAAAACGAAGTAGTTTACGTTTTGATGCCAACTTAGAACTACTTTTTATTATGCCAGATAAAACTCTCAAAACCATTTCAAAGAATATTTCGGTAACAGGAATTGCTTTTGATACGGAAGACGATATTACTTTAAACGAATCCTTTGATGTCAAACTTCGTGAATCAGATTCTCACCAAGAAATCAATGCCAAAATCAAGGTGATTAGAAAAGAGGAAGTAGGTGTCCATAAATACCTTATGGGGGCGGAGTTTTTAGAACTCTCTGCTGAAGACCAAACCAAGTTATCCGATCTTTATACACTGCACCGATACAAATCAAAAATGTCTACCAGTGTAGTTTAAGAAGTCCAATTACAACTCCCAACATCAGGAAAGATTTCAAACTTTCTCCTTTTTTTCCTAATTTCTAGTTGCCAGATTTTCTTTCAAAAAAGAGTATACCATAGGGGGTATAGTATTTTACTTATCTCTAAACTCTCCATGGTATCTCTGGTTCCCAAGGATTTTGACCATGGATTCTAGCAAACAGGAGAAACATAGTTATATGATCACCAATCCCAAAGACAATATGGAAATCCGTCCACTCTATGATTTGGAATCGGGCACTTGGACTTACCTCATCCTTGACAAAATATCCAAACAGTCCGTTCTCATTGATCCAGTGTTGGAAAGATTAGATAGAGACTTAAACTATCTACAGGAACTTGGGTATACTCTTTCCTTAACCATCGACACCCACATGCATGCAGACCATATAACATCAGCAGGTGATCTCCGAGATAAAACTCAATGTGAATCCTATGCCTCGGAACATTCTGGGGCTACTTGTGCTTCAAAATTTCTAAAAGATGGCGATTTGTTTGCTATTGGGAATTTGAAATTCCATGTCATCCACACTCCGGGCCATACACCCTGCTCCATTTCTCTACTTTTAAATAATCAATACCTATTTTCAGGCGATGCACTCTTTGTGAGAGGATGTGGACGAACCGATTTCCAAGGAGGTAGTGCGGAGGCCTTATACAAATCCATTACGGAGAAACTTTTTTCATTACCTGACGATACCATCGTCCTACCTGGACATGACTACAAAGGTTTTTTATCTACAACCATCGGTGAAGAGAAAAAATGGAATCCCCGCATAACAGGAAAGTCTCTTGAAGAATTTAAAGAAATTATGGACAATCTAAACCTCCCTGAACCAAAAAAAATCCATGAAGCTGTGCCAGCAAATCGTGCCTGCGGGAAAGTATCATGAGCATTGGAATCTTATTTTTGCTGTTAGGTGTAGGAGCCGGGATTCTCGGAGGTCTTGTTGGAATTGGCGGAGGGATTTTACTTGTCCCAGCACTTGTATATTTTTTTGACTTTAACCAGAAATTAGCACAAGGAACAACCCTCGCTGCAATGGTTCCACCGATTGGAATTGTTGCAGCTTATATCTATTACACAAGAGGAGAAACCAATATATTTGCAGCGGCCTTTATTAGCGCTGGTTTTATCTTAGGAAGTATTTTTGGAGCCAGTGCAGCATCCAAAATAGATACAACTACCTTATCTCGATTCTTTGGAATTTTTACCGTAATTGTGGGATTAAAAATGATTTTTTTTCCGAAGTAAAAATGAAATAAATTTTCCTTGCAGGAACTATAGATTTAATTTTCCATTTACTCGTGTTCGGTTTTTATCTTACATTCTTTTGGGTTTTAATTCGTTTTTTTTCCTCTGAATTTTCTTGGCCATCTGGCCTCATTTCCCCACTCCAATTCCTTTTTTGGTGGAACCTAGTTTTCTCTTCTATTTGGTTACTACTTATTTTTATTGTAGTCTTTGGGCTTTTGGGTTTTTTACTCAGGATTCCTGTTCTCGGAATCTTGTTGCAGGGCATTCGAAACCAAGTCACCGAAATTGGTTGGTATAAGTTTCTACTCAACAGAACTACTGTTTGGTTGGTGAGCCAAAGTCTTATCCTTTCCGGTTCCTTTATTTTTGGCTACGGTGGCCATACCGAATCTTGGATTTATACAGCTTCCCTCTCTGCTACAATTTTAGGTTATTTCATTAAACAAAATTTTTACAAACCAATGGCTAGTTTTTCTGGTTCACGGAGTGTTTTTGTTTATCGAAGTGGAGCCGAGAGGGCTTACAACCAAAACCCAGACCAATTTCCGAAGGAAAAGGACGTAACTCCCCCTTAATCAATTCTTGTTTTCATTTCCATATCTATCCGAAAACAATCTAATGAGTATGGTATCCACAACAAAACACAGAGTATCCAGGCCAACGTTACTTGGCCTTCTGATTTTATCCCTCGTAACCACTCTGGTCCTTTTCCAATGTAGCCTTTTTTCAGACAAAGATTCCAATGTTCAAAAAATCCCCTTACAACCAAAATCAGGTCAGAAAATTGTCGCCTTTGCGGAAGGATGTTTTTGGTGTTCCGAACATATCTTTGAATCGGTACCGGGAGTCATTGATGTAATCTCAGGATATGCAGGCGGACATACAAAAAATCCATCGTATGATTTAGTGAACACAGAGACAACAGGGCACGCTGAAACCGTTCTAATTTATTATGATCCAACTAAGATCGATTATACGGAATTATGTAGAATTTTTTTCCTTTCTCATGACCCAACCACCCTTAACAAACAAGGTCCCGATGAAGGTTCTTCCTACAGATCTATCCTCTTTTATTCTTCAGACATAGAACTGAAAATTGCAAAAAAAATCCAAAAAGAAATCGAGAAGAATCAAATCTGGCGAGGGCCAATTGTTACAGAGTACCAAGAGTTAAAGGATTTTTATCAAGCAGAAGGATACCACCAAAACTTTATACAAAACAATCCAACCCAGTCTTATGTTCGTGCTGTTTCCATTCCGAGGTACCAAGAATTCAGATCTCGATACGAACTTTATAAGAAGAACAAAAAGTAGACAAAATCCTTTCCCTTCTTTGAAACCTTTAGAATGTCAAAAATTGTTCCCTAATTTTAGTACGGAACGAATCAAATTCAGATTTTGTTTGAAACTTACATAGTTTGAGTATTTCCGCAGGAATCTCCGATGATTTTGCTTCTTTAGCATTGATTGATATCATCATATCACTTAAATAAATCGGGAACACAATGTCCGCATATACGTCTTCTGCAAGAAGAGGCCGATGATGGAACTCCATTGCCTTTACGTATAAAATTGGGAAATTCCATTTTTCACCAACCATAGCACCTAACTTTGTATGTGTGATCCCAATCGCAGATTCTTCCATACTGATGGTAGATGCTATTTCTCTGGAGTTGGAATAAGTTTTAATTTTTGACATATTTTGTTTGTCAAAAGATAAAAGTAAAATTTCGCCAATATCATGTAATAGGGAAGCCGCAATTAAGTTACTTAGATCGGCTTTATTCATCCCCATTTTTTGCCCAATTGCTTTACAATAAAAAGCTGATTCGTTCGATTTTTCCCAAATTGCAGTAAACGCAGGAAATTTATCCTCTAATATCTGCTTGGTTCCAAGGCTATACAACAAGGTTTGTAATTCTTTTAAACCGATCAGTTGGATGGCGCGATCCAAACTCTCAACCCTTCCTCCTCGTCTAAATGCAGCAGAGTTGGAAAGTTTTAGAATATTGGCAGATAAAGCAATATCTCGTTTGATCATTTCCGCAATGGTTCCGATACTCGAGTTTGGTTTATCAATAGCATCTTGAATGTCTTTGATGGCTTTAGGGAAAGTAGGTAAATTATCTATTTGAGAAACAATATGATCAATTTTTTCCAACTGCTGGTTTTCTTTAGAAACCTTAGAGGGAATATCGATCATAAATACAGTTTTGTTTTCACTAGTTTCGAATTTAAATGCAGAATCACCTAAACCATCGTTACGCAACATCATTAGAGTCATGATTAAACCAAGGCCTGCACCTTCTTGTTCACTAGACATATCCATAAATGCATCAGCTAGATCGTTATAAGTTTTTGCTTTATCAATTCTTTCTTTGATTCTCGCCGATTCTGCTGCAGTGAGTTGCACATTGTTCATAATCCGAATACGCATCAAACTCTTATTATGAATGAACGATACAAAAACTCCAAAATTATTTATCTGAAGAGAATCTTCGATTGCTTCGCGATTTTCAAGATACGTTTTTTTAAACTCTGCAATGCCGGCTTCATATTCCGTTTCATTTTCAATATTACTTGCACGGTTTTTAAAAAATACTCGTTTAGCATTTGCTTTAATTGCGTTTGTCACAGTCTCTTTCATAGCCGCAAGAACAGAATCCCTAACAATAATTAAGTCAAGTTGCAATAAAAATCGATCTAAGATTTGAAATAATGTATTTTCGACTTCATCTGTTATTTGGAAAAATTTAAAATGGAAAGGAGCATTTTCTAAAATTGGATGATTGATATTATCGATGTTTGTATGAAGACCTAAGTCTTGTTTGTATTCTAATGTGACAGCCTTGGGACTTGCCATAAAACCTCAAGTATTGAATCAGTATCAAAAGGGAATTCCCTAAGCCACTTATAATGACGACACTTCTACTCCATCGAATGTAAATATTTTTACTAGTGCAAGCGTTTAACAATAAAGTAACGAAAGATAAAATTCTTGCGGTAAGTACGAAAGTAAAAACAAATTTAATCCGTGATTTTACTACGTTTGTGTACTAATTAATCAAAAATTTTGATCTTTGGTAAACCTAAGTTGTATCGAACTGCCACGACTCGAATCCCAACAACAACAGTTGAAGAAATCACTAAGTTCCAATTTGCATTTACATTCCAAACATTTAAAACGATATATAAAACAGATCCCACCAAACACGCAGTAGCATAGATTTCTTTTCTAAAAATAAATGGGACTTCATTCATGAGTGTATCTCGAATGACTCCGCCAAAAATGGCAGAGATCATACCAAGGAGTGCAGAAGCAAAAAAATTGACTCCATGATCCAAAGCAATCCTTGTTCCAAGCACTGTATAAATTCCAATCCCTAATGTATCAAAAAGAAATAACTCATCCTTTCGTTTGGTTAGTATTCTTGGTAAAAGGATGACTAGTAGAAACCCAACAAAAATTGCCCAAAGAATATTTTCATCTCGAACCCAAGAAACGGGATAATTTCCAAGCGTAATGTCTCTTAAAGTTCCTCCCCCAATAGCGGTAATAAATCCCGTAAAAAAAACACTGAATAAATCATGGTGATGGTCCTTATGTTCCAATGCGGAAAGAGCACCAGATATCGTGAAAACCACGATCCCAGCCAGACCAATGTAATAAGAAAAACTAAAATCCACGAATTCTCCCCGACTTTTCTTCATTTAGACGTAAATAAAATGACAATGTTTCTACCCTTCAATTGTTGTATAGAATAGAGATTAATATGATGACTGCAAAGTTTTTTAGGAATGCAATCCTTATCCCCACCTTTTTATTTCAGGCATGTATTCCCAGCCTTTCCAAAGGTTTTTTGCAATCAGTCACCGATTTCCTTCAATTCAGAAGTTTGACCAATGCTGGTCCTTCTGGACCATTTAAAATTTCCTTCACAGTCTCAGGACTTCTTGGTTCGGGCCTCGTGATAAATCTAAATTCCGGTACCGAAACCCTCATCGTAAATGCAAATGGTAATTATGAATTTACAACAGTTCTAAGTTCTGGGAGTAATTTTAACGTCTCTGTTCAAACACAACCCACACTTCCCGTGCAAACCTGTTCTGTTAGTGGAGGGTCCGGAGTAGTGGGACATGGAAACATTGATTCTATCATTGTCAATTGTGATCCTTTGCGTTATACCTTATCGGGAACCATTACTGGACTGGATGGAATCACTGGCCTTGTTCTCACAAACTCGTTTGATGGAGCCACACTGAATGTTGCGGTTGCCTCAGGAACTTTTGCCTTCACACAAACATATTTAGATGGAACTTCATACAACGTATCAGTAACTACACAGCCAAACCATCCTGTACAAAACTGTGTCACTACAAATGGAGTTGGTGTGATAGCTTCGGCAAACGTCACCAACATTACAATCACATGTACATCCGTTGCATTTCCTATTAATGTCAATGTTGTTGGTTTATCTTCCGGAACCTTGGCCATTCGAAACAATAACGCGGAACTCTTGACCATATCGACAAACGGACCCCATATATTTCCAACAGATGTGGTAACGAACAATTCTTACAATTTACAAGTGGTTTCGAATCCAACAAACCACCAATGTACGCTCTCTTCATCTACAGGAGTAGTTACGGGATCTATCACAGTCACCGCAAATTGTTTTAGTATGTTGAGCGTTATCCCTTCTATTGGCGGGATATTACAACCAACAGAAAGTATCCGTTTGCAATTTTCTGCAGAAATCAATGCAGGTAGTTGTGTTGGTTCTACTGGCCTCAATACAAACCTTGGTTTCCCTGCCCTATTCACATTGACCACATCTACTTTCACAAATGACACTCTGATTGTAGCCCCAGCCGGAGGTGACTCTTGGGTGAATGGAAATAGTACGCTCACACTCAACTGTATCAGCAATAGCGGTCATCCCCTATCAACAACAGTAAATATACTCTATTTAGTACCATCTTTCATTCGGTATGTTTCCCAAATCAATGGTAACGATACCTTTAACGGTCAAACTCCAGTCACTCCCAAAAGAAACATTCAGGAAGCCATCAATAGTTTTGGAGGTTGTCCTACTTTCGACTGTGCTGTTCTTGTAGAAGGTGGGTGGTATTATTCAGCCGCTGTCGGTGATAAAATTCAACTGACTAACGGAATATCACTTTACGGAAGTTATGTGGCTGGATCTAATTTTGGAACTTGGGATCCTGATTCCCATAGCTCTCAAATTTTAATGATCACAACACCAGCTAGTTGTGCAACATCAACCTTAGTAGCACCTTGTGCCTCCATTGCAGGAGATGTTTCCATTGTCAATGACACAACAGTTTCTGGTTTTTTCATTAAATCAGGACCGGATACCGCACCGTATATGGCAGGTGTATTTTTGGATTCCACTATCAATGTACACCTCATCAATAATGCAATTGATGCTGGCACAGGAATCGCTGCCTCCTCTGGTGTTCATTCCATTAGTAGTAATCCCTTCTTAGTAAAAAACTTAATCGACGGTGGGAATTGTACGGCCGGAGGCTGTAGTGCCATTGGTTTGTATATGTCCTCCACTTTTCCTATTGCCCCTATCCTTCTACTCAATGTAATATCAGGGGGGGATTCTACCTTAATGTCTGCAAAATCCAAAGGAGTTCAATTTTCTGGAACCTCCACCATCACTGTTTCAAATATACTTGGGAATGTGATTGTAAGTAAGAATATGAATGTTGCGCTTGGTTCCACCAGTGAAAGTATTGCATTTGAAATAAGTTCAGGATCTGGTTCCACAGGAATCCTTGCTGGCAATATCGTTACATCAGCTATTGGTTATATATCCGCAGGGATTCGATTTTTAGCTCCCACAACTATACAGATTGGATCCTTAACACAAGGGAATGTTATTAAATCTGGTTCTTCCATTAGTGCCACTTATGGATTATATTTAACATCTGGACATACCATTCGCAACAATAACATCCAAATTGGCGATTCGAATAATAATATAAATGCAGCTCTTTCAACTGCTGCGGGCATCAGAATTACTTCTGGCGGTGGTGTTGTCACTTCGATAGAAAATAACGTTATCGAAGGAGGTACTTCTACATCTGTTTCTGCCTCAGCCATGTTATACGGTATTAGTGCAGATGCACTGGGAGCTAATTCAAAAATCGCAGGTAATTATTTACGATTGGGCCAAGCTATTGGTTCTGGAGCATCAACATCCTATGGATTGTATCTGCCTTCACCCAACACTATTCTTATTGCAAACAATTGGATCCAAAATGGAAGAAGTGATGTAAGGGCAAGAGCAGTTGAAATCTCGGGAACGTTTAATCCAGTAAGAATCTTTCACAACACTATAAGTTCTGGATCTGGAACCAATAGTGAAACTATTTTACATATTGTTTCTGGTGCAACACAGATTGACTTAGAAAACAATGTCTTTTTATTAAACAATAATGTTGCTACTAATTATTGTGTTTTTAATGGCGCAGGTGCGCAAACCGCTATCAAATACAATGTATTTTACAACTGCACCAATTTAGTTACGCAAGGTGGTACAAACTATACCGATCTTTGCGGAGGAGGAATTCCTACCACAGCAGGATGTGTTACTCCCCTTAGTGCCGTTGTAGCAAACTTTGGGAACAATCTAAACTTAAATCCTAATTTTATTTCGAACTTCGGAACGGTGGCAAATTACACACCAACGACTGCCACTTCTTGTTTGATCACAAAATCAACGAACAATATTTTAACAGATAGTTTTAATGGGAATGGAACAAGGCCCGGCGGCGATGGAGCCGTGAGCCTTGGTGCCATAGAATACGAATATGCGTGCACACCTTAAATCAAGGTTACACATCACGTTTCACTGATTTAGTTTAAAAAAACTATTAAGGTAATACGTAAATCCCTACACGATCATTGTAGAGACTACCAATGTACAATTGCCTTTTCTTTTCTATAACACTTGTTACTTCTTTCAAGTGTTCTCCACCAGGATCTTGTAAAGTCATAAGCACTTTTCCGTTCCCATCCATTTTGAGTGCATACCCATAAGGTTCTGCTTTGGGCCAAAGGAATTTGGGGAGAAAGGATATCATCTTTTTGACAACAGGAGAAGGATGCATATGATCCATTCTATCATTTCTTACAGTAAATAAAGCCACCCAGAAATCGCCATTTTCGTTGCGAGTGATATTATCAGGGAAACCAGGCAGATTTTCGATCACGGTTTCCTTTAAACCTCTTTTGGGGCCTTTTAACCACAGTTTTGTGATCCTATAACGATAAGTTTCATTCACAAGAAGATAATCTTCTGTTTTAGACAAGGCGATTCCATTCGCGAAGTACAATCCGTCCGCAAGAAGCTCTGTCTCTTTGGTTTTAGGATCATAAACAAAAACTCGTCCATAAGGTTTTGCTTCCAAAAGGTCATATAAATATTCCTTTTGTTCATAAATAGAAGCATCAGAAAAATAAATTTTGCCATCTTGTGCGATATCTAAATCGTCCGTAAACTGAAAAGGTTTTCCTTTGTACTCCGAAACAAGAACTGTTAATTTACCTGAACTGTCCAAGGATAAAAGACCACGGTAAGCATCGGCGATGATGAGATTTCCTGCTTTGTCAAACTGGATTCCCAAAGGCCGACCACCTGTTTTGGCTATGGGTTTGATTTCACCTTTTAGAGTGATTCGTATAATACGACCTTCTTTGTCTCCGCCATAAATATTTCCATCGGCATCGACATCCAAAGATTCCAAACCCTTAACTTTACCTATCGCAAGTAAGATAGATTTTTGCAATTCGGTGTTAGGTGTGTAAACCCCGACTGGTTCCGGTTTGATTGGTGGTTCATAAGCAACCGGCTCGAAAGTTCTACAAGAAAATAGTACAGTGATCAGAAATATAATAATTCCTAGATATTTCATTTTGTTTGTTTCTCCTTCTCAATCAAAGTATCTTTTAAAGCCCATCGTTCATCTACCCAACGTTTCATTTTCTTTGACATTGGTGCAAATTGTTCGTTCTCTTCAATAGGAACTTGCGAAACTGGAATGACATCCACAAATACTTTCAGTTTTCGAATTTTACCTTGCATCAAATGCAAAAAACTCGGATTTTCAGTAGGATAAACAATAGTTAAATCAATAAATGCATCAATTGAATTTTTGAGTGCAGTGGACACAACAGAGATACCGCCACTATGAGGACGAAGTAAGTGCTGGTAAGGATTTTTCTTGAGTAACTTTTGCACTCGTTCAGGAGTCCTTCGGTGACCCTCAAGAAAGTTTAAAATCGAAAAAGGCATTCCAGCAAATTTTTCACAAACCTTTTTGACATTTTCCAAATCTTTGGTAGCAAGTTCTGGATTTTTCTTCAGTTGTTCCCGACTGCTTCTTTTTACAAAAGGAAAATCCAAAGCAAGCCATGCGTGTCCAAGGATTGGAACATATTTTAACGAATCTTTGATGAAAAATCGAATAAGTGGAATTTTGCGATTTAACACAGATTGAATGATATAGATATCGGACCAGGATTGGTGGTTACAGATAATCATATAACGTCCATCTTGTTTCAAATCTTTATAAGCATCTCCAACCACTTCAAATTGGACACCGTATAACATTCGCGAAATCCGATAATTGTTTTCGATCCAAGCTTCTCCTACCTTTAATAGAAGTCTGTCACCTAACCTTCTAACCGAACCTGTTGTCACCAACTTCCAAATGTATAAAGGATACATGGTTGGTATAATCGATAATAAATTCAAAAGAAACAAAATATATGCAATGATTAAACCCAAAGTTTATCTCCTATTTAATACGTCGTACCGATTCCAAGAATCGTAACATCATCCATCATAGAGGAATTTCCTCTAAAGGAATGGAAGTCATCCATAAGCAAATTAATCGTATCTGCTAGATTTAGATCCAAACTCTTAGCAGATTCAAAACTGGAAAGCAATTTGGACTCTCCGAGGAGAATTCCGTCCTTGTTTTCTTGCTCCAAATATCCATCCGAAATCATAAACAAACGATCCCCAAGCCCAAAAGCCATCGAGTGGTTAGAATATTCAACGTCTTTCTCCAAACCTAACATCACTCCCGATTCAGTTAATGGAATGATCCTGTCCTTACCAACTACATAAGGTTCATTATGACCTGCCGAGGAATATGTTAAACTGTTTTCTTCTAAATTCAAATCGACTATGACAGCAGTAAATTGATTGGATTTTTTCCCATATCTATCAATGAAAATTTGGTTGAGAACATACAAAACATCGGCTGGGTTCGGTGTATTCTGTTTGATATGATCGTATTCAGCTTTGATGGCCATTGTGATAAGGGCTGCCTGTACACCATATCCAATCGCATCCGCTAAAAATAATCTTATTTTGGATTTTTCTAAACGGATGACATCGAATATATCACCACCAACTTCTGCCATAGGTTCAAATCGTGATCCAAAATCTAAATGTGCTACATACTTAAGGCCTAGTGGTAAAATATTTCTTTGAATGGTTTTTGCAGTTTCGAGATCTTCTTGGATGATTTTTAAAGACTGAGTTAACTTTGCTGTTCTTTCTTTTACCATTTCTTCCAAGGTTTCATTTTGAAGGCGAAGTTCCCTATTCTTTTCGATCAAAACTTGATTTTCTCTTTGTTCTGCGTTTCGGATTCTTGCCGTTAACAATTTCAAAAGAGTTAAGGTCATATCAGGACTTGTTTGAATCAAACGATGGAAATCTTCCCTTGTCAGTTTGAAAAGAGTAGAATCTTCTTTAGCAGAAATATTTACAGTACGAGGAGCCGAGTCAATGAGAGCAATTTCACCAAAATAATCTCCGGCGACAAGATCTCCAATGACCAATATTTCCTGTTTACTCTCGTCTAAATATTTCCAAACTTCAACCTTCCCCGATTCTATATAGTAAAAGGAATCACCTAACGAATATTGTTCGATAACAAGAGAACCCTTGGGAAAAAAAGCGGGTTTCATTTCTTTTTTTAAAAAACTTAAATCCGCTGTTGGTTTCTCCTCCGTTCCCATATAATCTCTAAGTTTCTAGTTCTCGTTCCCGGTTTACTAAGTCCAAAGAAAACGCAGGTTTACAAATAGACCAATATTCTGCATCTTCAGAAAAAGGATTGGAATATCTTACCTTTGTACCTTTCTCAACCAAAAGTGATTCACCGGCACTGAGGATCAGAATTTTTCCATCGATTTCGATTTGTTTTTTACCACGGACCATAAGAGTCCACTCATCAAAGTTAGGTGTTTGAAAAGGTTCCCCCCAACCCCCAGGTGCCGCCATATATGCAATAGAAACCTCGGAACTTCCCGTAGAGGGAATACCGAAATGTTCTGCAATTGTTTTCCCGCCAGGAACCGGAACTTGAATTGGGTTTGTTTGGTGTTTAAAACCCATACACTAAAAACCAGGAAATTTAAAACTGAATTTATGTTTGAGTAGGTCTTCCGTATACGACCAAAGATTTCTTCCGGCTGCTACATCATAAGAAGGTTCAGAACTTTTTTCGATTTTCTTTTTTACAAAATATTTACCTGAAACAGACGTAACTGATGGATCCGTTGAAAGAAAAATGGAAGTCTCAGCACCTTTCTCTTCTGATATCGCAAAGACATTTTGAGCGAAGGTCAACAGGAATTTCGCCAAACCATCGTTATTTTGACCAAACCTTGTTTTTACAAATCCTGGATGTAAACAATTGACCGTGATTTTTGTTTGGTTTAAACGCTCTGCAAGTTCATAGGTGAAATAAATATTCATAAGTTTTGACCTTTGGTATTGTTTCCAACCAGAATATTCTTTTTCACCTAACAAGTCATTGAAATCCAAAGATACGCCCATGTGCGCCCGAGAGGCTACATTGACAATCCTCGCTTCACCGGCTTTTTTTAAAGAAGGAAGTAAACCGAGAGTCAGAATAAAATAGTTCAAATGATTCAAGGCAAATGTGGACTCAATCCCTTCTTTGGTAAGGGTATGTTGATCAAAATAAGCGCCTGCGTTATTGAGCAAAACATCTATCTTGGGATGATTCTTTCTAATGGTTTCTGAAAGTAAAAAAGTTTCTTTTGCAGACGACAGGTCGGCTACATAAGAGTGAACAGTAGCGCCTGTTACTTGTAAGGAATACACCAAAGCGGCAAGTTTGTCTGGATTACGCCCAACTAAAATCAATTCCTCTTGGCCTTTTGCAAAGGAATGAGCACATACTCTACCGATTCCGTCCGTAGCACCAGTAACAACGATTGTCTTTTTCATGAAATGATCTCCTCTTTCATCTTTTTGGGAATGGTAAAAACAAATCGGGAACCAGAGACCCCGTCACTATCTGCAAACAGAATTCCACCGTTTACAGAAACAAACTCATTACAAAGTAAAAGTCCAATTCCGTTCCCCGTCTCTCCCCCAGTTCCAGTAGATTTTATCACTTCCCCTACTTTGAATAGTTTGTCTAGGATTGCCTTCGACATACCGACTCCTGAGTCAATAACAGAAACCTGCCAATCGCCACCGACATCCAAAGCATTGATAAGAATTTTGCCATTGTTATGACTAAACTTTAGCGCATTCGAAACCAAATTCCGAATGACCGTAATGATCATTCTATCATCACAAAATACCATCGCATGCGAAGGAATATCTACCTCCAAAGTAATACCTTTGTTAGCTGCACTTAAAACAAATAGCTCTAAACACTCTCTGACAATATTATCCAACCGGTAATAATGGGGGCGGAACTCTTCCTGTCCTCGTTGCAACTTAGACCATTCCAAAAGGTTTTCCAATAATGAAAAAACAGATTCCGTAGCGTCCACTAGCGACTGTGTCATTCCCGCAAGTGCATCTTCTTTCTTTTTCATGTCCTCATTCAATACTTTGAGTAACATTTTAATTCCAGCGAGTGGACCACGTAAATCATGAGAAATGATAGATAAAAATCGGTCCTTAGTACCGTTTGCAACCAGGAGCTCACGATTGACGTTTAACATTTGTTTTTCCAAATTCCGTTGTTCCGTACTATCTCGGAAAACGAGGACCATTCCAATTTTTTTTCGATTCGCATCTCGAATTTGTTTTGCGGTCACTTCCCAATATTTTTCGTCTTTTTCCCAAATCCATTTTGTGAGTGTACGTTTATCTGATAAGTGATCTAGTTTGGAAATAATCCCTGGAGCAGATGCAAAAAAATATTTATAAGATAGTAAGGTAGAATTCTTAGATGCAACGCAGAATAAATGTTCTGCTGCCATATTCCAATCCACAATCCTATTGTTAAAATCGAGAATCACAACTGCTTCATCTAGTTCATCTACAATTTCCCCTCGCACCAAGGGAACTAAATCAAACATACGATAGTAACCAATGGCAAAAAAAATAAGGATCACTTGCATTGTGCTCATAACCGCAGTGACGTTTAGCCCAGGCAAGGGCCTAAAACCTAACTTATGTAAGGTGGCCGTAATCCAAATAAACAAATAGGACATTAGTATGAGAAGATACCTACGTCTTTCCGTGGACTTCGATACGAAAATTCCTTTTATCAGTAGATAACCAACAAACACTGACCAGAAAAAAGAAAGGAAATAGGAAACAACAAATCCGCCTGTATTGGTCACTTGGATCCATTGAATCCGACCGTTGATATTAACAAGATAGGTATCTAATGTAAGGGTTCTAAATATTGGATCGAGAACGCAAACGGCTAATGTTAGTAATGGCTGGATTGTAAGTAAAACCCAAAACTTTTTGGTTAGTAGATGTTTGTTTTGCGTGAACTCTAAAGATACGAGAACCATTCCCAAATTGGCAAGGGAAACCCCGATATACAATAAGGCGACAAAGGTTCTGTGTAAATCAGAATTAATATAAACAAAATCAAGTCCGTAGAAGCCGGTCCACATCATGGAACCGATTACTAGAATTAATAAATATTTAACAAGATCTAGGCGGAAAGATTTTAAAACGAATAGCCCCAATACAAGATTGAAGCCGAATGCTAGAAATAGAAGTAAACTATATGGATGGAATTGCCACAAACTAAGTCTCTTCGCTGCTTAGCATTTCACAATTTCCATCAAATACAACACCATCTGCAATTTGAAGTTTTGCCGTACGAATGTTACCTTGTACTTTTCCCGTGGACAACATTTCTAATCTTTGTGTTGCTGTTACGTTTCCAATGATCGTTCCTCCAACAACAACTGTGCCAGCCTTAATGTTGGCTTTCACTCTTGCCCCTTCACTAATCACAAGATAACCATCGGAGATGATTTCACCGGTAAAATCACCGGAAATTTGTAAGGGTTTTTTGAACGCTAAAGTTCCGCTAAATGCTGTTTCTTTTCCGAGAATAGTGGCAATGACTCCGTGTTCGGTGATGGTTGGTTGCATTTCTTTTTTTGACATAGTTCCTATTTTGTTTTCATATTATATACCCCGTCCCAATCTTCTGGTGGGGGATCTGCGATATAATCATCACATCGTTCAATGTATAGTTTCGAGGGGCCATCTTGTGGATGAATCGCTAATCCTTTTTTGAACTCTTCTTTCGCTTCTGCGAACTTTCGCGACTTGTATAACGAAAGTGCATGGTTGTAGTGAACCAATACAGCCTTCATTTTATCACTAACGATCATAGGGGCTCCTTATAGAAAATGACAACAGCTGTTGCGTAATGGTCAGCATGGCTGATGGATACGGAACTCTTGGTAAATCCTTTCTCTCGGAAAAACTTCTCAGTTTTCCCATGGATGACTAGCGTTTTTTTACCAAAATTTGTGCCCGCCAGTTCAATCTCACGCATATCTGCCACTTCCCCCGGATTTAGGTTTAGGGCCTTAATTACGGCTTCTTTGCAGGCAAACCTGCCAGCAAGAAAAGGAACGGGATCTTTGTGTTTGTGGCAGTATTCTACTTCCTCGTCTGTAAAAACCCGTTTCAGGAAGCGATCCCCATGTTTTTTTAGGAGTTCACGAATTCTTTGGTTTTCAACGATGTCGTTTCCGACGGATAACATAAGATGATTTATTTTCGCCGAAGTTCTAAGAGTCGAGCAAATAAAATATTGTTTTCCTTATGGTAAGGGCGTCTGAGTTGCACTCTTTCGGAATAATCGAAAGCCGCAGAAAAATCTCCATTTTCAAACAGCGCTTCTGCAATATAAAAGAGTGTTAGGCTGTCTGATGGATTCTTCTGGACATAGTTTACAGCAAATTCCAATGGGAACACCGACATTCGGTGTTCTGTATACAGATAGATTTTTTGAACTGAAAGTGGTGCATCATGGATTGAATCAAAATGGCCGGATATCATACGTTCTACTTCTGTCCATTTTTTCTGTTTGTACAGTGTAAGTGCTCGGAGGTAAACAAAATGTTTTGGGTGATTGGCTGGAACATGAACGGGTGAGCCCTCTCCTGTATACTCCACTCGAATTAACGACAAATCATCTATCAATTCGCCATGGCTTTTGATCGCATCCCGAATGGATTCTAAGTCACCTTGGCCTTCCAATGTAGTTTTAAGAAATAATTCATCGTCTTCATTGACCTCCATTTCAATCTCGGAGCCAATCAAAATATCATCACGTCCATCTGATCCAATTAATAATACATCTCCCTTCTCAAGTTGGAAGGTATTAATCTGCAGAGCTTTTTTAGATGCCAAAAGGCCCAACTTCGCACAAACATAGTTATGCGGCAAAAAGAAGGTATGATACTTTCTGTAAATCACTGGCCTGGGATGTTCTGCATTTAAAAAATAAAAGAATCCAGTTTCATCATCGATCAAACAAAGAAACATAGAGATAAGCATAGAGCCATCAAAAGTGACAAGAGTGTTGTGCAATTCAATGTAAGCATTGCTGACCCATTTTTCAGGAGTTATATCTCGCACTTCATCCGACTGGCCATTTCTTTTGATGATAGCTTCAAATACAGATCCAATGACAAGAGCGCCACTTGCTCCTTGCATTGACTTACCCATAGCATCACCATTTAAAACGACAATATACTTTTTATTTTGTAGCAGAATAGGCGAAGACACACACAAATCGCCACCAATTTCAGAATTCCATTGTTTGTATGAAAACTTTTTCTTTTGTTCCGTAAGAAACCGAATATTCATATTCGACGATGTAGCAAGGTTTTGTGTTAAAGGCTCAATTAGAAGTGAAGCTAGGAAATAATCTCCATCTTGTTGTTCCTTAAGGCCCTTAACTTCCGTTAAAGCAAAGTTCAATTCCTTCGTTCGTTCATCCACTTTTTGTTCCAAATTGGTATACAAAAGAGAGTTTTCAATGGAAACCGCAATTTGTGAAGATAGAATTTTCAGAATTTCCACACGCCCAGGGGTGAAGGCATCTGTTGTTAGGTTGTTTTCTAAATAAACAATACCAACAACTGTCCCGTGACTTAGAATCGGATAACAAAGAAGAGATTTAGGAAGAGTTGATTTAACATAAGGGTCGTTTTTAAAATCGCCCTCTCTGGCTGCATCCCCACAAATCACAACAAGCCCGGTCCTAACCACATAACCGATGATTTGTGAAGGAATTTTATTTTGATTCACATAAGCTACTGGCTGAAGAAAATCGATATCAAATGGCGATTCTGCATAGACGGAAACGGATTCCTTTTCCACTTCCGATTCCGCTAAAACTTGCCAACCAGATCCTGCTTTTAATATAAAATATCCTCTCTCGGCCCCAGCATTCTCAATCAAAATTTTCATCATTTTTTCCAAAAGACGATTGAGTTGGATCTCTCCTGAAATCGTTTGCGAAGCCTTGATAACTGTATTGATATCTAAAGTAGAGCCGACATCACCAAAAATATCTTTTGTTGTGCTAAATAAAGAAAGACTATCGGTCGAATCTGTTCTAAAATTTCTTCCAATATATTTTTTCAAAGAAACATGATCCATTTCTAGTTGTTTTACTTTTGATAGAAAACCATACTTTCCATACCGGTAATGCGCTTCCACCAAATGTAAGTTACTATACTGCTCGAACCCTGTTTCTTTCCACATTCGAACTAAAAACTCATTTGCAAGTGCCTCTTCCAGTATATAACTTGATTCACGAGCTAAGGAAATCGCCGCTTTACATGCAATGACCGCTTGCGTTTTTTGGTTCGCCAAATATAACAATAATGCAGTAATGATATGGTGTTTATGTCCAAAATTTTCAGGAGAACTCTTTGCCCATACCTTCATACGTTTTTCGAATCCACTTAGTCTTTTTTTAAGAGAAGATTTAGTGGTCCCCGTAGGAAATTTGTTATCTATAATTAATGCAAAGGATACAAGAGCACCAAGGAAGACATGTTCAGGTACAAACATCATCCCAAACATAGCACCTTCTAACGAATCTAGTTTTGTTGAATATTCATAGGCCCTTTCTTTATCGCCAAGAAAGTATTCAATTCGCAACTTACATAAATAATAATCAAAAAGCGCATTGGCGTTTCCAGTAGATAGCCATTCTGAAACAGTTTCCGTTTCCGAAAAGTATCGACCTTCCAAATTCATTGGGTCAGGAGACTCCCCTCTCATATTTTCAACTAACTGGAGGTTCAGTCGATGTACTTGATAAGCATGGTTTTGGCGCAGACTCAATAAAGAAGCATCATAACGTAGTTGACTTTTATATAAGTCTTCTAGATTTTCACGAAATAATAAACCTTGGAAGTGGATATTATTCAATGAATATGATGAGTATTGTAAGTCTCCCGTTTCCATTCCTGCAAGGAAACTATCCCAAAATATAGACCGGCCATCTCTTGCATGATTTTTCCAAGGGGAAATCATACATGCATACATAAACAATGTTCGACAGCGAAATGCCTTTGCATCTAAAGTATCCAACAACCGAACACCTAACTGACCAAACTTTAGACCATCATCAAAATTTCCCAAACCCGATCCCTGAATCACGCCCATCGCGCAAAATCCGAAAGCGCTGATCTCACACAGACCATATCGCAAAGTATGGTTGACTAACTTCAATACGATAACTGGGAATAAATTTGGCTCCGCTAAAAATGAAGGAGCGATACATGCATTCAAAAGACGCATGATTGCAAGATACTTGGGATCTTCCGAAACCGGTAGATGTTCTAAACTTTCAATAGCCCTGTGACCTAATTTAAATTTAAACTTTAGAATTTCCAAGAAAGGCGACAAAGGCCCCGCTTCTTTTGGTAGCCGAACACCAACAAGCTTTAACGCTTGTTTTAAGGTTTCCAATACCTCTTTCATTTTGTTCTGCGTTACAAGCATGGAAGATTGTAACTCATAAACCAAAATTTTATCCAAATCATTTCGAACAAAACTTAGTATATAATTAAAACTCTTCTCCGCTGCTTCAAAATTTTTTGAAAGATAGGCCGATCTTGCATAAGCCAAATGGAGTTTTAATGTATTTTCGTAATCGGACTTCCATTCATCGTCTGTCATGAGTCCTGACATCCGATCAAAAAATGTAAATGCAGCATCGTAAGCAGATGAATTTAAAGCTTTAAAACCTGCTTTTTCATTTAAGATTCGTAACTCAGCTAACTCTTCACTTCCTTTCATTTGGGAAGCTCCCAAATTCAATTGGTTTACAATCGTAAACAAATGGTCTTCGAGTTTATATTTATACAGAATAGAGAGATATGTTTTCCCTATTTTATAATGTAGTTTTGCCTTTTCCTCTGGTAAGATAATTTTATAAATTGCTTCTCGAATTTTATCGTGGGTGAAATTTGCATCCTCCATCCCGAGAATCAAAAATTCCTCATTGGCGAGGGCCACCAAATCCATGGATGCTTTATGAAATGGCCTCTCGGCAATCGTTGCATATATATCGTGCCGAAACCAGTTCCCGATACATGCAGTCAATTTCAGTGCATCGATTAACTCCTCAGATTGAAGATTGATTTTATCAATGATTAAATCGATGACATTATCAGAGATATTAACTGAATCAATTTTATCTTTATCCCAAGACCAATGATCTTCAGCAAAATAGATATAAGACCTTTCGTAAAGGTTCTTAAACATTTCATTGACGTGAAATGGATTTCCCTTTGTTTTTTTCCAAAGCACTTCTGCAATTGGTCGAATCTCCGATTCTGGAACCACTAGAGTTTCGGAAACAAGTAAAGCAACGTCTCGTTCCCGAAGTGGCTCTAATCGAATTTCAGTAATTGGCACCTGAATTTCACGTAACTCTTCCAGTAATCTAAAAAACGGATCTGTTGGAAATACTTCATTGTCACGATAAGATAAAATAATAAAGAAATGAGAAATTTCTGGATCCGTCAGAACTTCCTTCAATAATAATATACTGGAAGAATCCGCCCATTGCATATCATCCAAAAATAAAACGACAGGATGTTCTTTTGTACAAATGGTTCTAAGAAACTTTCGAAACACCAAGTGGAACCGATTTTCCGTTTCCAAACTATCAAGTTCTGGTGGTGCCTGCGCCTCACCTAACAGTTGCGATAACTCAGGAACAACATCAATAATTAGTTTTGCATTTACGCCAAGTGCTTCAGAAAGTATTTTTTTCCATTCTTTTACTGAAGATTCACTTTCAGACAATAATTGCCGAACAAGTCCCTGTAATGCTAAATTGATAGCTCGGTAAGGGATCGATTTTTTATATAAATCAAATTTTCCGGAAGTAAAGTAAGCCTTTTCTCTTGTAACTGGTTTTTGAATTTCATTGATAAGAGCCGATTTACCAATCCCAGAACGTCCAGAGATAAGAAAGATTTCAATCCTACCTTCCGTGGCATCTAGAAATTTTTCTTCAAAAACTTGAAGTTGAGTTTCTCTTCCATATAATTTTTTGGGAATTTGAAATCTGGATGATTTATCATTTTTTGCTAGTTCCATTTGGAACTGATCCAAAGAATCACGTCCATTTTCCAAAAGAACAGATTGGATTGCAGAAAGATCGGAAAGTAATCCAGTTGCTGTTTGATAACGATCTTCTGGATTTTTTTCCAGAAGTTTCATGATCAAATCAGAGACTATCTTTGGAGCGCCACTTCTTTCCTTAGGTGAAAGAGGGGTTTTTGCAAGATGAGCATGCACCATTTCCAGACTATCAGTATATAAAAATGGTAAGTCTCCCGTGATTAACTGGTATAAGGTGACGCCAAACGAATAAAAATCGGTTCTATAATCAACCGTGCGATTCATTCGACCAGTTTGCTCTGGGGAAATATGTGCAAGGGTTCCGGTAAGGTTCTGATTCATCGGAAGATAAAAACTTCGATGGGTCAAAAGAGTTGCCGAACCAAAATCGATAACCTTTAATGCACCAGTATCTGGATTATAAATTATATTTTGAGCCTTGATATCATTATGAACAATTTTTGCTTTATGAATATCAGCAAGGGCACGACAGACCTCAATAGCAATATTCAAAAAAGTGGCTATATTACTATACTTTCCACTTAGCTGTAGTTTGGCGAGATCGGTATAAGCAACATTTGGGAAAATGATTGCAACAGTGTTCTGGTAGGATTCTAATTCCAAAGGCCGAAGCGTGTAGATAGAATCAATTGAGCGGAGTATCTCAAACTCATTTTTAAAACGAGTGATTTCATGGTTATCTGGATAATCACGATTTAATAATTTGATTACCACGGGGCTGCCAGACGCAGATTCCCCTGCATAAACAGAACTTCTTTTACCTAAATGAAGTTCCTTGATCGCTTTATATTTTCCTACAGTGAACAATGGGTTTCCTTATCTTGCAGTTTTGCCACCGTCAACCGGTATCACTGCTCCAGTGATAAAAGAAGCTCCATCTGTGGAAAGCCAAACACAAGTTTTCGCAACTTCTTCTGGAGTTGCCATTCTACCCAAAGCATAGGATTTCATTCTTTCCTTTTTCACTTCTTCGGGGTTTGATACATTAGCATAAAATACATCATCCATTTCTGTTTGGATCCCACCCGGACAGAGAGCCACCACACGAATCCCAGATGATCCATATTCCAATGCGGCTGACTTGGTAAGTCCAATGATTCCATGTTTTGTCATAGAATAAGGACCTGCTTTTTCTTTTCCTCGAACACCGAGTGCCGAAGATACATTGATGATGACTCCACCTTTTCCTTGAGTTAAAAATTGTTTTAGCTCAAATTGCATAGAAAGAAAAGTTCCTTTCAAATTTACATCCATTACAGAATCAAAAATATCTAATGGATAATCAGCCGTTGTTTTCAAAACTCCAGAGATCCCTGCATTGTTAACTGCAACGTCGATAGAACCATATTTACTGACAATTGATTCAACAAAATTACGAACCGCTTCCGATTGTGTGACATCACAACGAACAAACATTCCGGTGCCACCTTGTTTTTCAAGAAGAGCCAAAGTCTCTTCCCCTTCTTGTTTTCGTCTGCCGCAAAATCCAACCACATAACCAGCGTTTGCAAATTCCAAAACAATAGATCTTCCGAGTCCAGAAGTTCCGCCGGTTACTAGTGCTACTTTTTTTCCACTCATTGGATTTCCCTTTCTTCGATCAAACGTCCGTAACGATTGATTGCTTCCTTTACATTTGCACGGTCTAGTTCGGAAATCGACTCAAAACGAAATCCGGCAAAGAAGGTGTCCTCATTATTATCGTCTTCTTTGACCCATAATAAAATACAAGTTCCATGAACAAAACCGACAATATCAAAATGCATAAAAAATTCGAGTTGTTGGCTGTGGGCCAAATCACCAGGAAGGATCCCTGAGCAGCGCACCATAAACCCTGAACTCGAGATATTTTCAATGGTGGAGGCAATATTCCGGCCATTTTCCCTAACAGAAATATTGTTCTTAAACTGATCTAAAATGCGAAACCTTGGATCAATTTCATACACTTCTTCCTGCGTGCTTTTTAAGCGTTTATACACTTTTAAAGGCAAGATACTCGCAGCCATCTCAATTTTCGTAATCTCTTGATTTTCCTGATACGCTGTAATTTCGAGTTTTGAGTAGTTCCAATAACCTGATTTACTGTTTTTGGTTTCAATGGCTTTGGCTCGCAATTTAATCGGCATATTCATCTTGGCATATTGAAAAAATTCAGAGTTTAAATATAACAATAAAAAGGTGACACCTTCAAACGGGACTTTTCCATATAAATGGTTACAAGCAATTCCAAATTGCCTAGCTGCCTCCACAATTTGCATTCCAGAAATATGTTTTAGATTGGGTGGAGAAAAAAACTTATGGTCTGCGGGAACATATAGGTTCGCAAAAAAAGTATCTTTTTTTGGAATCTCCTCAATTGGCTCGAAGATTGCAGAGATCTTTGACTTCTCTACATTGCCAACATAATAGTCCCGACGTTTGATGATCTGGAGGATTCGAATCTCATCTGATTCGGTGACTTTATCATTTAAAACATACTGCTGTAATTCTGTATCAAAATGATAGAAGGTACTAATGAAATCTTTCTGTGTCTCATCAATCCCTGCTTCCTCTAAAATTCTTTCCGCAGATTCTTTACGAATACGATAGGGAATTGTTTTAAGCTGGTAATAATTCCCACTAGTATCTTGCCTTTTTGCATAGTATTGTAGCAAAAAGTCAGTTTCTTCTTTGTTCAGCTTAGGAAAGACATGTTCTTCCATGACAACAGTTGTTATCATCCGAGGAAGTGCTCTTCGTATGTTTGAAACAAAACTGTCGTCTTGGTAATACGTTCTTGTGTATCGTTTGTCTAGAGGCAATACTGCGGGGAGTTCTTCTTTTTCAAAAACCATTATATGTATCAACCGGAAATCTACTTTAGGATTAGTCCGTAGATTCCGATAGGATACAATTCAGCGCAACTAATTTAACAACGATTTGACAAATTTATGCCAGATTCACCTAACTACCGTTACTGAGCAAGGTGCATAATGTACAACACGATCAGACACGCTACCCATAATAAATCTTCCAAGAATCCCATGCCCTCTGCTTCCGATCACAATCAAATCTGCTTTTTCTTTTTCGGCAAGTTTGCATATTTCTTCCGCAGGATATCCTTCTATTACAACACGTTCCCATTTCACAGAGGTTTCATCCAAAATAGGATGTATTTTTTCAAAACGTTGCTCAGAGATCCACTTCACTCGATCTTTTCCTGCCGGAGCCGCATCATAATAACCAGGCAAAGGACCGAAATCCTCGACCACTTCCACGACATAACATTTTGCATTACTTGCTTTTGCAATTGCCAAACCAAATTCCAGCGCTTTGGCAGAACTCGGTGAACCATCGATTGGGATGATCAGCTTTTGAATCAATTTTTCCATTCTAGAAGTCTACCACCTTCTAGGATTTGGGAAAGTGAAATTCCGTTGATAATTGTCAAAAATTACAAAACTGTAACAGTCTCTAAATTGGATCAAGAGAAGTATAAAAAGATCCAAAAATGGGTGGGGTTTATTTTTTCCCACCCTCATCTTCTTTGGTTAAGTAATAGGCAATGAGTATGGGCAGTGTTGTCACAAGAATAACAAAGACTGCCACCACATTAGTGACAGGCCTTTGTCTAGGGCGAATGAATTCTGTTAACATCCAAATGGGAACCGTGGATTGTTGGCCTGCAGTAAATGTTGTCACTATCACTTCATCAAATGATAATGCAAATGACAACATTCCACCAGCTAACAATGCAGTGGCGATATTTGGTAAAATGACAAATCTAAATGTTTGCCATGGATTGGCACCTAGGTCCATAGAAGCTTCCACCATGGAATGAGAGCTCCGACGAAGCCGTGCGAGCACATTATTATACACTGTTACAATGCAAAAAGTTGCATGTGCAATGACAATAGTCCACGTACTAAAAGGAATTCCAAAAAGTGACATGGCTGATCTAAGCGAAATACCAGTTACAATCCCAGGCAAAGCAATGGGTAAAATCACAAGAAAAGAAATCACTTCCCTTCCAAAAAATTTACTACGATATACTGCAAGACAAGCTAAGGTTCCAAGAACAATAGCAAGAAATGTAGATACAAATGCTACCTGAGATGAAAGAATGATAGCTTCCCAAATGTCATTTCTCTCCCATGCAACTCCGAACCATTTGAGAGTGAATCCAGGCAATGGAAATTGAAATGTTTTTTCATCAGTAGAGAATGCATACATGATGATGATAAAAATAGGTATGTGGATAAAAAGAAAACCTAAAGTGGTTGCCAGTTTTAATCCAATGGTTCCAAAATTCCACTTAGAGGGCATCAAAAGCTCCTAATCGTTTGGCAATCATAAGATAAACCATCATGATAATAATTGGGATCATGGAAAAAGCTGCCGCCAAAGGGATGTTTCCTGCCGTTCCTTGATGAGTGTAAACCGCCATTCCAATAAAATAACTAGAATTTCCAATAATGGTCGGGATGATATAATCACCTAACGTAAGTGAGAAAGTGAAAATAGATCCTGCCACCACTCCCGGGAATGCCAATGGCAAGACAACTTTGCGAAAGGTTTGAGCCGGTCCTCCACCTAAGTCGGAAGAGGCTTCGAGTAAAGATTTAGGAATTCGTTCCAAAGAGGCTTGGATGGGAAGGATCATATAAGGAAGCCAAATATAAACAAAAACCAAAAACATCCCAATATAAGAGAAGGACAAAGAAGTTCCGCCAATCACAGGTAGAGAAAGGATCACATCCAAAAGATGCATGAGCCCAAGTTCTTCTAAACACCAAGTGAGGATTCCTTCTTTTACCATGATCAGTTTCCAAGAATATACTTTCACAAGATAACTCGACCAAAGTGGCAACATCACTCCAAGATAAAGAACAGGTTTTAATTTGGGGCCTGCATACATCGCCATGTAGTAAGCGATCGGGAAGGCAATGATGGCACTGACAACGGTGACAGTAAATGCCATGGTTGTTGTACGAATGATGATATCCCAATTGGTACTCTGGCGAAATAGATCATAATAGGATTCTAATGTAAACTCTCGTTTGATGACTCCAGAAAAAGAATCAATGGAGAAAAAACTTTGGATGAGAAGTGTAAAGAGTGATCCTAAATAAACAACACCAAGCCAAATGAGGAGTGGTGAGAGTAACAAAAAAATTGCAAGACCCTTGCGGTAAAATAGAAATGTAAAGAACTTATCAAGAGTGTTTGTCATTTACAAATCCTTAAAGTAAATGCATGTCAGAATCTTTCCAACCAACAAGCACTTCCGATCCAACCGCAATATGATCGGCAGAAATTTTTAGATTTTGAGTTGAGGCAATGATGCGAGACCCAGTGGGAGTTTCAAAATGCATTTTGGAAGTAGCACCGGAATACACTTGGCTTTTGAGAATTGCCTTAAAGGTTCTGTACCCTGTGGAATGATTGTCCTCCTGTGCATTGGCAAAGACATGGACTCGTTCTGGACGGATCATTCCTTTTCCGGCTTGTCCCGTTAGACGTTTGGTTTCCTCTAAAGATAAGATATTGGAAGTTCCTACAAAATTTGCGACAAACTCAGTTTTAGGTCTGTCATACAATTCCTCTGGTGTGGCGATTTGCTCCACCTTACCTTTGTTAAAAACAGCAATTCGATCTGACATGGAAAGTGCTTCTTCTTGGTCATGAGTGACAAAGATAAAAGTAATCCCCACTTCTTTTTGGATGGCTTTGAGTTCTAACTGCATCTCTTCTCTAAGTTTTAAATCGAGGGCACCGAGGGGTTCGTCGAGAAGTAGTACACCAGGACGATTGATAAGTGCCCTCGCGAGAGCAATCCTTTGCCTTTGTCCTCCTGAAAGTTCAGAAGGTTTGCGGTTTCCCACATCAGGAAGGCGAACCATAGAAAGCATTTCAGCCACTCTTTGGTTAATTTCCTTGCCCGAATGTTTTTTAATTTTTAACCCATAACCGACATTTTCAGCCACTGTCATGTGAGGGAATAAAGCATAGTCTTGAAAGACGGTATTCACATTTCTTTTGTAAGGTGGGATGCCAGTGACATCAACACCTTCCAAAAGAACCCTTCCTGAAGTTGTGTCTTGAAATCCTGCCACCATACGGAGACAAGTTGTTTTTCCTGACCCGGAAGGGCCTAACATCGAAAAGAATTCACCTTTTTTGATCCCGAAGGAGACATCATCCACCGCTATAAATTGGTCGAATTTCCTTGTTACATTTTGAAATTCAACATCGTAAACTTGGTCCATTCCTTCTCCTTCAGTATTCTATGATGTTAGGATCTATTTACTTCCAATAATGGAAATATAGTCTTCAGCCCATTTTTTGTAAGGTATACATTTTCTTCCACCGGAACAATCTTCTTTCGGAGTTCTCCAAAAAGAGATTTTTTCAAAGTTATTAAATCCGTTTACGGCACAACCAGTGTCCCCAAGAAGAGCGTTCCCTTTACAAGCAGATGGAACAGAAGGTACAGACCCAAACCAAGAAGCAAGGTCACCTTGTAATTTCGGAGAAAGTGAATGTTCTAACCATTTATAAGCACAGTTCACATGTTTGGAATCTTTGTGTAACATTGTACTGTCTGCCCAACCAGTTGCTCCTTCTTGTGGAACAACAGATGCTACAGGTTGTTTTTCGCTCACAAGTAGGTTTACTTGGAATGGCCATGTTGAAGAAGCAACTAGTCCTTCTTTTTTGAAGTCATCCACTTGCACCATCGCATCATGCCAATACTTTGGAACGAGTTGTCTTTGTTTTTTTAGTAGTTCAATGACAGCAGTGTATTGTTTTTCATCCAATTCATAAGGATCTTGGATTCCCAGTTCTGGTTTTGCTTGTTTTAAATACAAAGCGGCATCGGCAATATAGATAGGACCATCGAATGCTTGTACACGACCTTTGTTTGATTTTCCATCAGGTAGAACTTGTTCCTCAAAAACAACATTCCAACTAGTAGGAGCTTTTTTAAAAACCTTAGTGTTGTACATAAGTACGTTCGGACCCCATTGGTAAGGTACTCCGAAATGTTTTCCTTCCACTGTATGCCAAGGAGCATTTTGCAAACGAGAATCTACATTTTTCCAACTAGGGACCAAGTCTGTATTGATTTCTTGGACCTTTCCACCAGCAACCAAACGTAAGGAGGCATCACCAGAGGCAGTGACAAGATCAAACCCACCTTCATTCATGAGTGCTACCATCTCATCTGATGTTGCAGCAGTTTTTACATTTACTTTACAGCCAGAACTTTTTTCAAATTCAGTGACCCAATCATATCCTTTGTCTGTTTCACCACGTTCAATGTATCCCGGCCAAGCTACGATGGAAACTTCTCCCTCGCCTTGTCCGATTTCGGAAACCTTTGTTTCTTTTTTGCCGCAGGCAACCGCAAGTGCGATGGCAAGAACTGCTACAGAAAAAATCACTCGTTTGTATGAATCGAATTTCATAAACCTATGTGCTCCTGGTTTTACTTATGTCAGTGATTTAGATACCAAAATCCCAAAATTAAGCAACCACTTCCTAGGTTTTCAAAAAAAAGGTAGGAATTTTTAGGAGCTGGTATTTCGATGAAAGCACAGGTTTGGTATGAAATACATCAAAGACAAAGACCTTTTCCGACAAGAAAACTTCATTGGCGGGGTTTGGTGCCCTGCAGAAAATAAAAAAGAAATTATAGTCCAGAACCCTGCAAATGGTGAAGTGATTGGAAACATTCCTCACTCCACAGAAAAAGATACATGGAACGCCATTCGTTCGGCAAAAGAAGCACTTCAGGATTGGAAAACGCGACCGGCAAAAGAAAGAGCAGGGATTTTACGTAAATGGTTCCAACTCATGATAGACAACCAAGAAGATCTTGCCCTTATCATGACCCAAGAACAAGGAAAGCCACTAACAGAAGCTAGGGGAGAGATTGCCTATGCTGCCTCTTACATCGAATGGTTCGGAGAGGAAGCAAAACGTTCTTACGGGGATATCATTCCATCTCATAGAAAAGATACAAGAATTCTTGTTTTAAAAGAACCCATCGGAGTGGTGGGAACTATCACACCTTGGAACTTTCCTGCGGCCATGCTTGCAAGAAAGGTGGCACCCGCCCTTGCCGCAGGTTGTACTGTGGTGTCCAAACCCGCAGAACTGACTCCCTATTCGGCTCTCGCTATGGCAGTACTTGCCGAAAGAGCAGGTCTCCCAAAAGGCGTCTGGAATGTGTTAGTTGGTGACCCCATAGCAATCGGAAAAGCTATTTTGGAAAGTAAAGAAGTTCGAAAATTAAGTTTCACCGGATCTACAAAAACTGGGATTTATCTTATGGAAAAATCAGCAGCCACTTTGAAAAAACTCTCACTCGAATTAGGTGGAAACGCTCCCTTTATTGTTTTTGAAGATGCTGATATTGATGAAGCAATCAAAGGTGCCATGCTTTCCAAATACAGAAACACAGGACAAACTTGTGTTTGTGTGAACCGGTTTCTAGTCCAGGCTTCCGTTGCGGAAGTGTTCTCCAAAAAGTTGGCAGAAAAAGCAAAGGAGCTCGTGGTAGCTAATGGTATGGAACCCAATGCCCAACAAGGCCCACTGATTAATGATGCCGCTTTGGAAAAAGTAAAATCACATATCCAAGATGCAGTCTCCAAAGGAGCAAAAATCCTGACTGGTGGGAAAGAACATACCCTTGGTGGGAATTTTTTTGAACCGACAGTTCTTTATCCTGTAAACTCCTCTATGGTTGTGACAAAGGAAGAAACTTTTGGACCAGTCTCTTGTATCCAAACCTTCCAAACAGAAGAGGAAGCCATCCATTTAGCGAATGATACCGACTTCGGACTCGCCTCCTATTTGTATACAAAGGATATGGCTCGCACTTTTAGAGTCGCCGAACAATTGGAATACGGGATGGTGGGAATTAACGAAGGACTAATCTCTTCAGAACAAGTCCCTTTCGGGGGCGTTAAATTTTCTGGAATGGGACGGGAAGGTTCTAAATACGGACTTGATGATTATACAGTAACCAAATATCTCTGCCTCGGAGGAATCAAATGACGGGCAATCAAAAACAAACCAACCAAACTCTATGGGAAAGAAGACTCGCAAATGTGCCTAGAGGTGTTACGACCGCCTATCCTGTGTTTGCTGAAAAAGCAAAAAATGCAGAAATTTGGGACATTGAAGGAAAGAGGTTTATCGACTTCGGTGGTGGGATTGGAGTTCAAAATACAGGCCATTGCCATCCGAAAGTAGTCGCTGCCATCCACAAACAAGTGGACCAAGTTTTGCACACAGCCTTCCAAATTATGCCTTATGAATCCTATATCGTCCTTTGCGAAAAACTAAACGCCAAGGCACCAATCGATGGTGGAGCGAAAACCATCTTATTTTCTTCCGGGGCAGAGGCCTTAGAAAACGCAGTAAAAATTGCAAGAGCTGCCACGGGAAGGCCAGGAATCATCAGCTTTTTAGGTGGATTCCACGGACGAACCATGATGGCCCTTGCCCTCACAGGAAAAGTAGTTCCTTACAAAAAAGGATTTGGTCCCTTCGCAAGCGATGTCTACCACATCCCATTTCCAATGGACTACCATGGTGTCACTGAAGACGACTCCATTAAAGCCTTAAACAATTTATTTAAAGCAGACATCGATCCGTCTCGAGTAGCTGCAATTGTCATCGAACCCGTGCAAGGTGAAGGTGGATTTTACATTGCTTCTCCGAGTTTCCTAAAAAAACTAAGGAACGTTTGTGATGAACATGGAATCCTTCTGATTGCCGATGAAGTGCAGTCCGGTTTTGCAAGAACAGGAAAACTTTTTGCCATTGAACATTCTGGAATCAAACCAGACCTCATCACCACAGCCAAATCACTCGCAGCCGGGATGCCACTTTCGGCGGTGATTGGAAAAACTTCCATTATGGATTCTGTAGAACCAGGGGGACTTGGGGGAACTTATGCAGGAAACCCAGTCGCTTGTGCTGCCGGGATTGCGGTGATGGATCTTATCGATGAAGAAGGAATTTTAGAGAAGTCAGCCAAACTCGGTAAAATGTTAATCGCCGAACTAAACGAAATCAAAAAATTCTACCCTCATATTGGCGAGATACGCGGGTTAGGTGGAATGGTTGCTTTCGAACTTGTAGAAAATGGGGACGCAAACAAACCATCTGCCGATTTAGCAAAAAAACTCACAACAAAAGCATTGGAACATGGGCTTGTCCTTCTCTCTTGTGGAGTGTATGGAAACGTAATTAGAATTCTTGTCCCTATCACTGCCGAAGAGTCTATCGTCAAAGAAGGACTATCTATCATAACAAAATCATTAAAGGAAATCTAAGCAAGTATGAAAGAATTCAAACTTTGGATTGATGGGAAGTGGACCAACACTAACGGCGGGAACCTCATGGACATTGAAGATCCCGCCACAGGCAAAAAAATTGCCAAAGTCATAGACGCAAGTAAAGCCGATGTAGACAAAGCAGCGAAGGCAGCACACAAAGCTTTTTATGATGGAAGGTGGTCTGGGATCACCCCCGCAGAACGTTCCAAAGCCCTTTGGAAACTGGCAGATCTATTGGAAGAAAAAACCAAAGAATTTGCAAAAGCAGAATCTCTCAATGCCGGAAAACCTTATAAAAACTTGAGTCTTGCAGGGGACATACCTTTTGCCGTAGATAACATTCGTTTTTTTGCCACGGCAGCTCGGGATGTGCACGGAAGCCGTGCGAACGAATACCAACCAGGATACACCTCTATCCTTCGAAGGGAACCAGTCGGCGTTGTCGGTCAAATTGCTCCTTGGAACTATCCCCTCCTAATGGCTGTTTGGAAATTTGGACCAGCACTCGCTGCTGGTTGCACCATCATCTTAAAACCGGCACCGGGAACGCCAATCACCTCACTTATGTTAGCAGAACTAACAAAAAAAGCAGGGATTCCCGATGGTGTGATCAATATTATAACTGGTGGCAATGCCACAGGCCAAGCCATTGTAGACCACCCACTCGTTCGTATGGTTTCTCTTACGGGTTCTACGGGAACGGGAAAGAACATTATGAAGTCGGCCTCTGACTCTCTGAAACGAGTGCATCTGGAACTCGGCGGAAAGGCACCCCTCCTTGTCTTCGATGATGTGGACATCAATCTTTTTGCCGCAAAAGCTACGTTTGGTGCCACTTGCAATTCAGGACAAGATTGTACGGCCGCTACAAGAATCATAGTCCCAAAGGTTTTACAGAAAAAAATCACTGATGCCGTTGTAGATGCGATGAAAGCCGTGAATGTGGGAGATCCCTTCAATGACAAAACAGAAATGGGGCCACTCATCTCTGCCATCCATCGCGAACGTGTTCTCGGTTTTATGGATCGTGCCAAAAAACAAGGGGCCAAAATCCTCACCGGTGCCGTGATTCCGAAAGGCCTGGACAAAGGATATTTCTTTGCACCTACTGTCATCACCGATGTAAAACAAAACTTCGATGTAGTACAAAACGAAATTTTTGGACCGGTTCTCACCATCCAATCCTATGAAAAAGAAGAAGAAGGAATCAAACTCGCAAACGATGTGAATTACGGCCTAGCTTCTTCGATTTGGACAAAGGATATAGCGCGCGCTATGCGAGTCGCTAAACAATTTGAGTTTGGAACGGTTTGGATCAATGACCACTTACCATTGGCTTCAGAAACACCACATGGTGGATTCAAACAATCGGGATTTGGAAAGGATCTCTCCATCGAATCCGTGGGTGACTATTTAATCACCAAACATGTAATGGTGGGAGGGGTTTAAATCTCTTAACTCAAGAAGAAACAGTCGGATCTTTCTAAGAGGACCTCTCCTTAAAAAAATCCGATTGTATTTGTGAGAATCTAAACTAAGGCAGCTTGTTTTAAAAATTCTTTGAATGTATCGATGTCTTTTGTAAAAAACACAGGTTTAGGGGCTTTGGTGTCTTTCAATAGAAAAACGATCCCTTGGTTATGAAGAACCACTTGTTCCAATTCATCTGGCGTATAGGTATAAGTCACATTTCCAGAATGGAATAAAAACTTTCCATTTTCCTCTCGTAAACTTCCCGAACCAATTCGTTTGAAGTTTTTCAGTCCATCTTCCATCGCATCGATATCAGAAGATTCATCACCAAACGTAAGTTTACCGGAATAATCCAAAAACAAAGTCCCTTCAATTTGGAACCTACTTTCTTTGGGTGCTGGTGGTTCTTGTTCCAAACTTCCGTCCCCTGTAGGGAGAAGAACTTCAGATTTTTGGACCACAGAAGGTGTCAGTTCTTCTGGCAAAGAATAGGATATATGGCGGTCATCAGAAATCGCACGTTCTTTTCGAATACGTTCATCCAGTTGAGGGGAAACCGAGGGGCCTTGGGGCATTCGGTACTGGCCTGTGCCTTGTGTTTTTCGGGGCTGGTATGCCGTAGGTTTCGATTTCTGCGGAGAAAGGGCTACGTACAAGAAACATAGGACACCCACAAGAATCATAGCAAAGGCTGCAAACAACATACTACCTATATTATCTTGCCAAAGGCCGAATCCCTTGATTACATTTTTTCTTTACAAGGGTTTCGGAAACGGAAACGCTTCCTTTATGTTCGAAGAAGAACCCTCTACCCTCAAAGAAAAAATCTATCGTACGATTATTGCCCTCTTTTTATTCATTTTGGTCGGAACCCTTATCATAACCTTTTTACCTGGTGATGCGGAACAAAGCTTTATGGGTGCCATTACAGGCCAAAATTCGACCAAAGCGGGAACCATTGCGGGCCGAAGCATTCCCGTGGATTATTTCAACGCAGCCAAACGCGATTGTTACTACCGCTACCAACAATACGGACGAGAAACAGCTCAAAATCCGGAACTTCTCAATTCTTGTGCTTATTCTACTGTTCGGGAAATTTTCATTGCCAACGATATTGCAACCTCTGTCGGCTTCCAAGTTTCCGAAATTAGCATCAAACGTGAGATGTCTAGACAAGCAAGAGAAGTTCATAAAGAATCCGTTTCCCAAGCAGGATATGGAGAAGAAGACTCTCGTTCCCTAACAGAAATTTACCAACAAATCTATCGTTCGGCTCCGATGAACTACCGAATCGAAACTGCGACCGGGTATGCTCTTTTTCCCAACTTTTTGGAACAACCACTTTTACCTACAGAAAACGAAGTCGAATTAGAAGATGAAGCCAAACGAGCCAAAATTTCTTTTCGTATCGTAGCCATTTCTGAGGTCAATCTTCTAAACGCCGTCGAAGCCAAAATCAATATTTCTGATGCAGAACTTACAAAAGAGTATGAGAAAGAAAAGAAAGACGGATCACTTTCGAAAGATGCTTCTGGAAATTTTGTTAGTTTTGAGACAAGAAAACCACTCCTACTTTCTAAGATGAAATTTGATCGCAAGAGAAAGGAAGTGGAAGTTTGGAAAGGCCGTATCGCTTCCAAAATTTCAGAACCAAATGCTCTCGAAGCCATTGCCGAGGAAACATTACAACCCATTGAATCAGTATCCAATGTTTCTTTGTCTGACTTAAAACTTGTAACCTCTAACCGTGGCAATAGCTACCGTTTGGCAAACTCTGCCAAATTTTGGGAAACCCTAGCAAACGATCCTTTCAGTAAAAAAACGGTCGTGGGCCCTTTCTCCGACAACGACAAACAGGTTTATGTGGAATTTGGTGCTCTTACCTACGGACAAACCACAGCCAAAAAACCGGCGGATCAGGCTGCAGATTTTCTGAAACAAAGGCAACTTCTTAGCTTTTTTCTTGAAATAAACCAGTCCATCGCAGCAGAATACAACGTAGAGAAAAAAGGCCTTCTCTCTTTAGAATAAATGCAAATTAAAGCCGACTTCATAAACCCCTTCCTGGAAGCAGCCACCATCGTATTTCGCGATGTGTTACAACAGGATCTCATCCGAGGAAAAATCGGAATCAAGGACTCCCCTACGCCGAGCCACGAAATTGCCATTATCATTGGTGTGGTGGGTTCCTTCAGTGGTGAAGTGGTTTATAGTATGAATTACGATGCAGCGTATAAGGTGTCTCGTAAGTTGGTGCCTGGTCTTTCCGACGAAGATGTAAAAAATGAGTACAAAGACATCCTCGGTGAGATTGCCAACATGACTACTGGTAATGCGATGAATATTTTTACATCTGCAGGACAGTCTGTCGAGATCACTACACCAAACATCCAAGAAACGCAAAGCACTTCCGTTCGGTTTAACAAAAAACCAACCCTCTCCATCAACTTATATTCTAAGTTTGGAAGGATCGAAGTGAATGTCGCAATCGCTTAAATTTTAATTCTTAAATCGAAGAACCTAAAACCCGCAGTCTCTCGCGGGTTTCTTTTTTAAAATCATAACCAGGTACGGAAGTTTTTCCCTCCATTCCATTCATATAGAGTTGGTAGTATTTTAGGGAACGTTCCAGATCTCTCTCATCCCAACTACTTTCGTAAATTTTACCCAAATAATAATGGGCAGGAAGGAATTCAGCTGATTCTTTAAAATTCTTTAGGATACTCACCAGTTGGTGGGCCGCCGAACGAAATTCCTTTTTACGAATGAGAAGGATGGCAACCGCATAATGCGACCTAGGTGTGAGTTCCGGATGTTTTGGAAACTCAGTGATAAGTTTCAGATATTCCTTATAGGCTTTCTCTTCTGAATCGGGATTCCCAATACGATCAAGGGATCTTGCTAGTTCAAACTGAGTTTTGATCTTGATATCTGGATCTTCTTGTTTTTCCACAAGTCCATTGGATTCTTTATCCTTTCCATCCAGACCAAAAAGATTTGTATTTTCCACTCGAGAAAACTTTGCAGCCTCTCCTTCTTTTCCATAAGAATCAGCAAACTCGGATTCGGCGGATTTTTTTTGGTCTCTAGTTAAATACGCTTTTCCTTTTTGAAAAGAAGCTTGTGAGGGATCGATCACTTCCTTCTTTTTTTTCTTCTTCTCTACCGGTTTTGCTTTGGTTGTAAGAGAAGTTTGGTTGTTTAATGCAAGAGAAGATACAGGTGTTTCCGCATTTGTTTCTGTAGAAGCAGAAGTCAGAGATTTGGAATCAGAACTGACACTGGAGTTGGAATTCGTGTTTGGATTGGAACTCGAATTTGTTGTATCTTTGTTCCACGTTTCTGGAAATGGCAAAAACAATTCAGTAGTTTGAGCCTGGAGTGAAAAGAATCGGCTAATACTCAAAAGATGAAATAAAACGATAACAAGGAAACCGGGCTTAGAAAACAAAACTAAAAACCTAGAAGTAAAAAACAAAGGGTTACCATTCATCGTAAATTCTTAGGAATTCGTTCCAAACTTCTCGGTTTCCCGAAACTCTCGCCTGATTCCGGAGGCTTAGGTAACTTCAAGGTTTCCAAATTCTTTTCTTCGTTTTTTGCCTTCACTTTTTTTTCTAAATCAGAAACTCGATCAAGCATCCTTTGCATCCGGAGGTCAGATTCAGAATCTGTCGATGGTGTAGATTTAGAATCCTCTTTAGGTGCCATAGGTGTGACATCGATGGGCGCAGGAATCAAACCATCACCTGACGGAGTGTATATGGGAGGTACAGTTGTATCTTCGGCTTTACGATTTCTAAAATCATATTCTTTGCCTAAAAATTCTTGTTCTTCTGGGATCGTATCGTGTGTATATCCGTTTGATTCCCGTTCGCTGATAAAATCAAATTGCATCTTACGATTCGATTCATATTTTAAATCTTCGGGATCGGACATTCTTACATCTTTTCGTTTCCGATTGTAATCTCGTTCAATTTCTGTCAGAAACAAACTTCTAGTGTCCTGGGCCAGTTGCATCCCTTGAGGTTTTGCATTTTCCCAACCATTGGTCCAACCAACATAAATCGCCATAATGAGAAAAAATACAAAGAGTGCGATGGCAATTTTTTTAAGTAGGTCTTGGACTTGGGATGGGATTTTATCTACGAGGCCATCGACTGCACCCATCATCTTTTGGGTGTCTACATTGACTTTGGGTATATTTATATTTTTGATATCCACGTTTTACTCTTCCGAAATTTTAAAGACTACCCTTCGGTTCGTCCCACGACCTTCTTCGGTCTGGTTGTCCGCGATGGGTACTTGCGGGCCATGACCTATGATCGCAATTCGTGATTCTTCTATTTTATGTTTAGACTTCAAATAATTAGCAACCGAATTTGCTCTTTCGAGAGATAACTTTTGATTAGCCGATTTTGTTCCTACGTTGTCCGTATGGCCTTCAATGAGAATCTTCAAATTGGCAGATTTTCGCAAAATTCCTGCCAATCTGTCTAATTCCGGCTCTGATTCTTTGGTGAGCTCCGAGGATCGAAAGGCAAAGAACAAATTGTTCATCACAATTTGGTTTCCTTTCTTCAGCTTTGGCAGGACGAGAAGGACGGTTTTTTCTTTGTCTTCTTTTTCCTTTCCCACCAAATTGAGGTTTTGTGAGACTGGAAGGTATCCTTCCTTTTCTCCATAAAAACCATAATTCTCATCATAAGGCAAAATGATACTGAACTCACCAGTTACTGGATCACTTACGGTAGAACCAATGGATTTTTTTCTGTTTAAAGATTCATACTGAACAAAGGCGGAAAGTGGTTTTCCTTCTTCATCCACCACCTTTCCTTTAATCACAACCACCGGTTCTGGTTGGAAGTGGTGAGGGATGGCAGCCATATACAGTTCCCCTTCCCGAGACATATAAGCCCAATTCCCAACTGCAGGAATACTAAAAAAATTAACACCTCTTAGGTTAGAGGATAGTTCTTGCGGCTCTGACCAAGAAGTCCAAGAATCATTTAATCTCCGCGAGAGAAAAATGGAAATCCCTTCTTTTCTTCCGGATGAAGAGAAGTATAGTGTTTTGTCATCTGGACCAAGAAAAGGTGCCATCTCTTCTTCACCCGTATTCAAAGTATTTCCTAAATTGATACCTTCTTCAAATACTCCAGCATCATTTTGTAAACTTACATACAAATCTAACTTACCAAAATTTTTCTTTTGTTGGGCAGAATAAATCAAAGTCCGACCACTAGATGCCAATGCGGAACCACCAAACACTTGCTGGTTGGGATTGTCTGCCTTTCTGTACCAATTATAAAAACTAGGGAAATTGATGGGTGAAGGCAAAGACCAACCCGATTCGGTTTTATGTGTTTTGTATAAGGGAGCGCGATTTTGAATTTTTTCAGATCGTTCCTTATATTCTGTTTCTAACTTAGTTAGGACAAGATGAAACTCTTTCGGGTTCTGAGCTTCCCTGGAGGCAATTTGGGATTTGTATACCATTTCTTTTTTAAGATTATCCAACATCTCCTCTTCCCCAAAATTACCAAAAACGAATAGTTCGTTCCCACCAGGGAGAGCCGAAATCACTGCTGAAGGAAAACGGTTGTTCAGCGGTGTGGGAAGTTGTTCCCCTTGCATCCAAAATCCGTATTGGTCTCGTTTGGCGGCCCAAATCTTTTGGGTGGATCTTCCTCCTTCACGAATGAGGGCTGTCCAAAATAAAATTTTACCATCAGGTGTACACTGTGGGTTAAAAGAAAATAGTCCTTGGGTTACATAACGGGGGATTTTTTTTAAAGTCCAATCTGGTGTTTTACCAGATTCGAAGGGTTCCATCTCATACCGAATCGGACTACAGGTCTCTGCTTGCACGTCGCATAACAACCGTATCTTTTTCCCTGCCAAATAAGCCAATTCTTCCTGTAAAACGCCACCACTGATGCGGAAAACCTGTTTGTCTGTGCGGAGGAGATGGCCCGTATTCAGGAGGTCTCCCTCCAAAACCTGGATTCCATTTTTTACACTTTGCGAGCTTATTAGCCCGTTCCCAAAAAGGAGGAGAATGATGATGAGAATCCGTGCCATACCATACGAAATGTCGGTTGAAACCTCCGATTCCCTTAGAAAATTGACTTATGATCCAAGCTAGCGGCATTACAGTCTCCTTCGGGAAAAAACCTCTTTTCGAAAACGTCTCCATTAAATTCAAACCGGAATGCCGTTACGGTCTGATCGGAGCCAACGGTTCCGGAAAATCGACCTTTATGAAGGTTCTAGCCGGTATTTTGCAGCCTTCGGCCGGTTCTGTCGCTCTTGACAAAGACGTTAAGGTCGGATATTTGAAACAGGACCATTACGAATACGAAAATGAGACGGTTCTTGGCACAGTCCTACGGGGAAACCCTGAACTTTGGAATGTCATGTCGGAACGAGATGCTATCTACGCCAAAGAAGACATGACTGACGAAGACGGAATGCGAATCTCCGAGATCGAAGAAATTTTTGCTGATATGGGTGGGTACGAAGCCGAATCCGTGGCAGGCGAGCTTCTAGAAGGTTTGGGGATCCCTACAACAGCCCATAACCGCCCTTTAAATTTTCTAACCGGTGGATTCAAACTCCGAGTACTTCTCGCCCAAGTTCTATTTTTAAAACCCGATGTACTACTTTTGGATGAACCAACAAACCACTTGGATATCAAAACCATCCACTGGTTAGAAGAACTCCTTATTAATTATGAAGGTGTGGTCATCGTGATTTCCCACGACCGTCACTTCATCAACTCTGTTGCCACTCATATCGCCGATTTGGATTACAATACCATTCGAGTGTTCCCTGGAAATTATGACGACTTTATGATTGCCGCAGAACAATCCCGCGAACAGTTAATGAGCGATAGTAAACGAGCAAAAGAAAAAATTGCCGACTTACAAGAGTTTGTTTCTAGATTCTCTGCGAACGCCAGTAAATCCAAACAAGCCACTTCTCGTCAAAAGATGATCGAAAAAATCAAAGGAGAAATGGTGGATGTAAAACCATCTTCTCGCGTGGCACCTTACATTCGTTTCAAAGCAAAACGAACTCTGGGTAAAGATGTGTTTGAAGCTATTAACATTTCTAAGTCTTATGACGGAAAACCAGTCATCAAAGAATTTAGTACATCCATTACCAAAGGGGAAAAGGTCGGAATTGTGGGAACCAACGGCGTTGGTAAAACCACCCTACTCAAAATGTTACTAAAAAAAATAGAACCCGATTCTGGTCAGGTAAAATGGGGAGATTCAGTAGAAACTTCCTTCTTTCCACAAGACCACCGTGAGGCGATGGAACCAGATGCTGACACTCTCGTAGAATGGTTGTTACGTAACTCTCCGCAAGGAACAGAAGTTCAAGAAATTCGTGCCATCCTCGGTCGAATGCTTTTTTCTGGAGACATGGCGAACAAATCCACAACAGTTCTTTCTGGTGGGGAAAAATCACGAATGATCATTGGAAAGATGATCCTTGCTTGTGACAATGTCATTGCACTGGATGAACCAACTAACCACTTGGATTTAGAAACCATTGAAGCCCTAAACTACGCATTATCTTTGTTTGATGGAACGGTCATTCTTGTCTCCCACGATAGAGAGTTTATCTCTTCACTTTGTACACGAATCATCGAAGTGACTCCAGAAGGAATCAAAGACTTCAAAGGAAACTACGAAGAATTTTTGGATCGGGAAGGAAACGATTTTTACAAACGCCTAACTGGTGGTGCGATCCTCACTACTTAAAATTGTTTATGCAGGGAAAGGTTAATCGATTGGATGTCCTTCCCTGCCATTAACTCTGTTGTCAGACTAAAGTCTCCCATACCCAATTGAAATCCTAGACTCCCATATCCCAAACCTGATCTATGTCTGTGCCTCGTGGAGAGACGGATCCCAATAGCACTAGGTACAGAACCGAAATCATCTGGATTTTCCATTCTAGAGATCGCGGCAAATCGGCTCACTTGCACTGCCGTATAACCATGATTATACACAAATCCTATACCGGGTATAATGGATAAAAAACCAATGGTAAAATTGTATTTCACATCAAAGGAACCCGAGGTAATTCTCGATTGGTAAAACAAATCATTCTGACCGATCCAACGACGTTTATCTCCATCAATTCTAAATTGAGTAGGCCTTCTGTCATAAGAACTTAAATAGATATCTTGGTTGGTTTGGAAAATTCCCACTCCAAAAGAAAATCCAGAATCAATAGGAAAGTAACGAAGGACAGCACCAAAATTATTGACACGGCCGTTCACTTCTGTATTTCGAATCTTTACAAAAGGAATATTGGCTTCCCCAAACTCATAGGGGAAAAAATGAGTCGTAAGATTCCATTGTCTGGCATAAGGACTACTGATCCATTCTCCCAAATTGGCCGTAAAACTGAATGAAGGTGATGCCGCAACCCCGCGTTTTGGTAAAGTCCTTAGTTCAGAATTTTCATAATAAAAGTCCCGTGCCTTGGCTTGGCCTTGGGAAATCGTATAACCAAGTCCTAAGCGATACCGATCCACCTTAGTTCCGCCCGATTGGTTGGAATTCAAATTTTGTAAAACTGCATTCTCCCCCATGGAACGAAGGAAACCGTTTGTATAAATTTTATCAAAAACAGGTTCTGCAAAATTTCCCAAAACTTGATAATCTAAAGGAATATTGGAACACTCACCACCCAAACATAAAACTTGCGCCTGCAATTTTGATCCAACTGCTGGTATCAAAATCACCAGGAATAAAAAGCAAAAAAAGAATCTCATAACAGTGGCGGAATTTGTTAGACACGAAACCTAACTTTTGTTATTTTTTATTTTGTAACCAATTCAAAAAAAGTTCCATTGCTTTTTTACGATGGGAGACTTTATTCTTTTCAGATTCCGGTATTTGAGAGAATCGTTTTCCCAAAGGTGGGTATATAAAAATGGGATCATACCCAAATCCGAATTTACCTTCTTCATCATAGTCTTCGGCAATTGACCCGTCGACCCTTCCTTCAAAAGAAACGGCATCTTTCGCATCCACAAAACTGACCACACAACTATAGTAGGCATTGCGGTCGACACTCGCACCTAGTTTTTGCAAGAGGAAAAGAGCACGTTCCTTATCGGTAAGTCCCGGACCTCCGTAGCGAGCTGAATACACTCCAGGTTCTCCACCGAGTGCTGGAACGGAAATTCCAGAATCGTCAGCAAAAGACGGAAGTCCTGTCAGACGATAGAGTTCTTTTGATTTGATAAAGGAGTTTCCAGTAAATGAGACTTCTGTTTCTTCCGGTGAGAAAGAAATTCCTAAATCTTTAGGAAGGACGACGTCATAACCGTAAGGGGAAAGCAACATTTGCATTTCCTTCCATTTGTGTGAACTTCCGGAAGCAAATGCTAAAGTTTTCTTTGTCAGTTGGAATCTTCCTCGTCGAGTTGGAATCCTTCCATTGCCGCTGACAAATCAGGGAAAATTTCAAATACTTTATCGAGCATTGTAATTTCAAACAATTGAATCAAATCTTCATCTACCACAATCACTTTGATATCGCCATTCATAGGCTTTAACTTACGTTTGGTGGCTACAAAAATCCCAAGTGCGGTTGAACAAATATTATGAACTTTTGTTAAATCCAGAATAATTTTTTTAACAGAACTTTGTGTGAGTTTTGAAAGTTCTTTTTCAATCTCATCGGAATCAACCTTGAGGATGGCCCCAGAAAATTTAATAATCCTTATGTCATCCTTGACTTGAACATCCATTCGATTCAATCACCCCCGCTTAACAGTAAAACGACGCAAGTCACCTTTCTAACACCAGCTTGTTTGTACAACCTAGCGATTTCATTTACAGTGGCACCCGTCGTGAATATATCATCTACAATTAGAACATGAAGTCCCTCCATGATTCTATCACTTTTTGTGAATTGGAACGCCTTTTTTGCATGAAAAAAACGGCTTTCATACCCTTGCGAAGACTGTTTGTCCGCTGAAACCTTACGCAAACTAGTATCTTCCCTGATTTTCCAGAGTTTTTTCCATTTTGCCAGAAGAACATAAGAAGCATGGTATGGTCTCGGCCCCGCTTTGGGGGAAGAAGGAACAAGGACCACTCGGTCGGGAGGATCTCCTTTTAAACATTTCGAGAAGGACCTTTGCCCTAAACAAAAATATTTAGCCAAATGCCGTTCATTTTCAAACTTCAAAGACTGAAAGAGGCTCTTTTCAAAATTTCCTCTTGTTTGCAAATAGAAGACTTGGTCATAAAAAACAAATCGATCGAACGGAAGTTTGACCTGGTTTGGTTTTAGGATCTGTTTTTGTGGAAGGTAGTGTAACTTTGTGCAAGGTTTACAAACTGCCATCGTTTCAGAAAAATGATCATAGGATCCACAAGCGACGCAGAATTTGGGAAAAACAAAGGATAAAAAAGAAACCCCTCTCATATAGAAAGGGGTTCATTTTTGCAACCTTGCGGTTCTAGTTTTTTTTAGGAAACTATTTTGAAGGTGTAGTCGCCGCTGGAGCTGGCGTTTCTACTTTTGGTGCTTCTGCTGATTTTTGAATCGTAGAAGTTGGCGGAGTTAAATCTACAGAGAGTTTTACTTCCACTACATCGGATTGATTTCCAACATTGTCCACTGCCATAGCTTTAATGACATGGTCACCTTGTGTTTCAATTGCAATTGCTTCTACATAAGGTTTGTATTCTTCTTCGTCCACTTTCACTAGAATTTTTTTGATTCCAGATTCTTTGTCAGTTGCATTAACATAGAATACATTTCCTTTTCTTTGAAAGTTTTTACCATTGATATCAACTAACGGGAAAGAAGGAACGATTTCAATTGTAGGTTTCACGTCATCTACAGTGATGATGATAGAAGATTCAGGAGAAGAATTTCCAGATTTATCAGTAGCGGAATACTTAACTACGTTTGCTCCGCCATTTTCCAATTTGATTGGATCTGCATAAACTTTTGTTGCTTCTTGGTTGATGTTGAATTGTACTTTATCAACACCAGTTTGTTGGTCTTCTGCTACAAGAGTATATGTATTGTTTTTAGAAGCGAAAGGAACGCCGTCTAACACAAAAAACTGCTCTTGAGGAACTAAACTTACACGAGGAGCTGTGTTATCAACATGAAGGACAAGGATCTTAGGTGTTTCTGCGTTTCCTACTTTGTCAACAGAACGATAGTAAACTTCAGTAAGTCCTTCCTCAGAAATACGAATTGGCTGAGTATACTTTCTGTATTCTCCGTTTTTAGGTTTCCATTCGATAAAATCGATTGTGGAAGATTCGTCTTTTGCATCTAATGAAAAAGAAGTTTTGCTTGTAATGAAGAGAGCCGCCGGATTGGAAGTAGCTCCCGATTCTTTTTTGTCACCTAAAATGTCTTTTACGGTTGTCTCAACTTTATCAACACCATCTTTGGCTTGTGTAGAGGTGGATTCTGTTTTTTTGATTGCCTGGTCTTTGGTGGAAGTAGTGGCTTTGGGTGCAGCAACTTGTGCTGTGATTTGGCCTGCGAAAGATATTGTCAGTATGGCCAAAAGGTATTTGTGCGCCTGCATTTGTATAAGTCTCCTCTTTACAGATAAAACATATATATCCCCCTTGTAAGGAATTATTGTCAACATGATTGCATTGAGAATTTCAAGGAAACTTACACTTTTTCTTTTCCTATTTGGAATGATTCCGATTGGGGCTGAGACAGGCATTTGGCGGGAAATTTTGCTCGAAAATTTCGAATTGCCCAACTACAATCGAGAAAACCTGCGTACTAAATTGGAAAAAGGTACAAAACTTCCAGAAATCTCCCTTTCTGCCAATTTTACCGCACCCATTCCCGGGTCCAAACAAGCACTAGTCTTACGAATCCCGAAAGATGCCAATTTTCCTTTTTCTTTATATTTTCCTAAACCCATAGAAGTGAATGCCTTTATCAAGGAAATTACCATTCCCATCTACTCCTCACAATCCAACGGGAACCTAACACTGATCATAGAGTCGCAAGATGCAGAAGTAAGACAATTAAATCTCACCTCACTGAATTATCGAGGTTGGAAATCCATCACGGTTTCGATTTCAAAAAATTTTGATCAAAATGATAGGGTATTTTTGCAAAAAAGTTCCATTCGAATTCTTGGATTCTTTTATTTACCTTTTGAAAATAACGATCCGAACCAAGAGGTTCTTGTTGCCATTGATGACATAACTGCGATTGTGCGAGATAAATACAGGCCACTCCGTAACAAAGAAATCCTTTTGGAAGACTGAATTTTCGCCTATTTGTATCGATTCTTTCCGTAAAAAAACTCTTTTCTTCATAACCTCATGACCGAACCTGATCCTAAATGGAAATGGAACTGTCCCTAGAACAATACGAAACCCTGCTCAAGTTGGTGTATATGGGAGATTGGGTCATTTCCACCTTACAAGCCAAGGACAGATCAGAAGATGAACCTGATACGGATTCTCGGTTTGCCGATGTGGTTCGCCATGTATTCTCTCAAGCCGAACACGCAGGCCTCGGAAATATTGTCCAAATTGATCAGAATAATGGAGAACCTTATTTAACCAGGGAGTTCGAGGAAGAAAGTGGCCTTGTTGATATTTTAGAAGACTACGAAGACGAAGTGTTCTGGCAAGCCCTCATCGAAAGACTAGCTCACAGAGATTTCCTTCGTCACTACGGCGAAACTGCCATTTCCCAAATGGCTATCGAAGAACGAATCGAAAAGGAAACTCCCTTCCATGACAAATGGGCTCAAGAGTTCCATGAAAATGGTCTCGAAAATTTAAAAATCTAAAAAACTCACTCTATAAAATTTGATCGCAAACAATTAACGCTTGCTACACGGGATGTTACTTTTTTAGTTCCCAGAATTTCCTTGTTTCTGTTTCGCTTTAGGCCAAAGCAATTTATCTTCCCTTTCTTTTTTCTTGTTCATCGCTTCACTAAGTCTTGTACGTAAAATAAATTCAATTTGGTCTTTGGAACCAGAGGATAACCGCTCAGCTTCCGATACATTCCCAAGATCTCTCAGTAATAACTGGATGGCCTCAAAAGCCTTTTCGTTTAAAAAATCTCCATTGGCCGGGAGATTTGGGATGCGGTTCCAATTTGTGATTGCCTCCGTTAGAAGTTTAGAATCCTTTCTTGCCATTCCTGCCTCCCAAAGAATCCTTCCCTTATCAAAATATCCATCCTTGATCCGATACCCTTTCGGTGTTTTTGAAATCAAAGTATCGATGATATCAACTCGTTTTTTGGAATAGGCTTCCTCAACATCTTTGAGAGTGAATATTTTTTTATCTCGCAATAGTTTCCGATACTTTTCTTCGACTCTGCGTAAAGTTTCGTATCTTAAAGTTTCTCTTAGTTCTGGTGTTGCCAGTTTCAAATATTCTTTGGCCTGGAAATACTGTTCGAGAGCTCTTGATTGAATTTCATAAATGTTTTCAATGGTAAAAAGGATTTCTGTACCGGTATTTGTTCCCAAATTTTCAGAGAGAGCCGCCATCATTTGTCTAAGAAAATCTTCTTTGTTTAGATTTTCCTGAAAGTAATCAATGGAAAAATAACTAGGATCCCCACTAAAAGGATAGGCTAACCTTTGTAAGTTTTCATAATATAAATCACGAACAAAAAAACTAAGATCCCCTTTATCTGGATCGTAACCCATATACCGGGAAATAAATTCATCTAATTGTTTTTCTTTTTTTTGTTTGAGAGTTCGATCTAAGTATTTACTTCGATCCTCTTTGGGCATGGAAAGAGGTGACTTTGGTTCTGCCTCCCCTTCTTTCGAAACCCGCATGGTGATAGGAGGAGATGATTCATCGCCTTTCCGAAACTCTTCTATGATACGGTTTCGTTCTTTATGTACAAATAAATTGTCTTCGGCAGTTTCTATATCTACACGGAAAGGGTCGCGAATTCCTTTTACGGTGGGGAGTACATCTTTTACAATGATATCCTCATAGTCGCGATTTCGTTTGATATAAGAATCCGCAACACCTGAATTTTCATTGATTTGGTCATATTCATTTTTGAATTGTTTGCGTAAGGAAGAAGTGCCTTCCAAATCTTTTACGAGTTCTTCCCATTGGCTCCCCTTATACTTGCCTTTGGAAAACCCACCGCCGTCTCCCTCTTCCCCTTCTTCACCATCCCCTGGATCATCGGCCGCTTCGGCACTCCCAGACTCACCACTTGACTTTCCAAAACTCATCTGAAAAGAGACTTCCTTCTCATCCTCTGTTGCATAAATCCAAGGTGGGCCGCAAAGAGTTTTTTGGTATGGAGAATCGGAATGATTAAAAGAATATATAATGAATGTTATGTGAAGAACAACAGAAAAATAAAATGCAAAATAAAATCTATTTTCAAATAGAAAATTAAGAATTCCTTTTTGCATAAAAGAAGAACACTAGTCCAACAATTCCCATATACAAATAGGAAAGTAGATTTCCATACAACCTATAAAAAGTCATTTCGCCAGGGATCACCTGAACTTTCTTTCGGATCACTGCGGTAGTTTCTATTTGAGTAAAATCGTTATCAATATTTCTTCCCAAATGATCAGTAAAGACCGATGTCCCCGAGTTAGTGGACCTAACAATCCATTTACGAAACTCGATGGCCCGCATACGACCCAAAGTATGGTGTTGGTAGGATTCAACGGAATTCCCATACCATTTGTCATTAGTAACATTGACAATAAAATCTGGATCCCCTTGGAACTTCCTTACAAATTCAGAAATGATGACTTCATAACAAATTAAAGGTAAAAAACTACCCATTTGTTTTTCTTCCACTTTGTCTTTGGAATAGTATTCACGAACACCAGCCGGCCCCATAGTCATCGTATCTTCCCAATGTAAGTTTTTTATTTGAGAGGATGGATTCTTTCGTGGTTCATAATATGGAATGAGATCGAGGTTTATTCCCGGTGCAAATTGTCCAGTTTGTCCAGACAACGCGTACATCCATTCAAATGGCATGTATTCTCCAAAGATTAGTAAAAAAACTTTTTGGTAACTGTTCCTTCTTTCTCCATTCGGATTCATGAGAACAGATGAGTTGTACATTCGAACATCCCTTCTGGAAATTCGACCAGGAAGTGCCGTCGGAACCAAATCAGCATCTAGTTCATTATAAAAAACATTGGCTCCATGACGAAGGCTAAGGATGGCCATAAGCGATTCAAACTGGTGCCAATAGATACGACTAAACCTCGTCACTTCCGTATCATGCGTTGTAAAAAAAGGAATTCCAGACTCAGGTAGTACAATCAGATCGACAGGACCTTTTTTTAATTCAAGGTCAGTCATGGCATCAATGCGAGTCATGAGATTACGAATCTCTTCTGCGGGATTACGTCCGTCACGAAATTCCAAGGGAGCATTTGGTTGTACAACGAGAACATCACGTTCTGCAAGAGGTTTTACAGCAGACCACTTTTGAAATAAATAGTATCCGTTCCCGAAAAACAAAACGAGAACAAAAACCACTCCAAGTCCAGCAAAGACAAATTTCTTTTGAATGTTTTTATGTTTAGAGAGAAAACTAGAAAAAAGCCGAAGGAAGTTTTTTGGCTTTCTTAAATAAAACAAATAATAAGAAACAAAAAATAGAAATGCGGACAGTCCGTACGCGCTCGTATACTCAGCGTTTTGTGCCAAAATTTGATTTTCGGCAACTACATTGCCAAAATACCAAGGGAAGACTTGGGGTGTAAAAAATTCAGCAAAAAGGATGGAAACCGAAGCAATGAGGGGAAAAAATCTCCCCACTCGTTTCGCCAAAAAGGAAAAAACCAGAAGGTACACTGGGAATTTGAAATTCAAAAGGATTGCTGAACCAATAAAAATGGGAACTGCCAAATACCAATCAAAACCGCCGAACACGGTGGTCATATAGTAAACCCAGTGGAAAGACACTAAATAAAATAGAATGGAAAAACCAAAGCCGTGATAGATGAGTTTTTTCCACTCACCCCTATTTCGTTTTTCGATGATAAAAAGTCCAAAGGGAGCCGCCCAAACAAAAAGGGGCAAACTTAAGGGAGCAAAGGAGAGGAAGGAAAAAACAGCAGTGATCGTATAACAAAAAACGGATATGAACCCTTCGCGTGAACTTAAAAAACGTACCAGTTTCATACCCGTTAGACTACTTAAAATAGATTACGATTTGTTGTAGTTATTGTTACCGTTTTGCACTTTCGTGAAAATCATCTTACCGGCAGCCGTTTGGATGATACTTGTCACAACAACACGTACATCTTTTCCGACTAAGTGACCACCGTTTTCAATGACTACCATGGTTCCATCTTCTAAATAACCGATACCTTGGTTTTCATCCTTTCCTTCTTTAATGACGGAAATTTGGAATTCTTCACCAGGTAAAACCACAGGTTTTAAAGCATTGGCAAGATTATTTAAATTGAGAACTCGAACCCCTTGTAACTCAGCCACTTTGTTTAGGTTGAAGTCGTTTGTAACAACGGCTCCGCCAGTATCACGTGCGAGTTTCACAAGTTTTGCATCTACTTCCCTTGTATCGGAATAATCAGTATAAGTGATTTTAACTTCGATGGACCCTTTTCTTTGGAGTTTGTTCAACATCTCAAGACCACGTCTTCCACGAGCCCGTTTGATTGGGTCAGAAGAATCGGAAATGAGTTGGATTTCCCGTAACACAAAGTTAGGAAGAATGAGTGGACCATCTAGAAAGTGTGTATCAGCAATATCTAAAATACGACCGTCAATAACAACGGAAGTGTCTAGAATTTTGTCGCGGATATGGCTATTTGCATTTTCCAAACCTGGAATCTGAAAACTAGAACCTGCTCCGCCAGCACCACCGCCAAAAATGGCAAGACCTGGTTTCCGTGAAAAAGCAATTCCTGTTTTGATTCCTGTAAGAAACAAAAGAACAGCGACAAAGATAGCAATAGATTTATATCCGTAATCGTTTAGGAGGCTCACTGGGAATGCCGCAATAGACAGACCAAGTAGTGCTCCCACGCTTGCACAAAGTACAACATCGGCTTTGATTTCAGGGAATAATTTTCTTTCGCCTAACACTAGGAATAGGGAGTAAAGGAGAATAATTCCAGCAAGTGTCCCCGCCAAAACGAGGTTTTGCGATTCCGAATATAAGAAGAAAAACGATACCGAAGAGACGAGAATCGTCCCAAGGGCTGAAAGTAAGTGTTTCATAACTCAATCCTTGTAAAAGAGTTGAGCAAAAACGGAAGTTTATTCTAGATCTAGATCATCATCCAATTCTTTTGGAGGTGGTGGTGGAGCCATTCCCTGAACCGAAGCCGCTAACACGTCTGAGACGATGTTCCCTGCTTCTTCCTGGGGTACACCTTTACTAAGTGCAATTTCCATCTTTACTAAATTATAGGCGCTCTCATAGAGCTTTCTTTCCATAATGGAAAGTTCTTTGCCATAGGCACGTCTGTAAAGATTACGGCAAACATCAGCCACTTCGAAAATGGAACCAGATTTAATCTTGTTCATATTGTTCTGGTAACGGACCTTCCAGTCCTCTTCCGTGTCGACCTCATCCTTTTTTAGGAGAGTGAGAACTTTTTTGATCTCTTTTTTATCAATGATCGACCGGATACCCACATCCATTGCGCGATCGACCGGGATAGAGACCTTCATTTTGGAACCTTGAATTTCCAAACTGTAACAGTCTTTCTTCTTTCCCAGAATCAGCTTTTTAGCAACTTCTGTGACTTCACCTACTCCATGGATGGGATATACAACATAATCCCCAACCTTGAATTTAGGCTCTTTAGTTTTTTCGTTTAGTTTTTTTGTAGCCAAGTAAGTATAATAACTTCCGTAAATACTCTTGCACTCACTATACCTGAAAATTGACGAATGTCAAGGATGTTGGTAAAAATAGTTCAGAATCGTATGGTTTTTACTTGAGCATCCGCAAGAGAAGGTAGTTTCGACTTCACGATATCCAATGTTTCTTTGGCGTCCTCCAAACGATAAAAGTATCCAGCGAATAGTTTACCAGTAGAGGTACGAAAGATCCTTCCTCGCAAGGAGGGGTGGGTATCAATTAACTGTTTTCCTACGGCCACTGCTTCCTCAGGGGTGAAATCACCGATTTGAACCATATAGTTGATTTGGTCATTTTTGGGAGGAAATTTCAATGTAGCAGGAAACGGGGATCCAGAGGAGGAATCTGTCCCTTCAGTCCGACTCTCCTCTTGGTTTGTTCCTTCTTCATTGGTCTGGGTGAGTTTTGGGGCAGGTATTTTTTGGGAACCTACGTTGGAGAATGAAGTTTCCGAGTTTTCTTTAAATTTGGTCTCTTTTTGCCCCAACTGGATTCCGACTACCATCCCTGAAGTAAAAAGCAAAATACCACCGATAAGAAGGATAAATGCCGATTTAGGTTTTTGTGGGCTATTGAGATATGAATGCGGTTGTGGAGAATAGGATGGAACCTCACCTTCTAGGGGTCGGCCGGATCTAAGCTTTCTCGAATAATCTATATTTTGCATGGGCGTTCCGGAATCTCTATTACTCTAATTGTCGGACAGCGATTCAAAAAAATAGAATGGTTTTTTAGTGGAATCTACATGATTCTCAGTCTGTTAGATCGTAGTTGATATCACTAATTGTGTTTCCAAAATGATATTATAGAATTATGAAATGCCTTCTTTGCGAATCTGACTCTACACCTTACTATGAAGGCCGGCTTCGATCTTATTTTAGATGTTCAAATTGTCTTTCTATATTTATGGATCCTAAATTTTGGCCCAATAAGGAAGCAGAAAAATTAAGATATATAGAACACAATAATGATGTAGAGGATCCTCGATACCAAAGTTTCCTAAAACCAATTGTAGATAAGGTCGTAGCAGATCAAAAATCGACTGACAAAGGTTTAGATTATGGTGCTGGCCCCGGTCCAGTGGTCCAGTATCTATTGGACCAAGTAGGTTTCAAAATTAGTTTATTTGATCCCTTCTTTCACAACCACCCCGAAAACCTAAAACAAACTTATGACTATATCATTCTCACAGAAGTAGTAGAACATTTTCATTCACCGAAAGAAGAGTTTCATAAGCTAAGTCATTTATTAAAACCAGGTGGAAGTTTGTACATACTCACTCACCCTTATGACGACTCCATTAATTTTGAAAGTTGGTATTATAAGAACGACCGAACCCATACTTTCTTTTATACAGCGGAAGCCTTTGCATGGATTTTGAATCAATATGGATTCAAAAATTTAGAAATTCACAACAGAATCATTATCTTAAAAAAGTAATACAGTTTGTTTTATCGACATGAAAGCTATAAACAAAATTTCTAACTTCAAATTGTTTTGAAGTTAGAATGGGTGATAAGCGATCGAAACAAACCAATGACAGACTAAGGAAGGTTCATCAATGTGGAAATGTCGTTTGCATCCAGTTGGCGTCCTTTGAAAAACCAAATGTCATCCATTCTTCCCGCAAAAAAACGAGAAACATTGCCATAGTAAGAATAACCAATGGTTAGTGGTGTTCCAGACCACCATTGGGATGTTGAACAGGAAAGACCCCCTACATCAGAGGTAGCACCTACGCTGACTCCATTGACCCAAATATTTCCCTGGCGAGTGGTTCCATTGTGAACATAAGCAACATGAGTCCACAGATTTGCAGATAAAGCCATTGAAGAAGTCCCATATGTTGAATTCGCATTACTCCCATCATAAAAAAATGACTGAAGTGCAAGTTGCCCTGTTGCTCCCAAAAAAAATAAGATCGCAGGATTTTGACCCGGACTAGCTTGGAAGCCCAGGATTTCATTGTGGACGACATAGTTTGGAAAAATCCATAAGGCAATAGCAAAATCCTCATGACAAAGTACCGTAAAGTTATTTGCAAATAACTGATCCGTTCCGTTGAAGGAAGCAGCACCACTTGGTAGATGGGAACGACTGAGAGCATATGTAGGTCCTAAAGTCGCAGGCCAAACCCCTCCAGGAAAAAATCCGTGGCGAGCATTCCCGCTCAGATCGTTCATATTCCCATCAAGTGGATACCAAGCGTACAATCCAGAAGCCAATGATGAGGGAACAATATATTCTCGTGTTTTAGACCCAGTATTACAATACTTTCCTCCCAACAAACATTCCAAGAGGATCGACTCCATTCGATCTTCACTTTGGAGATCACCAACATTATTGAATTGTAATGGCTGACAAACGAGGAACGATTCTATCACCATAAAAAATACAAATGTTTTAAAAAGTTTAAACAAAGGCCGCTCCACGAAAATGAATCCGTCTTTCGAAACTAAGAGTTTACTGTGGATTGGTTTGCCAGTCGTCCGAAGCTATATTTTCGGACATTTTTTACACTTGCCTAATGAATCGTTCGTTTAGCAAACTTGTGATGATGTGGTCGAAGTCCTCACTTTTCCTTTGCCTTAGTTTATTTATCTGTAACTGCTCCTACTTTCACGAAAACAACATCACAAACAAATTCGAATTTTTCGAGGACAAGGCCCATACTATCGATATTTCCAAGATAGAATCAGTTCCTAGGTGGAATCAGGTCAGAGAAAACACGATTAACTTTTATTACACAAAAAGCGTTATCTGGTTAAGGGCAAAAGTTTCGGATCCAAGTTTTAAACCAGAAAGTATACTTTCTTTCGAGTGGCGTGTTCTTGATCATATTACGTTGTATTATCCAAATTCAGAAAATTCTTATACTGAATTCAAATCGGGTGATAGTTTTCCCAAATCAGATTGGGCTGTTCCAGAAGCCTTAAGTCCAAGTTTTCGTATCCCCTCCCGTTCCAATGAAAAATACTTTTATATCCGATTACAATCGAGTTCTTTGATTTCGTTTCCCATTCTGTCACTGAACGAAAACGAATTCCAAAATAAAATCCTTATCGAATCATCGACAACTTGGTCCATTTTATGTTTTGCTGGAGTCATGTTAATCATTAGTATATTTTATACTGTAGCATTTCGATTACATGAATTTTTTTACTATTCTATCTATGTGATTACAAATACACTCTGGTGTAATACTCAATTTGGGAATTCATTTCACAGCTTTTGGCCGAACGCAATATGGTGGCAGGGTAAGGCAATTTTATTCTTTTTATCAATTGGGATTGCTGCCTCTTTTCAATTCACGAGGTTATTTTTAGAAACAAAGACAAAAACTCCATTTACAGATAGAATATTAAAAACTTTAGCATCTATCGGGATTGTTTCGGCTATCGGAATCTTAACAACCGAAGAGTATTCTTTTTTTTCCAAAGTAATTAATTTAACTTATATAGTTTCAATTCCCCTGATACTACTAACGGGAATTAAAGTTTTCCTAATGGGCGAAAAAAGAATTATTTTTTTCTTAGTTAGTTGGGGATTGTATTTTTTATTCGGGTATATTACTATTTTTTATCATCTAGGAATCACTGATTATTCCTTATTGGCCGTCTATGGCCCGGCTTTTGCTTTCCAATTAGATTTATTTTTCCTGCTGTTCAATTTATTTCAGAAACATCAAGATTTAATACTCAACAAAAACAAGATTTCAGAGCGGATGTATGCCCTAGAGTCGCAACTTAACAATAAGTATACAAAATCAAAATTAGAAAAAATTGATTACAATCATTATATACACAAACTAGAATTGTGGATGAAAGAGGGGAAACCATACCTTGATGAAAAACTAGATTTAGAAAAAACGTCCATTGCGATTGGTCTAAACATCCAACAAACTTCCGAATTAATTAATGCTAAACTCGCATTAAGTTTTCGTTCCTATATTAACTCTTATAGAATATCAGAAGCAAAACAAATATTAAAAAACAATCCTGAAATTCCGATCATATCAGTTGCATTCGCAACCGGATTCGGATCAAAATCGAGTTTCAACTCAGAGTTCAAAAAAAATACGGGGATTACTCCCATCGAATATAGAAAAGAATCACAATCGATTTGAATGACCTAAATTTTACCTATCAGTTCTTTCAGCTTTAAATTGTTTGGCTCTCGATTCTGAATTTGTTTGATTAAAAACGAAAATCGATCTTTGTCTCCATTCAACCTACAAACGTCTGCCAAATGAATCAAATTCCGAATATTGGAAGGTTGGCGGAGACGAACGCGTTCGCTGAGCTCTTGCGATTCCCATAAAAACGATTGAGATTTATACAAAGAATACATTCTTTTATACAACACAGAAGTGTGAAACATCCATACAGTATCCGATGGATAGTTTTCTAAAGCAAGACTTGCATATTCCATGGCCTTCACTAAATCTTCTTTTTTCTCATACAGTTTTGCGATGTATTTTAATTCAGAGATAGAAGTTTCCAGGGCGGATTCATAAGATAATAATAAATCAAGTGCCTTATCGTAACTTTTTTCACGAATGTTCTCACGGGCTTCGACAAAGAATTTCCCTGGCTTCGGATAAGCTTCCAAATTATATTGTAAGGATATCAAACTCAAATCGTCAGAATACTTTCCTTTTTTACGAAGACAATCTAGGAGAGACTGCATCTCCCCACCCGCTTCTTCAATATTTTCTAATATTAAGTTTTGATCCTCATTGATATCACGATATCTACCTTCCTCAGAAAGCACTAGATCGTCTTTTCCATCAGAACCACAAAATATTTTATCCCCTTTTTTCATTTGAAATACAGAGATAAAGGTATCAGAGAGTCCCTCCATCACACCTAACTTATAATAGTGGATTTCATTCTCGATAAAAGATGCTTTCCCATCACGATACAATATCACCCAAGGATGTTCTAAGTTGATAAAATACAATGTTCCCGTTGACTCTTCCAACAATCCAACAACGGCCGAAACTAACATGGCTCCCTCAAAAGTTTCAAACACCTTTTGTAAATCCAAATAACAGTCATTTAGCCAACGTTCAGGAGATCGGTTGGAGGAAACAGGATCCATCTTCGAACGGATGATGATGGAGTTATACACAGCTCCAAGCACAATTGCTCCCCCTGCTCCTTGGATGGATTTCCCCATTGCATCACCGTTAATAAATGCTTTATATCGTTTTCCTTGCAGAATTAAATTAAATACGGAAACATAGTCTCCACCTAACTGATATTCCTTGTTTCTGAAATAGAATTTTTTGTATTGATTAACAACTGTTTCGATACCAACAGCACTCCCATCCACTTCATGACCAAGCAAAGGTTCAAGTAACAACGATGTTAAAAAATAATCACCATCTTGTTGAGACTTTAGTGCCTGAATTTCATCCACAGTTTTGGTGATTTCTTCATTTTTTTTAATAATACGTTTGTGGTTTAAAAAAGAATGAAACCTATAACCTTCAATGATAAACCCACTAAAGATTCCGAGAATGTAGCTGATGACCAAGTTCTGCATGGAATATGTAGAAGCTGCAGTGGCTAAATTTGGTTTATAAACAAGGACAGAAAGGACAAATATAAAGATAGAGATAGGATAATAGATGAACAAAGTTTTTCTTGGCAATGGCAAAAATGGAAGAATCATTACCAACATCTGAAAGCCGGAAACATACGGAGCGTCATCTGCAATCCGTCCTGTATAATAGGCCGCAGTAAACAACAGATACCCGTAAACTAAATACGCCCAGGTCAAACCTTCCCAACGGGAATTTATCTTTTTTGAGTGATTATAGAGGATAAACGCTATATAAAAAAGACAGAGTAAGCTAAAGCAAATTCGGAAATAAAAAAGTTCAGGAAATTCGGGGTGGAGTTTAGCATCCGTATCAAAAGCGAAACCTAACATACCAAAGACGCCAATGATACTTCCAGGGATTTGGATGATCCGCGTGTGTCTGTCTAATTCTTTAATATAATCTTGGTTATAAATTTCCCTCTCAGGAACCAGATCTAGAAATTTTGAGAGAATCGTTTTGAAGTAATAATACACGATGCTTCATTAGACGAAAAAGCCCGCGCAAGGGCGGGCTTGTTTAAAATCGTTTTGGCAATTTTTTTCTAGAAGAAAGGTTTTGCTGGGAACTCTGTCGTCGGAGCAATTCGAGAAATGATATCGCCGAAAGAGAAAGCAAAAAGAAGTGCCAAGAAAGCAAATGCTGATAGGAAAATAACACGGTTCAGCATATTATCATACTTTAAATGCATGAAGTAAGCCAAAACGAAGAACGCTTTACAAGTTGCAACTGCCATGGCTACAATCATGTTCCACTTTCCTAAGTCGTATTGTGCTACCCAAACAGTGATAAAAGTTCCAAAGAAAAGAGCCAATAGAACATATACGTATGTTTTAATGGAAATCACATGGTGGTCATGTTCTTCTTCCTCTTCCCCATCTTCTACCCACATGGAAGCAGACGCATGGTCTTCTTTGTGATCTTCATCACCTAAAACAAATTTTAGCAATTTGCTGTCTTTGTTTTCGTCTGTAAATTTTGCAAACCGATCAGTTTGAAAGAACTGACCGAACCAGTTTACGATAAATCCTAAAATGGTAGCCGTTGCAATCCCTGGAGCAAAAATTCCAAATCCAAGAATTGGAGTGAAAACTGCAACAAGAGCAATGAAGTAAAGTCCGTAATTGATTACGTATTCCATTCTATAATACCTTTTATCCTACCAAATAAAGAAGTGGGAAGAGGTAAATCCATACCAAGTCCACTACGTGCCAGAAAAGACCCACACCTTCCACTGGAGTGTAGTATTCAGGTCCGACCTTTCTTCTCAAAGTTTTAATGAAAACCCAGAAGATTAGGAAAGCACCAGCTACCACGTGCACCCCGTGAAGACCAGTCATTACAAAGTAAAAACCATAAAACATTTCCCATTTTGGTTGAGAAATCACCGCTTTTAGGCGAGATACTTCTTCTGCATTTACATGGTTCTTTTCAAGTTCTGCTGGGTTTTTCAAAAGAGCAGAAATCTTAGATTCGCACTCTGCTCGTTTTCCACCAGCAGAGCATGCTGGATCCACTAGAGAAAACTTTCCAGGAACGGTTCCTACATGAAACTTGTGACTGTATTCAAAGTATTTAATTACCATGAAGGCACCCGCACAAGCGATCGTAAGCGCAAGCATAATCGCCGCTACTTTATGCAAACCACGTTGCACATAGTTAATCGCTGCCGCCATTGTGAAGGAACTGATGAGAAGGACAACGGTGTTTACCGCACCCATTTTCCAATCTAAAGTTTCTGAACCATTTTTAAAAACAGTTGGGTAAAGAGAATGATAGATTAGGTAACCTACGAATAGGCCACCGAACATCAGGATCTCAGTGCAAAGGAATATCCATATCCCTTGTTTGGAAGAGGCATACTGATGGTCTGCACTCTTAAAATGGTGTTGGTGTTGAAATTCACTTGAAGAACTAACGGAAGTCATATGGCCCTGCAGTTACTGTTGGAGTATTGATAAAGTTTTCGTGTGGTGGTGGAGAAGACGTTTGCCATTCGAGTGTTTTTGCACCCCAAGGGTTGTCAGGAGCTTTTTCCCCTTTCAAAATTCCATGAATCATGGTGATAAGAGCAACCACAAATCCAAGTCCAATGAGCCAAGAACCCACGGTAGAGATTTGGTTTAGGTTAGTGTATTCAGGAAGGTAGTCAAAGTAACGTCTTGGCATTCCCATAGCCCCGAGTATGAACTGAGGGAAGAAGGTTACGTTGAATCCAGTGAAGATAAGAACCCAAGAGATTCTTCCACCCAGGTCGGAGGTCATTCTTCCAAACATTTTTGGGAACCAGTAAAAAATACCGCCCATCAGTGCCATAAGAGTACCTCCCACCATTACGTAATGGAAGTGTGCTACCACAAAGTAAGTGTCATGGAAGTGAACATCCATACCCGTTGATGCAAGGAAAACCCCTGTCAAACCACCGATTGTAAATAAGAACATAAAACCAAGAGCGAAGAGCATTGGCGCTTCGAAGGTAACTGTTCCGCGATACATAGTAGAGATCCAGTTGAAAAGTTTGATGGCGGTTGGAACCCCAACAAACATGGTGATGATGGAGAAAATGATACCAGCGAGTGTAGACTGACCAGAAACAAACATATGGTGTCCCCAAACAAGAAAGGATACTGCTGCAATCGCTACTGAGGAGTAAGCAATCGCACGGTATCCGAAAATTGTTTTTTTGGAGAACGCAGTGATGAGTTCAGAGATCACACCCATCGCAGGAAGGATCATGATGTATACAGCCGGGTGAGAATAGAACCAGAAGAAGTGTTGGAAAAGAACTGGATCTCCTCCCAAGTCTGGATCAAAAATTCCCACACCAAGAGTTTTCTCGGCACCAATGAGAAGAAGTGTGATGGCAAGAATTGGTGTAGCGAGGATCTGAATGATTGAAGTGGAATACAAAGCCCAAATCATAAGAGGGATTCGGTCCATAGTCATTCCAGGAGCTCTGAGTTTATGAGTGGTTACAATGAAGTTTAATCCCGTAAGAATGGAAGAAAAACCCATAGTAAAGGCACCCAAAACAAGCAAAATCACTCCATTCGAAGTCTTTGCTGTAGAGTAAGGAGTATAGAATGTCCAACCTGTATCTACTTGGTTAAAGATCATGGAAGAAGCAGCAATGGCAGCCCCAGCAATGAAAATGTAGTAAGAACCAAGGTTCAGTCTTGGGAAAGCAACATCCTTAGCACCTAACTGGATAGGGAGGATAAAGTTTCCAAGAAATGCCGGAATTCCCGGAATGATTACCATAAATACCATAATGGCACCATGGAAGGTCATAAACTTATTGTAAGTGTCCGGTTCTAAAAGTGGTGTGGCACCAAATTTAGCTAAGTGCAAACGAATTCCTAAAGCAAAGAAACCACCGATTAAGAAAAGGGTGGAAACTGTTGCAAAGTACATAAGACCAATGCGTTTGTGGTCCAGAGTGGTCATCCAAGACCAGATTCCGGATCCGTGGTTCAGATAATTATGGTCAGTGGAATGGCCATGTTCGGTTTTTGTATGTGCTGAACTCATCCCTGCTCCTTATTTAATGGATTTGATATATTCAATTAGATTGGCAACGTCTTCGTCAGACAATTGACCTTGGAATACCGGCATTGCTGGCGGATATCCTTCTACGATCTTTGCGGAAGAAACAAGAATGGACTCGCGTAAGTAGTTTTCATCTGCTTTAGATTGGCTTCCGTCAGCAAACTTTCTACCAGAACCAAAAAGTCCTTTCATCGTAGGTCCAACAATTCTAGATCCATCGACCGAATGGCAAGAAGCACATGCTTTTTGAGCAAATAAAGTCTTTCCAAGATCGGCAGGACTATCTTCCCCTTTTTTCTCAGCATGATACCAAGCAGCATATTCCTCTGAAGGAACAGCTTTGATTTTAATCATCATACCGGAGTGTTTGGTTCCGCAATATTCAGTACAGAAAACAATGTATTCACCTGGTTGTTTTGGTTCGAACCAAAGTTGGGTGAGTTTTCCGGGAACCGCATCTTGTTTGGTTCGGAAAGCGGGAACATAGAAACTATGAATGACATCTTTCGAAGTGAGGATGAGTTTCGTTGCTTTTCCTGCAGGAACAATCATAGGATCGTTTGCAGAGCTATAAAATTCTTTTCCGTTTGCATACCGATATGTCCACGCCCACTGCTCAGCAGTTACGTGAATTTCAGCCGCAATGTCTTCTGGTGGAGTTCGAAGTTTTTCGAAAATGACCATACCCCAGTAGAAAATCCCCATCATAATGATGAGAGGAATGAACGACCAGAGAAATTCTGCAAAATTATTGTGAGTAATGTATGCAGATTTCTGGTCTAAACTTGTACGTTTGAACTTGATGAGGAACCATGTCATTCCACCAATCAAGATGACAAACGAAACAAGGCTTGCTATGATCAGAAACGCATAGAGAAGATCGACTTCTTTTGCGATTTCAGTTGCCTGGATAGGCATGAACGAGGTCGCTGGAATGAGACTGCTCCAAGACATCTATGTGACTCCTTGACGGTTGTTATTTGTTATTTTTCGCCAGTTTATGTATAAAAACGCACCGAGAAGGAGTAAGGTGACCGCCCCCCCGAATTGCATCATCCTGTATGCGTATATCGTATATTTATTTTTTCTCGGATCAAATTGAAAGCAAAATAAAGCAAACTTGTCCACAAAACTCCCAATCTTACCAGAAGATGCCTCAAGAAAGGCAAATTTTAAATCTCTTGGTTCGATTTGGATCCCTTGAAAGATTCGTGAAACCTTTCCTTCGGGAGTCAAAACATAAACTCCACTGGCGTGAATGTATTGTTTTGCTTCCGAATCCCAAGCATACCGAAAGTCCAATTGTTTTGTGAGTGCATCAATGGATTCTTGTGTACCGGTCAGGAGGTGGAGTCCCGATTCTGCTCCCTCTCTACCATATTCCTTCAAATAAGCACCTTTTTTGGGAAACGAAATGGATTCGTTTTCTTTCGGGTCAATGGATACCGCAATGTATTGGTATTCTTTGCCGAGAGTCCAATCGAGCGCCTTTAAACCTTGGAACACACCATTGAGGTGAAAATTGCAAAGTGTAGGGCATTTGAAGTACACCGGAGAGAGAAGGATTGGTTTCCCTTTGGAGAGAAAATCAGAGAAACGAACGGTTTTCCCAGATTCATCGCGAAACGGGATATCCAAGTTTAGAGACTTTCCAGTGACATCGGAAAATCCGATATTTTCTAATTCCTTCGGGAGTTTGTTTTCCCGCGTGAGATTGGAATGTGGGTCATACGCATATAAGACCCCAGACCAAAACAAACAAAGTAAAAAGAAAAATCTAATGTTCACGAAGGTTTGGCGAATTACCCTATTTGGACTGAACGTTTTTCGATTCCATTCCAGGGTTATCCGGAGTGCCCGGATGAACAAAGGAAATATAAGCGAAGAATAGAATGTTGATTACGAGTGTGACAAGGAAAGTCCAATAGCCACCCTTATTGTAAAGGTCTGTGTTTTGCATAATTTTACCTGATATAGTCTATACGAAAAACTGCTCTTTTTATCCAACAATTTTTAAAAGATGCAAGATTAATTTTATTTTCCCCAAACTCAGATCACAAAACCTGGAGGAAACAGATAGACGTATGACACTCAAACGTTTTTACACCATCCTTTCCGCTATGATCCTTATCAATCTTCTCTACGGACCACTCGTAAGAGCAACAGATTCTGGATTGGCATGTCCCGATTGGCCGTTATGCCATGGGAAGTTTGTGCCAGAATTTACATTCCAAATTTTTATGGAAGTGGGCCATAGATACTATTCTGGTATCTTAGGTATTCTTGTAGGGATCGGCTTTATATGGATACTTAGAAATAAAGAGACTCGTGAACGACTGGGAATTGCTGCGACCTTGTCGCTTTTTTTCCTGATTTCACAAGTAATCCTTGGGGGACTGACTGTCACAAAGCTCCTCCACCCAACAACCGTTAACCTACACTTACTCAACGCAGTTTTATTATTATCTGCATGCCTTACCGTTCGTTTACTCATCTCGGAATCCAGGTCGTCCGTATTCCAATGGAAAAGGCCCGGCAAATATTTTTTTGTTTTTGTACTCATTGTTGTTTTATACCAACTTTTTCTTGGAGGAAAAGTGAGTTCTCACTATGCAGGACTTGCTTGCCCCGACTTCCCTACTTGTTACGGAGAATGGTTTCCAAAGATGATAGGTACCATCCGTTTTCAAATGGAACATAGATTGTTTGGTTACATCGCAACTCTCTCCGTTCTTTCGTTGTCCGCTTACGGAATCCTCTACTTAAATAATGAAAAAGTTAAAAAGTGCCTTAAAATTGCGGCATATTTGATTTCTTTCCAAATTCTTCTTGGCGCCATGAACGTTTTATATCAACTTCCGAAACTAATTACCGGATTACACACGCTAAATGGTGTTCTCGTATTCATGTTTTGTTTTATTGCTGCTTTTTATCATTTTAGGTCTGAGGAAAAAGAGGTTTTATAATGTTCCGATTGTGGAACCAACTCACAAAACCTAGAGTCACTGTACTTGTCCTTGCTACCGTTCTTCCGGGAATGTATTTAGGAACTACGGGATATCCATCTCTTTGGGAAATATTCATCACACTTTTTGGCACTTACTTAATGAGTTCCGCCTCTTTCATTCTCAATCAATACATTGAAAGAGAAAGAGATGCTGTGATGTACAGGACAAAACAAAGACCGATTCCTTCTGGTGAAATTTCACCTATTTTTGCGCTTTCTTTGGGAGTTACCGTTGCGGTTCTTGCATTTGGAATTTTAACTTACTTTGTCAACCTGCTAACGGCCGTTTGTGCTTTTTCGGCTTTACTTTCTTATGTGTTTTTATATACAATTTGGTTAAAACCAAGAACAGAACAAAACATTGTTATCGGTGGGATTTCTGGATGTATTGGACCACTGATTGGATACGCTGCCATGGCGAATGCCCTTCCCATCCCAGCTTGGGTTTTATTTTTAATGATTTTTCTTTGGACACCGGCACATTTTTGGGCATTGGCGATTTTCTTAAAAGATGATTATGCGTTTGCAGGAATTCCGATGATGCCTGTGGTTTCAGGAATTCAGAAAACAGTGAACCAGATTTTTTTATATGCTATTGCTTATTCTGCTTCCGTCATTGGGTTTTACTTTGCGGATCCTCGGATGGGCGTACTCTTCCTTATTTCTGCAATCCTCCTAACGATTTTGATTTTGGTATTTGCCTATCGATTGAAACTTTCCCAAGATAAATTACTCGCAAAAAGGTTTTTCTTCTTTAGCATCCTCCACTTATTTTTGGTAAGTTTAGCCATAGTCATCGATTCTAAAATCTAGGTTTTTTGATTGATTTGGGTGGGATTCCTGGTTTTCTTCAGCCCATGAGCATACTTGCACGTTATTTCTCTAAATCCGATTTGGATGAAATTAAGTCAGCGGTCGGAGAGGCAGAGTCCAAAACCTCCGCAGAAATCGTTCCCTTTTTTGCCGAATCTTCTCACCATTACAAGGAATGGGCCTGGTTTGGAGCCTTTCTTATGGGTGGGCTCAGCGGTGTTACCTTTTATACAGCCCAAAATCTTTATAGTCTTGTTTGGGGTGGCGAGTCCTTCTTTGCTGTTCTTTCTGTTTGGGTTGGGGCACTTTTGGGGTTAGCCATCACAGCAGTATTCCCAAAAGTCAGAATCAACTTAGTATCTAGGGGCGCAAAACAATACTTTGTCGACCTAAGAGCCAAAGAAGCCTTTTTAGATGAAGAAGTTTTTAGAACCAAAAATAGAACAGGAATTTTAATCTACATTTCTTTATTTGAACACTTCGTGCGAGTATTACCTGATAAAGAAATTGCGAAAGTAGTTCCTAAATCTGAATGGAATGAAGCTGTTCGTTTGATTGTGGATGGGATGAAGTCGAATAAGAAAAAAGATGGGATTGTTTCGAGTATTCTCTTTTGTGGAGACCTCCTTAAAAAATACAATATCCAAATTGAGAAGGACGACAAAAACGAAATCTCCAACGAAATCCGTGACGGTGGGAAATTGATGTAATGAATATCAACCCTAAGTCTATAAATACAAAATTACATTCTATTATTAAACAACCGAAAGTATGGTTATTTGTTTTGGTTCTTTTGCAGACCTTTACAGAGCTCTCTCCTTTCCCAGTTCCTAAACTCGAAAGACGAGTGATGGACCATGCAGGAATTTTATCAGAAGCTACCATAACCCAATTGGAATCCAATCTAAAACAATTTGAAGTGGATACATCTAATCAAATTGCCGTATATACGACCCCTAGCCTACACGATGAAACCATAGAAGATGTCTCGATCCAGATCTTTGATGAATGGAAACTGGGACAAAAAAACAAAAACAATGGTGTCCTCCTTCTCATTGCACCTAACGAAAGAAAGATGAGAATCGCTGTGGGCCGAGGTCTTGAAGGGGCCCTCACCGACATACAAGCTAAACAAATTATCCGCAATGAACTTAGGCCCAGTTTTAAATCGGGTGATATGGACGGTGGAGTTACTGCAGGAGTCAATGCCATAATGGCTGCCATTCGTGGGGAATACGCACCTTCAGAAGATGATGTGGACACAACTGGGAGTGATGCTTCTGCAGAGGTCACATCAGGAGTGGTTGGTGCCATATTTACATTTTTTTCTCTTTTTATACCAGCCGTTGGCGGAATTGTTTTCAGTATCATAGGCATTTTAATCACTTATCCTTTGTTAGTTGAAATCTTTGGTGGAACCGTTGCACTTTTTGTTGCTATTGCCCTATTTGTTTTGGTAATGATTTTAAAAAGAATCTTTGGCCTTGGCCAAGGTGGTGGCGGGTCTGGAGATGGTTTTTTCAGTGGTGGAGGTTGGTCTAGCGGGGGAGATTCCTGGTCCTCCGGTGGTTCTGATAGTTGGTCAGGTGGTGGTGGAGATTCTGCGGGGGGTGGGTCTTCCGGCGATTGGTAGATCAGAATTTTGATTACTATTGGACAAACTAATTTCTTTAAATGGGAAGCCAAATTGATTTACAGAGACCACCTAACATAACTTTTTGTTAGGTGATTTCTATAAAAATAAGAGTGGAATCATCCTTCCACTGTGATTTGTTCATCCTCTGAAATAACATGGTTTGGATAGAGGGAACAACTTCCGCAAATGGTAAAGATACGGTACTTTGAATTACCTCTAACAAATCGGTCCAAGCCTGGGTTCCATCTGATTCGTTTAACTCTTCAAACAAACCGTCGGTATACAAAAAGATTCGGTCCCCCGATTCCACCTTTGATTCTAATATTCCATACCGGTAGTGTTCCAAAATTCCAATGATGGGACCTGTGTTTTCTAACTTAGCGAAGGCTCCATTTTTTTTCATGTGGATTTGGTTTTGGACACCGCCTCCCGCGTAACGAAGGATTTTTTGATGAAAATCAAAATCCATTACGAGTGCTGGGAAATAAATTTGAAGGTCTGCATTTTTATCATAAAAATGTTGGTTCATGTAAAACAACAAATCATTCGGTCGCATGGCAACAGCAGATACACGCTCAAATTCCGATTGGATCATCATGGAATAGAGCGCCGCTTGTAAACCGTGACCTGTCGCATCACCCAAGAAGAATCGATAATAAAAATCCTGAATTCGTTTTACGAAATATATGTCACCACCAACTTCAGCAATTGGTTTGTATAAAATATCTACTTTCAAATAAGAATCTATATCGGGGAGTTTAGTGACACTTTGGATGATGGACTTCGCAAGTCTCATATCCTTTCCAATTTGATCCAGTTTTCCTTGCAGTTCCTCTGTTTTGTCTTTGACTCGAGTTTCCAGTCGTTCATTTAATTCTTTTAGTTGGTTTTGTACACCTTGTAAAGTTTGGTTTTTATCTGAAAGTTCAATTGCCAAATCTTCTGCCTCAACAAATCCTTTAGAAAAGTTTCTAGCTATGTAAATGGACTGTACAAAAAACATAGTAAATATTCCAAAATGTATGGTAAGGGGGCCATGAATGATTAGGTTATTTACCAAAATATCATTGATAAAACTGGCAATAAAGATTGCAAAACTAACCAAAAAGATAATGGAACCTGGTAACGAATCACGAATGGCTCTGGCCAAAACAAAAAATGCATAGAATGCTCCCGCCAAAGTAAAAATCTGAAACGGAACCATTAAATACGTGTAAAACGATGATCTAGTCACCAAAACAATAAAACAAAAAGCAAAACCTAGGTATTTTAAGAATTCATAAACTCGTCTTGAAAAATAAGGTTTAAAGAGTAAATAAACGTACCTGGCAAAAATAGGTGTGATTAGAAAGAAACTTAAGTAACTTAATTTTAAATGGATTTCCCATGGAAGGTCAGGATACAATTGAATAATGTATTTATTCCCTGTAACAAACACCCGTAAGGCGACAAGAATACAAGTGAGCGCAAACCAATAAGTAAACGGATCTTTTTTTCTGTTCCAAAATAAAAACAAATGATAAATACCCATAAACAAAATGCTTCCAACGAGCAACATATCTCGTAAAATAGCGAATTCATATTTGTTATGGATATCGGAGGTTCTTCCAAGTATGATCACTTGGGCAGGTCCCCCCTTTCTATGGTGGTAATTGGAAATTTGTAATAGTATAGAAGTTTGGTTTTCTTTTGGAAAAAAATCGACAATGCGAGGACGGTATTCGGGTTTTCCAGTTTGGTAGGAGGTGGCTACCACACCGTTCGATGTCACTTTCACCCCATCAATAAACAGGTTGTAGGCGGTCTCCATCTCAGGGACCTTTAAAGAAAGGGGAATTCCTTTATGTCCATGATTTATTTTAAGGCTAAAGGTAGCATAACCATCACCAGCAAGGAATCCCCTTTTAAAAAAAGACTCTGACCAAATTCCGGGAACTTCAAAGAAGTGAGGTTCTCGTGTTGAGTCCAAAGTTTCTAACTCTATGGGAGAAATCAAAAGACCAGGATAGTATTCCCAGTCTCCTGCAAGTTCTATTGTTTTTGTTTGGTCTTTTAGATACGACTCGGCAGATAGAACCCCTCTTTCCACCTTGGGAGGCACTTCTTTCGGCATACAGGAAATCAGTGCCAAACACCAAACCATTCCGAACCATCGGAAATTCATTGAGAATGCTAGTTTAACTGACCTATAGGCGATTCTGAACGGGGATGTACTTTCTTTGGTTTTCACCCACATATATTTGTTTTGGACGAACTTTTGAGAAGTCTCCCTTCATCCTTTGTTCTCTCCAATGAGCAAGCCATCCAGGAAGTCTACCAATCACTTGCATTACAGAGAACATATTCTTAGGGATTCCCAATGTGTGAAATACTAACCCTGAGTAATATTCTAAGTTAGGATAGAGGAGATTTTCCATAAAATAGGAGTCGTTCCAAACTATTTCGTCAATTTGGAGAGCCACATCTTCCACGGCACTCAACTTTCTACCTTTATAAAATTCGCGTATGATCTCGCGAGCCACTTGGGCACGAGGGCTTACCACATCATAGGCCTTTTGTCCAAACCCGTTAGTTTGAATGTTTAGGCCACCACGTTTGAACCTTTCGAAATAATCTTTAACGGGTGTTTTTGTTTTGATGATGTCTTCAATAAGACCAATCGCTGCGGTGGGTCGTCCACCTTCACGAGCTCCCCATTGCGCCATGATCCCAGCTGAAATTGATGCAAATAAATTGGCTTGTGTGGATCCAACCACTTGTACGGCCGTGTTGGATACATTTTGTTCGTGGTCCGCATGTAGAATCCACATTTGGTTTAATATACGATCAAACTCTTCGGGAACCGCATAATTGTCCGCAGGCATTTTATGCATCATGTAAAGGAAGTTGGTGCAATATGGATTTTTATCCAATGGATAAACAAACGGGTGTCCTACGGCATGTTTGTATGTGAACGCAGCAATGGTACGAATTTTTGCGAGTAATCTTGCGATTAGATCCACACCCATATCCAGCTTCTCTTCATATTCTTGAAGATAATAACTAGAAAGAGAAGTTACCATCACCGATAAAACAGCGAGTGGGTTGGCAACACCAGGAAAACCATCAAAGAGATTCAACATATCTTCGTGGATCATTGAGTGTTTAGAGAGGCGACTTGAAAAATCGTTTAACTCTTGCTTGGTGGGAAGATTTCCATAAATTAATAAAAACGAAGTTTCCACAAATGTGGAATGGTAAGCAAGTTCTTTCAGGTCATAACCACGATAAGTCAATTCACCTTTTTCTGGATCACGTCTAGATACTTTCGACAAACCGAGGGCTGTGTTAAACAAACCGGGATCCACTGTGACTAGGCCGGTTTTTCTATAAAAATCGGTTAGGTCGATTCCTTCTTTTCCATCGGTACCAACGATGACCGGTAATTTGTATGTTTTGCCCTTGACGTGGAATTCCACTTCACTCATGAAAAGACCTCTCTCCCTCCTATCTTACGGAAGGGAAGTTTGGAATCTAGAATAATTTAGACTTGGGTGAGTGCAGAATTAAGAGAATCGTGAATGAGGACAAAGTCAGTCAAACCAACAATATCCATCACCTTACGGAAGTGGGTATTGAGTCCGGCAAACTCGATTTTTCCCTGGTTCTCAGATGATTTTGTGATCAGGCTGATCAGGGTGGCAATTCCAGCAGAATTGATATAAGAAGTTTCAGAAAAGTTCAAAATGACACGAAGGCGTTTGTCTGCCGGGATGGATTCGTAAGATTCAACAATCTCTTCTTCGGCTTCGGATGTGATTTCGCCAGAAATATGGATCACAGGGAGATTTCCCCCGTTCTCAAATCCCAATCGAATCTTAAACTCTTCCATCATTAGCTTCCAGGGAAATCCACCGAGAACGCGGGTCAACTAAAATTAGGATTTCGATTTTCTTTCTTCTTTCGTCATTCGACCGAAGGGTTGTTTGCATTTTCGACAGACAAAGTATACATCTGTTGGTGTAGCTGATATCCCGACAAGACCCATGGCGATCATTCCCCAAGCGGAATACTTTACAACTTTGCGTGCACTTTCATCGTCACGTGTGGTCCCACAATCACAAGTGGGTCGATCAGCTTTTTTAATGATTTGGTTCATAAAGACAAGTGTTCGGTTCCGACCCGTAGGCGGAACCGAAAAAGACAATGATTAATTTTTAGAAAGGTGTTCTACGTATTTAGCAAGGATGCGAATGTTATCATCACCCAAATGTCCGTAAGCAACCATAGGAGATCCTTTGATTCCTTCTTTTAAAGTTTTAGTCACGCCCGCAGCAGTGTTTCCATTTTTCCATTCAGAAGCAGGAGATTTGTAGTTTCTTGGTTTTGGGTTGAGAGCAGCAGCAGCAGCACCGTCACCAGCACCTTTCTCACCATGGCAAGAAGAGCAGTTTTGTAGGTAGAGTTCTTCCCCTTTTGCAAGATCAGGATCCGCACTAGCACTAGATTCAACAGCAGCTGGTGTTTCTTCTTTTGGTTTGGAATCGCCACAGGCTACCATCACGAATGCGAAGGAGAGTGCGAATAAAGAGACTAAGACTTTTTTTGAGTTCATTTCTTACTCCGAGATAAGGATGGCTCCAGTCTCTCATCCTTCTTGTCTTTTGAAAAGAAGAAATCACTGTTTTTCTAAAAGATTTGAGAGAGCCTTTTCTAAATTTTGAAACTGAAACTCATAACCGGTAGAAAGAAGTCGTTCGGGAAGCACATACTGTCCTTTCGTTACCACAACGGATCCTTCTCCATAAAGCGCTTGTATGGCGAAGGAAGGGACTTTGAAAAGGTTGGGACGGTGCAGTGTTTTTGCCAAAACACTAGAAAATTCTTCATTACTGACCGGAAAGGGTGATACCAAATTATAAGCACCTGAGGCTGATTCTAACTGCATTAAGTGTAACATGGCAGAGATGAAATCCAATATATGGACCCAACTCATTCCTTGTTTTCCAGTGGCAATGGCACCACCTACCCCCATCAAAAAAGGAGGAATCATTTTTTCCAAAGCTCCCCCTTTAGGAGACAAAACAATCCCTGTTCGCAATACCAAAGAGCGAATGCCTGCCGATTTCAAAAGAAGAGTTTGGTTTTCCCAATCCACACAAAGTTTGGCAAGGAAATCGTCCCCAGGCGGGGAATTTTCAGTAAATGGCTCGTGAATTCCTTCCGTCATTCCATAATAACCAACGGCACTTGAGTTCACAAAAACCATTGGTGGCGATTTTAAATCCAAAACACGTGCGACAAGTCCTCGCGTAAAATCAACGCGAGAAATACGAATGAGTCTTTTTCGTTCTTCTGTCCACCGAACGCCCGCTATTGGCTCACCAACTAAATTAACGATTGCATCCAAACCTTCTAAGTCTGCTGTTTGTGGGAGAATGCAAGAAACGAATTCCAATTCAGGGTAGGAGGAAAGTTCAGGTGGTAAGGAAGTTTTTCTTGAAAACACTCGGAAACGATGTCCTTTACGGACTGCAGTTTCAATGAGTGTTGTACCAATAAGGCCGGTACCACCTAGGATCCCAATTTTCATCTGATCTCCTTTCGGATCGAATCATAAAAAAAGAAGTAGCCCATTTTGTTAGTAAACGTAATTTTTTCTTTCATATGAGATCCGTAATTGTCCTTCCCATTCTCTTCGCCATTTCTCTTGTTCTCTTCGGGAACTACTATTTATTTTCCGGAACAAAAAAAAGTATAAACCAATATAATGAAAATCCACCGTTCCGTATCGAAGATAGTACAGGATCTGGTGGCCTTCATTTGCTATTAGACAAAGATAAAAATACGGTTTGGAGAAAGAAACAAAACGCTAAAGAAGAATTTGATTTTTTCTTAGAAATGAAACTATCACATTTTTGGGATGGAACTCAATTTTTACCACGCCAGTTTCAAAATCTGATTGTTTCTGCTTGTCCTGGTGAAAAACTACCTGCATTCCAAATGCGATTTTTATTAAGGGAAAGTATCAACGTAGACAAAGAGCTAAGAATGCCCAAAGATGAACTAACGTTCGTTTACCGGTTTGAAGAAAAAAATAAATCCGAAGTTTCGATTCCTCTCTCTAAACTTCCCAAATTTCAAAAAGAAACCAACTATCCAAAAAACATTCACATCCTAACACCAGAATTCAAAATCCTTTCCGCAGAAGGATGTCTTTCAGAAGTGGAACTTAAGGAAATACCGTGACATGTTTTAAGCAGTATTTTGTTTCGAATGATTGAGATGTTTTAAAAAAGTGCGGGTTTCTGTGAAGGTCTACTAGAGAATATTTCTTTGACAAACAAGGAATCTAAATCAAGTGCCCTTGGTTTGTTTCTCGATTTCTGCTTTTAGTTCGATGATACTCATATACAAATTAGCAAATGTTGTGAGTTGGTTCATGGCATCTTGCAATCCTGCCTTAAACAAAAGTCCGTTGTCTAAATGTTCTCGAAAGATGGTAAGCGGGTTTTCCGCCTCCATACTCTCTACCGTTTTTTGGTAAGATTCCATCAGTTCCCTTTTATCAACGAGAGACTCTGGAACCTTCCAACCATTAGACAACCGACTCATAAAGGTTTATCTACCTTCGACTTCTAGAAGTTTGGTGGTCTTTACAATCAAACGAGTGACAACATAAAACACCAAACCAAATCCAAAAAACCAAGTATGGAAAGGTTTCCAAATTCCAGTGATGTCCGCGGAACGGAGTGCTGGTTCCTGGTAGTAAACTTGAATCAAATCGAAAACTGTAAACACAACGATGATTCCAAATAAACTTGGGTATTCTCGTTTCCAAATATTGCGAAAAGAAAAACCTAATTTGGGTTTTACATAACCGGAAAGTCTAGGAATGAAAGCTGGAGTTTTGTCTGCCCATTCCAAATATCCTTTTGCAAATTTTCCACGGAGGAAGTATTCTTCAGCGAATATAATTCTTTCGTAATATAGATAAAAGAACATGATGTAAACGAGTGCAAAAGCAAAATCCCGGAGAATAAACACTGGGCCAAGATACATCAGAAAATTCCCTACATAAAGAGGGTGCCTTACTAACGAATAAATTCCTGATTGGTTTACCACATCAGCAACTTGTTGTTTTGTGTTTCTACCCGAAGTGTTTTTGGGAGTGTATCCAATCGTAAAACATCTAACAAAAAGTCCCGCAAAACTTACAAGAAATGCACCACAAAGCCAATATAAATTGGTGTTATAGTTACCTTGGAAATAAGGGACATACGGTAGATACAGTAAGGAAAGGAACAAAATGACTCCTGGAATGTAGGAGCGCCATCGGAAGAGAAAATTGCCTTGTTGGTTGAGTTCTTCTATAAGTGCCATGTGAATTCGTACTTGCTTCCTTTGATTAAGTTGTTAGCATTCGTCCTATGTCAATCAAATCCTTTATCCCTGCAAAGTTCAATCTCCCGGCTTTATGGTTTACGGATCTGACTTTACCCGTTCTCAATAAAATGCTCCACAACCTCGAATCCATCGAAATTTCAGAAACGGACCAAAAGACATTAAAATCCTTTCAAAAAGAAAGACTACTTTATATCTCTAACCACCCTACCACCAAAGAACCTGGAATTGCTTACCATGCGGCCAATCTTATGGGTTCTCGGTTTCACTATATGGCCGCAAGAGAGGTGTTTGAATGGGCTTATGGATTTGTCGGTGACTTCATTCAATCCATTGGGGCCTATTCCGTGTTAGCTGGAGCGCCAGACCGCGAGTCGCTCAAAGCCTCAAGGGATATTCTTGCCTCCAAAGGGGGAAAACTTGCTCTTTTTCCAGAAGGAGAACCCACAAGTGGAATGAACGATACCCTCCTTCCCTTCCAACCAGGAGTGGCCCAATTGGGTTTTTGGGGGTTGGATGATGCACTAAAAAAAGATGCAGAAGCAAAAATTTGGATTTTACCTACCTTCGTTAAGTACAGAATGAACGGTTCCATTGATTCCATGCAAAAAGACATCGACCAAACCATAACCAGAATGGAACAGAAGTTAGGGATAGAAAAAACTGGCAAAGATATCGTCCATAGATTTTTATCTGTGGGGAAACGAATGATTGAAAGGGAAGAAAAAGAATATGGAGTTCCTGTAGAAGAAGGGAGAGCCGATGACTTTGACTACCGATTGGGTAGAATGCGCCATGCCATGCTCGACAACATAGCAAGAAAAGCCAATATCCCCAAATGGGATGCAGATGCCAACGCCATAGAAAAACTCAGAAGGATCTTAAGTGTTCTTGAAATGGTGTCTGTGGGAATGCCCGATCCGAACGGTGAACTCCCAAGTCTAGAGATGGCAACTTGGGCAAGAAAGGCCGCGACCAAAGCTTATGACTTTATTACCATCCAAACTGCTTATATCAAAGAACTACCGAGTGCGGAACGATTGTATGAGTTTTTATACCGCTACGAAAATGAACTTTTTGGAGAATTTCGCCCACGACCCCACAAAGCAATCGTTAGATTCGGAACACCATTCACGATCAATGAGTATCTAAGTTCTTATAAAGAAGACAAAAAGAAAACGCTAGATTCCATTACAGAACGTCTAAGAAAAGAGTTACAAACAATGCTTGTGGAAGAAAAATCCAAATCCAATCCCTTGTTTCCGAGCCAATATATTTTTTAATGGAAGCATTTAGTCCAGAACAAGTAAAGGACTGGGTCAATCAGTCTAGTCCCATAGAAATGACAACCTATGGTGCTTCCAAAACATTGGATGAGAACTTGGTAATCATACTGGATGCACTTACAGAAAAATATGGGATCTCAGACTTATCCGCAATCCTTTTCACTATCGTTAAAGACCTAATCCTCAACGGCTTTAAAGCCAACTTCAAAAGATTATTCTTTCAGGAAAATCAATTAGACATCCACTCTCCCGCCGACTATGAGTTAGGTGTCAGAATGTATAAAAGCCTCATCCTTTCCGGTCGAGGAAATACATTTGAACCCTTGGCAAAAGAAAGAAATCTCTATGTTCATATCAAAATCGAACACAACAAAGACCAAATCAAGTTTGATGTAAGAAACAACACTACCCTCGTGCGAGGGGAGATGCAAAAAATCAGAAACTCTCTCCTTCATGCACAAAACTATAATGACATCATGGAATACTATATCGAAAGAGGAGACAATTCCGAAGGAGAAGGAATTGGAATTGCCCTTTGTGTGATCTTACTGAAAGGAGAAGGCCTTCCTACAGACCAATTTCGCATCTACCATGAGGATGGAGAGACCATTGCCCAACTCACCATTCCACTGAAGAAAGACTAGCCCAAAGAAACGCATCTCAGATTTTGGATTTATGGGTTCTGCTACCGTCCTTTCGAATGATTCCATTCCTAAAGTTCTCTCCGATATTGTTGCCAATGAAACAAACCATGCCCTTTGGTTGAATACACTTTCCCTTTTAGAACATTTGGGTTCGAGAAAAATCCTTCTCACTCAATCCAGCGAAGAAACATCGGAGATGATTTTAAAACATGCCACAGAGGAAGCAAGGCATGCCCTCTTCTTTAAAAAAGCAGCTCGCACTATCAAACCCAGCTTCCATTTGGGATACCAAAACTCCGCACTCGTTCGAGGAACTGCGGCAAGAATTTATTTCGCAAAACTAGATACCCTTGTCCGTCGCAGTTTACGCAAAATTTTCCCTGACCCAAAACAGTTTACCTACCTTGCTTATTTGTACACCACTACGGTGATTGAAAAACGGGCCATGGTCGTCTATGCAGCGTACGACGACATTTTGGACAAAACCGGTTCTCCTATCCGCCTAACCAATCTGATTTTAGAAGAGGAAGGCCACCTTTCGGATATGAGTTCCGAAATGTTCCGCCTTGACCCAGGGGCAAAGGAAAGGTTGGCGAATTTAGAGGCCGAAGAAGCTAAGATTTTCGCCCGTTTTTGGCTCCAAATCCGTGAATTCTCACTGAATTAAAAAAGGCTTGCGGAAAAAATCCAAGCCTGGTTTTCTTCAACCATCTTCATGCGACATAATACTATTATTGGATCTTTGAGAAAATGGGATTAGAAGTCTTTTTATTACCTTTTTTGGCCAGTGTTGCCGTGACGATTGGGCTACGTCGTTTGGACAAGTCCAACACCAAACTGTCCCAACTCAAACGTTATGCGTCTAAACTGACGGACGAAATCCAAGGTGTTGCTCTCCAAAAGATCCAATTGGTGAAAGATGCCGGCATTGACCTAGACATCACCGTCAAACAATCCCGTAAAGTTGCCGAAGACATCCAACATTTGAGTTCTGAGTCCCGTGACCTATTCGAAAAAATCCGTGCGAGTAAAGACTATCTCTCTTCTTTATCGGGTGAGATGGAACAAATCCAAGATTTGAGTAACCAAGTCCGCCGGGAAAAACAATACATGGAAGAAGGACTCTCCCAGATCAATACCCACAAACGAGAGTTACGCGAAGTTTCTGAAGACATGGAATCCCTCCATAACGAATCCATATCTATGTTGGATACGTTTCAAAACAAACTGAATCTCCGAAGTGATGAAATTTTACAATCTGTTGCTCATAAGATGGTTGAACTCGAAAGCCTACTCGAAACCAAATCGGACTTTCTTGATAATTCTTTATCCAAAATTGCAGAGACCGCCCGAGAAAAACTTTTATCGCATGCCGATGTGATGGTAGGCGAGACAGCTGGTCGCCTAGACCACGCTCGTAAAGAAATGGATCTACTACTCGAATCCATGAAATATGCACAAGGCGATTTGGATGTTCGCCTAACAAAATTCGAAGACACATCCTCCCTTCTTTCTGACAAAGTAGATAAGTTTGACGAAAGGTTAGAAGAAAAATACCAACGTGCTTCTGGGAAACTAGAAGAGAAAGTAAATCTTCTGGATAAAAAAATCCAAGAACGTTTTGATTCCATCTTTGACCAAGTCACTCATACCAAAGATTCTTTTATGAAAGGTCTCAGTCAGGAAACAGATGCCATAAAACGAGAAATTGAAGATTTGTCTTTGGAAACACTTTCCAAACGAGACGACATCATCAATGAAACAAGAAGGCAGGCGGATGGAATCAACCAAACCATCATTCAATTCCAAGAAAAATATTTGGAAGCGGAAAACAAACTCCTTCGCCAAGCGGACATCCGCAAACAAGAACTCATTCGCGAAATTGAAGCCTTCTCTGAAGAATTCCACCGCATCTCGGAAGATCTAAAAGAAGAAGCAAGTTCCCTGAAAAAAAGTGCACTCCAAGAATTAAAAGACTTCGATCGCGAGTTGGATTCTGTTCGCTCCAATCAAGAAACAGTCATTAAAACATCCCTTTTTGAACTAAGAAAAGAACTCGAAGAAAGAATGAACTCTGATTTCCAACTCCAAAAAACGGAGATGGAATCCGATTTAGAAACCGTACAATCGCAAGTCAAAAACTTAAGCGAATCCATTACTGCACAAACGAAAGATGTAGATGAATATGTGGAGGAGTTGAAATCAGCCCTCCGTGAATCGGCGCATGAAATCTTGGAAACAGCCGAAGAAAAGGCCAAAGAATCGGAAGAAATTGTAACAGAAAAGATTCGTATCGCTAGCAGTCATCTGGAAGACTTTGTCAGCAAATGGGAAGACGAACTCGCAAAAATGCGGGGTGATCAAAATTATAGTATTGAAAGACTCCAAGACCGCTTAAAAGAAATCCATGTGGAAGGTGCGGATCTGCTTGGGGAATTCCAAAACCAATTTCAAAAAGCAAAATCCAATTTGGAAATGGTTGCTGAATCCAAAACTAAAGAAAGTATTTCTCGTTTGGAAGAAGAAGCGAAACTCGCGCGCAGCGAAGTGGATCGAATCCTCAAACACTTAGAGGAATCCGGAGAGTCTTTCTTTAATTTACAAGAAGAGAAGATGGACAGACTCAATGAAACCATTGATACCAAAATCTCTCACCAATTGACAAAACTTTTGGATAAAGGAAATATCCAACTTGGTCAACTCGAAGAAAAAATCACAAACCATCTAAGTACTGTTCGCCGCAACTTAGAAGAAAGTATCAAACGTTCCAAAGACGAATCCAAAAAGCAAATTGAAACTTACCAAAGAGATTACGAAAAATCTTTCAAAGAAATAGCAAAAGAAAGCCAAGACTTTTTAAAAGAAAGTTTAGATCGTTTCCAAGATTTAAAACACGAAATAAAGAACGGTTTACAAGACCTTAACGATACCAAAGAAGAAACTCTCTCTAGTTTCCAATCGGAAATGGAAACACTCAAAGATGAGATCGTCACACTTTCCAGTGAGCTAGAAACAGTAAAAGAACATTCTGACTTATTTGCTTCCGCCAAACAGATTGCAGACGAATCCAATCGGGCTGTGGAAGAAATCTCCGAGGCCCTTGGTGCCCTCGAAAAAAGTCGACCCGACCTTGACCTATACCAATCTGCCATTTCAGAATTTTCAGAACTTAGAAAAGAAATTGCAAGTGAACTAGAAACCTTAAAAGAAGCACAGTTCCAAACGGAAGACATCGACAAACAAGTGCAAATTCTTGCATCCAACTTAGTCCATGTTTCAGAAACTATGGAAGGTTTCGAGCAGAGCCTAACGGAGATTAGCTCCATAGAAACTCGTGTGACAAAACTCACTACCGAACAATCGAAAATCGAATCCTTTCTTTCTTCTTTACAAGAATCACAAGACTCGGTTTTCCATTTGGTCGAAAACTTGGAAACTCAGAAACACAATGCACGGGAACTGCAATCCCGCCTAGACATCCTCGACCGCGAAATCGAAGTGGTGGAAGCTCGGGAAAAAGAACTCACGGAAACCATCCGCCTAGCGGAAAACCGCACTTCCTTCCTTGTGGAACGGGAAGCACAGATTGATTCGGTGGAACGTAAATTTGACAAAATCGAAGAGCTGCTAGGTGATCTTTCTGACCGCCACCGCCAAATCCTCACCCTCCAGAAACGATTGGAAGATCTAAAAGAATCCTCACGCGAAACCAAGGACGATTTAGAATCACTCTTAGGTGAGGCAGACGAAACTTTCGAAAAACTCTCTGAATTCTTGGACATTGTCCAAGGGGCAATGCAAAACCCCACTCCGGCAGGAAAATCAGACCGGAAAGTTTCGGGAAATCCCCTTGTCGAGAGAAAAAGAGCTACCATCCAGAACCTCCACGACAACTACCAGTGGTCTTCTGAGGCAATCAGTGAAAAATTAAATATTGAAAAATCCCTCGTAGATAGCATCCTCGGAGTTAGAAAGAAATAAAACCGAGGTATCCATGTCCGAAGAACAAACAGAAACAACGTCGAAGGAATCCCTAATTGTCACTTCTAAAGTGAAAGCATATATCAAAAGTAAGGGATTTATGACTTCCGGCGATGCGATTGATGGAATCAACGAAGAAATCTACCGACTCATCGACAAAGCTTTGGAAAGAACCTCTGCCAACAAAAGAACAACGGTTCGGTCCACAGATTTCTAATCCGTGATTTACATTAAAAACAAATCAGAAATTGAAAAGATGAGAAAGGCGGGAAAATTTGCCGCCGAACTCCTCGTTTACTTAGAACCCTTCGTAAAAGCGGGGATTACCACCCTAGAACTCAACGATTTAGCAGAAGCCCATACCAAAAAGAACGGCCATAGGTCGGCTCCTCTGGGATACAAGGGATTTCCTAAATCCATCTGTTCTTCCATCAACCATGTGGTTTGCCATGGAATTCCGAAGAAAGAAGATGTCCTGGCCGATGGAGACATTGTGAATTTGGACGTATCCCCCATTGTGGATGGATACATTGGAGACACCTCCAGAACTTTTATCGTCGGGGGAAAATCCAGCCCGGAAGCCGAAAAATTGGTCGCCGATACGGAAAAAGCCATGTGGATCGGAATCGAACAGGTAAAACCAGGAAACCGTATCGATGATATCGGAAACGCCATCGATGATTTCCTAACTCCAATGGGTTATGGAATTGTGCGAGATCTCATGGGCCACGGCGTGGGGCGAAATTTCCACGAAGAACCACAAGTACCTCACTTTCGCTCTCCCCGCAAATTGGCAAAAATCGAAGCCGGAATGATTTTTACAGTCGAACCCATGGTCAACTTGGGAACTTGGGAAGTGAATTTTGATAGATCCGACAAATGGACCGTCCGTACCAAAGATGGAAAACTATCTGCCCAATTTGAACATACCATACTTGTCACAGACAAAGGGTATGAAATTCTAACAAAAGTTTGAACAAAAAGTTCTTGCTTTCGCATTCGTTCTGTCGTCTAATTCCAAGAGAGGATTTTTTATGAAACTAGCCATCACTCTATTTAGTCTTTTTGTCATCACGTCTGCGTCGTTTGCGATTTGCCCCGGCAAAGAAAAACGTTCCTGCCCTGGACATGACAAACTTGTCGAGTGCCCGAACGACGGAAAGTAATTCGTAATGAATAAAGCCATCCTCTTCGTTGATGACGAACAAATCATTCTGATGAGTCTGAAGTCTCAGCTCAAAAAACATTTTGGGAACGAGTATCGTTATGAGACCGCCCAAAATACGGAAGAAGCGTGGTCTATCATCGAAGAATTGTCAGTAGAAGGAATCGACATCCTAATCATCATTTCCGATTGGCTTATGCCAAACCAAAGGGGGGATGAGTTTCTTAGGGATGTCCACAAAACCTATCCAGGGATAAAGAAAATAATTATTTCTGGTCATATCGATGAACTCTCTCTCAATCAATTGAGAGGAGAAGTGGACCTGCATAGTTTTTTAAACAAACCTTGGTCTGAATCGGATTTAATCAAAAAATAGGAAACCTCCGCATGTCTCAATCAATCATTCAAAACACTATCGACGACTTGGACGCTTTGCGTTCTAAGTCCCCTCTCGTTCACAATATCACAAACTATGTAGTCATGAATAACACCGCCAATGCGCTCCTCGCCATTGGTGCCTCACCCATTATGGCTCATGCCATCGATGAAGTCGAAGAGATGGTTACTATCTGTTCGGCAACTGTTATAAACATCGGAACTCTTTCCGAACCTTGGATCCAAAGTATGGAAAAAGCGGCAACAAAAGCAGTCTCTATTGGGAAACCTTTGATACTAGATCCCGTAGGTGCGGGAGCGAGTAACTTGCGTAATATGGCGATCCGTCGTATCTTAGGTGCCGGTAGTCCCAGTATCATTCGAGGCAATGCCTCAGAAATTCTTTCTACACTCAACTCTTCTGGAAAAACCAAAGGTGTCGATGCAACAGATTCTTCTGATTCCGCAGTGGATTCAGGAAAGTCTCTTTCCAAAGTTACCGGAGGTGTGGTTGTAATCTCTGGTGCCACAGACTATATCTTAAGTGGAACAGACAAAGCCCAAGTGAGAAATGGGGATGCACTTATGACAAAGGTCACCGGACTTGGTTGCACTGCTTCTGCCATTTGTGGTGCCTTTGCTGCTGTACAAGCAAACCAATTTCGTGCAGCAACATCAGCGATGGCTGTGATGGGAATTGCCGGTGAAATGGCAAAAATCAAAACATCCTCTCCTGGCAGTTTCCAAGTAGCATTTATAGATGCTCTTTATGAAATCAATGCAGATACCATTAAACAAAGGTTAAATGGCGAATAAAAAAATTCGTGGGGTTTATTTGGTAACAGATAGACCCCTTTGCCGAATGCATAGTTTGGCAGAGGTAGTGCGGCTGGCAGCACTTGGGGGAGTAAACCTTGTCCAACTTCGAGAAAAAGAAACCGATAGTCGAGAATTTTTAGAACTTGCAAAACATTTAAAAGAAATCCTAAGACCCTTTTCCATTCCTCTTCTTATCAATGACCGCCTAGATATTTGTTTGGCGGCCGGAGCGAACGGTGTCCACCTGGGGCAATCAGACCTCCCTTGGCAAGACGCACGCCGGATTTTGGGAAAAGATGCCATCATCGGTCTCTCTTTAGAAACAAAAGAAGACTATCATTCTCTGATCAAAACAGATAGCCATCCCGGCTTAGATTATCTTGCTGTATCCCCTATATTTGAAACCAATACGAAAACCAATACTAAACCTGCTTGGGGACTAGAAGGCCTAAAATGGCTACGTACCCAAACAAAACTTCCCATTGTTGCGATTGGCGGGATTAAAGAATCCAATGCCAAAGATGTGCTGGACGCAGGCGCCGATTCCCTTGCGGTTGTAAGTGCGATTTGTTCTGCTAAGGATCCGAAACTGGCAACAGAAATTTTATCGGAAAAGTTTCATTAGCGATTCTTACTGTTATATTTGCGTTTAAAAGCACAAACTACACCTAACAATGTTGTGAATCTCTGTTTCATATTAAACATTCACGCAAACTGCAGAGTGCCATTAATTTCATCTCAGAATTTCCTTCAAAACATTAAAATTCTGATTTCCCTATTGTTTTAAGTTTCGGTTCCAAATTTCAAATCCAACCCTCTCGATTGGTGAATCTTTGAAATAAGAATCAAACTCTTCTTTGGTGAGAAATTCCTTTTCTGTAAATTGCGGATCTGTCCAAAAGGTCCTGGGCAAAAATTCAGGTTCTTTGGTTTCTACCCCGTTTCGTTTGGCGACATTGGCATTCCATGGACAAACTTCTTGGCAAAGATCACATCCGTACACCCAACCCTGACGATCCCATTGCAAAAAAGAATCTGTCGCTTCTGTTTCTTCCCGATCTTCAATGGTTAAGTAAGAGATACATTTTCTTGCATCCATTTTATACTCTTCGAGTGCGCCGGTAGGACAAACGTCCAAACATTTACGGCAACTACCACAATGGTCTGTAACAATTTCCTCGGGAACTGGACCACCTAACTCTAAATCAGTGAGAATAGTAGAAAGAAAAAAATAAGACCCCAGAGTCGGATGGATGAGATTGGTATTTTTTCCTTGCCAAACGATTCCAGACTCCCTTGTCAAAATTTTTTCTGCGACGGGCAAACTATCGATAGATTGACGGAATTTATTACCTGGAAACTCAGTGCGAAGAGTTTTTAAAATTCGATTGCCTTTATCTTTTAAAACAATATGATAATCAGAGCCTAACGCATAACGGGAAACTTTTGATTCCATTCTGGAAACCACTTCATCAGCCTGAGTGGAACGATACACAAATCCAAGACAAACCACAGATTTTGGAGCGAGGCCCAAATTTTCGAAACGATTCCGAATTCCCACAGCATGATCCTTCGCAAACCAAGTCATATTCCCAAACCGGTTTTCTCGAATCCACTGGTCCAAATGTTTTAGATCCGAATCGGGGATCTTTGCCTCGGCAAATCCCACAAAAGAAAAACCTTCGGCCTCGCAAATGGTTTTAATCTGAGAACGAATTTGATAGATTGGATTTGTCATGGGTGAAAATAAGAACGAACTATATCTTACTGAAATCCAATCTAAGTTGCCAAGCCATTTGTATGTCCACATCCCAAAACTGGTTTCCGTCTTCCCACAAATAGAAGCACTAGTCACCCTACCTCAAGGCATTCCGGATTTACTGCGAAAGGGAATTTACTTTGCACTACTCCAATCGGTAGTCAGACTTCTCGAGAGAAATACCGACCCCCTTCTACCCGAAATCCTTCCAGAATATAGTGAGCTCATTCGTTCGGTATCGGAAACCTATTCTTTTTTACATCCGGAAGCCGAGTCTAATTGGCTCGAGGAATGCATCCAATACGGAGACAAATCTGCCTACCATTGGGAGTGGAAACATTTTGATTCGAGAGAATTGTTCTAAACTACAAACGTTCTTGTTCTAAAGATTTTAAAAAATCTGGTGGGATGGGTTTTTTGGATTTGGCTCGGTAATCAAAGTAAACTTGCACAGTTTTTGCCAACACATAAAGAGTATTTGTTTTTTTATCGCGAATCTCATACGAAAATTCCCAAGAGGTAGTGCCAATGGACGAAACCCATGTATCTACAAAGATAGAAGCACCAGGAAGAACTGATGCTTTTAAATCCATTTCCACACGTGCAAGGACAAAAGGAATGTATTCAAGTTCGGTAACTGATAGATAACGATTGCAAAAATCTAATCTTGCTAATTCTAAATAGGACGAATAACTAGCGTTATTGACTCTTCGCATGGGGTCCATGTCATTAAATCGAATTTGGATCTCGGTTCGAATCATACTACTTTATACATCAGAATGAATCGAATTTTTACCGTCACTTCAATGTTTCTAATTTATACTGAATTTGCACAGAGCGTAACAATCTTCGTTGTTCGAAACTTCGACCAAAACTAGGGTTCAACAAAACTTTTTCTATTTTACCTTTGGGAATTCCTAAAGAAATCAAATAGCTTTCCACAGCTTGAATCCTTTCTTTTACCAATCGTCGATTGGTAGCCAAATTTCCCGAGGCATCTGCGGAACCAATTAAAGTTATGTATCCTATTTGGGATAGAATGAAAGGGCTCAAACACTCGCGTATGCGAATCATCGATTGGGATTCCAACAGAGAGGAACCCGGCCCAAAGAGTATCGAAAATTCCTTTACTGGAGATTCTATAACAGTTGTATTTTTTTCAGCGGCAAGGGCCTTTTCTTCGCGTACAAGAGGTACAGTGCTTTTAGTTTTTATACTTTTTCTCCAAAACCAAAGCAAAAGAACTCCAGTTCCGACTAACATTAGGGAAATCCAAAACATTTCTCATTAGACAGACCCAAGTTTAGAGAAATTTATTTCAAACGAGTAGACAAATTCTAAAATTCTTATTAGAATATCGCATTATGGTCAGTATGCGAAAAATCATCATCGTCTACTCAATGTTTATGGGCTTGGTGTTCGGGTGTAAACCCGCGAAACTTTCGAACCCATGTGATATAAAATCAAAAGATTTTTTTTACGGAACTCTAATCCGTTTTGTCACAGAAGATCGGTCGCCTTCTTGTTATCCATCCTTCGACTTTCAAAATCTTTGGGGAGTGTTTATGCCAACACCACCGTCAATCATTACGAGTGTCAACGCGATGACTAGTTATAACGACCAAATCATCATTGGTGGTAATTTCCAATTCGTAGGCCCTTCCACTGGGAATGTCGTTCATTTAGAAACAGCCACGGGGAAGGTACTACCCAATCGTTATTGTCCTTATTTGAAAGTTGTGGGAGGTACACAGACCGCCATTTCCGATGGGAGTGGTGGGTTCTATATTGGCGGTTCTTTTTTTTGGGTCCAAGGGGAAGAAAGATACGGCCTTGCCCATATCCTACCCGGTTGCCAATTGGATCGCAACTTTAATGTTCCAAAAGATACAAGCAGAGAAGTTAGAGCCTTATTACTTATGGGTGACTTCCTCTATGTGGGAGGATTGTTTCCAACCTGGAGTGATTCAAACCAAAAATTCTTAGTTCGACTCAATCGTTATACTGGTGCCATTGATAACTCTTTCAATGCAAACGTAGACCCAACTGCTTCGGGTGTATTTGATTTAGAAACGGATGGCCAAGCACTCTTTGTCTGTGGTGACTTTACGAGTATCGGTGGAGGTTCACAGCAAGGTATCGCCAAGTTATCTTTCCACTCAGGTTCCCTGTTTTCCTCTTTCAGTCCAATTATTTCTTCAGGTACTTGTCTTGATTTGTATTATGGAACGGATGCCAATGGAAGTCCGAACTTCTTTGTAGGTGGGGATTTTTCTGCGACTTACAACTTTGCGTTTTCCATTTTTCCCAATGGAACGTTGACAACATGGAATCCAGGTCCAAATGCTCAAGTCAATTCGATCCAACAGTATAATAATACAATTTATTTAGGGGGCCAGTTTAGTTTAGTTGGAGCTAGTGTCGCGACTGGTTTAGCTTCGGTTAACAATGGCACAGGTGGTATTATTACTGCAAATTATAATTTGAATGGCAATGTTGCTTCCCTCGCAGTATTCGGGGATACTCTATACTTAAGTGGAAGTTTTACTTCGGTCAAATCCGTTGGTAGAAATTATATGGCTGCACTCAGCTTACCCAGTGAGTCAGTAAATGCTTTTAATCCCAATTATGATGGCTCCATCTCTAATCCAGGCTCTGACTTTGTCCCCGCTGGAAATGGAGTGGTCCTTGTCACTTCCATGCGTTCTACGGTGAATGTTCTCCCGAGAAGTAATTTTGCAGTATTGGATGAAGTGACAGGGGCACCAATCGAAGGAACACCTTACTTTGATTTTGCGATCAAAGCCCTGCACCGTGTGGGGAATCGATTGTTTGTAGGTGGGTCGTTTACAAACGTGGCAGGTGTGTCAAGAAATAGGTTTGCCATTTTGGATTTGCCATCCTATCAAGTGAGTCCGATGAATACCATCTTATCAGGTACTCCAGACATTCGAACCATCACCAGTGATGAATCACAGCTTTATGTTGGTGGCGATAGTGTAACGAACGTAAATGGAAATACAAGAAATGGTGCTTTTGCTTTAAGTTTAAACGACCTTTCTGTTAGTGGATGGAATCCCAATCTCACCGGCAGCGGGGAGAGTTTTCTCGTTGTCAATGATTTGGTGTTTCTCGGCGGTTTGTATTCCGGAATTAACGGGGATGTTGTAACTACAAATTACCAAGCTGTGGACAAACTCACAGGAACCAAACGAAATATTCCTTCCACAACTAATTTTCCAAGTAGCGGTGTCTATGCGCAAGCGGTTGCAGGCTCAAGAATCTTTCTCGGTGGACAATTTACAACCATTGGCAGCATCGGAACTTTTAACAATATTGCAATTTATAACCTAACGAACCAATCTTATGAACAACCTAACCCAGTATATGGTGACGGTATTGTAAACCACATCGCAGCTTACCCAGATGGAAATGTCCTTATTGGAGGATCCTTCACTGGACTGAATGGAGCCATTGAAAACTATTCATTTGGAGTCTTCAATAGTAACACCAATACTGTATCACCATGGAATAGTGGGTTCAATGATGTTGTTTATACTTCCATGTATAAAAATGGAAAATACTATTTGGGAGGGGCATTCTCGAACGCACTGAGAAGAAGTAATGGTGGACTCGTTCGATCAAGTTTAAACGAATGATTGCAGAAATAAATTTCTTAGTAGAATGACCTAAAAATTTCCATTTCAAAAGCTAGACACAAATTCTAAGAATCAGACTTTGTTTCTATGGCTCGATTGTATTCTTTTTTTGGGATGATTATTTTTCTCACTCTTTCCACTTCTTTTTGCAAACCGACAAACCTAGACAACGCATGTGATGTTAAGTCTAAATCTTTTCTTTTAGGAACCATCATTCGGTATGTAACAGGAGATCACTCTCCTTCCTGCCTTCCCTCCTTTTCCTTCTTTGACCAATGGGGAGTGTATGGTCCTGTTGCCAGGGTCAATGCCATCACAACTCACCAAGGACAAATGATTATTGGAGGAGAATTTACGATGACAGGTGTCCCTACGGGAAGTGCTTCCTTTGTGGATTCCATTTCTGGAGCCGTTGTACCCAATCGTTTTTGTCCCCATTTAAAGGTGAAAGGCCTTACGAACGTTGCCATCTCAGACGGATCAGGTGGGCTTTATATCGGAGGCGATTTTACACATGTCCAAGGAATCAAACGAAGCCAGGTAGCCCATATTTTACCAGGATGCCAATTGGACCCAAATTTCATACCAGTCGAAGATCCAACAAGAAACATTGCAGCCTTATCTTTATTAGGTGATAATTTATACGTAGGAGGTATGTTCTCTGGCTGGGGATCTGGATCACAAATTAACATTGCTTCAATCAATCGATTTACAGGCCTTCTCAACCCTGGATTTCTCAGTCCGTCATACGATAATTCTATCTTTGATATCGTATCTGATGGCTCAACATTATACGTTGGAGGACATTTTCAAGACATCGGTGGAAACCCACGATATGGACTTGTTAAATTATCTCCAACAACAGGTGCCATTGATTCTTCTTTCACAGGACAAGCACCAGCCGGTGGGCAAGTAAATGATTTACATCTAGGAACCGATCATACCGGAACCCAAGTCCTCTATATAGTAGGACCTTTTGCTGGTAGAGCCATGTCCTTCTATTTAAATGGAACACAAACTTCCTGGGCCCCAAACCCAAACCTGGAAGTGTTCAAAGTCAATCAATATGAAAACACAGTGTACTTGGGAGGTGAATTCACTACGATCGGAGTCACACCTTCTAATTATCTTGTTGGCGTAGACAATCAATTAGGTGCCATCAAAGAAAATTCCTTTGCTCTCAACAGTTTTGTTAGGAACTTAAATGTAATCGGAAACAAAATTTATGTCCTTGGAGATTTTACAGAAACAAAAGGGCAAAAAAGGAACTATGCTGCTAGTTTCGACTTACCAAGCCAAAACTTAAATCAGTGGGACCCCAGCCTAAATTCATCTATTTACCATCCTGCAGGTGATATTGTTGCATCAGGATCTACAATTCTTATAGCAAGTAACCATACCGCAGTCAATATTAAACCTAGGAACAATTTTGCTGTATTTGATGAAGAAACAGGTTACCCTGTGGAAAACACACCAAACTTCGATTATTCGATCAAAGTTCTTCATATCAAAGATAACCATCTTTTTGTTGGAGGCTCCTTTGAGAATATCAACGGTATCCCTAGGGTTTCATTTGCCATTTTAGATTTACCTTCCTACCATCTTAATCCTACCAACATTGGTGTTTCTCCAGCAGGGACCGATATCAGAACCATTACAAGTAACGAAAACCAAATTTTCTTTAGCGGTTTTGGAATGACTTCTGTAGGAGGCCAATCTCGGAATGCTCTTGCTGCTATTGATTCTAAATCTTTTGGCCTCACTGCCTGGAATCCGGACTTAGGTGTAGGTGGAAGTGCTAGCACTTTACTTGTTGTTAATGATCTTATTTTTGTTGGCGGAATTTTTAATAGTCTTAATGGTGATGGCACCGTACTCAATTACCGTGCTGTAGACACGACGTCAGGTGTTATGCGCTCCATTCCATCCAATACAAACTATCCAAGTAACGGAGTCAATACACAGACCTATCTAGATGGTAAAATTTATTTGGGGGGAATATTTACCTCGATTGGAAGTTTAGGAACCTTCAACTACATTGCAGCATTCGATACCCAAACACAAACTTACATCACACCAAACAGTATTTATGCGGATGCAATGGTTTCCTCAATTACAGCCTCACCCGAGGCTAAGCTGATAGTTACTGGTTCCTTTAATAGCCTCAATGGTAACACCGCAAGTCAATATATGGGTGCATTTGATACAAAAAACAATACAGTTATGGATTGGTCTCCTAATCCAAGTGATGTAGGAAATGTGAGCTATTATAAAAATGGAAAATGGTACATTGGCGGTGATTTTATAAATGCATTCAACAAACCTTATGGTGCATTCTTTATCAGCGAACTAAACGAAAAAAAATAATGATTATTTTTGTTTTTTAATCTTTCGCTTCAAAATCTTCTGCATAGCTTCTTCCCCTTTTTTGGCGCCAAGAAGAACTGTTTTGTAAAGTTTTGTGCGAATGGTTGTGGTGAGTTTGACAGGGAGTGGTCCATCAGGAGCCACGGTGATGATCTTCACTCCTCTTGGTGGTTTGACTGCAATTTCTCTCCCAGCATTAAAGTGGAAGTGATGAAGTTTTCGCATAAGTTTACGAATGGTCCTATGTTTTGGGAAAGCAAGAAGACTTGTAAGGCGTGTTAATGGACCCGAAATATGCCTGATAGGTGAATTCATAATCACAACTATTTCTTTATAACCAGCTTCTATTATATCTTGAATAGGAAGTGGATTTAAAATAGCAGCATCCGAATACAACTTTCCATTTAACCAATGTTTGCCGCGAGTAGCAATAGGAAGCGAAGTCGCAGCTTTCAAAAGATCAAAAACATTAGAAGAAGTGGCCTTAATATACTCGATAGAATGGGTATGTAAATTACTTACTGCGACGACAAAATGTGGGACATTTTTCCGATCCAAAGTTTCCGATTCCAGTCGAACTTTCTTTCGAAATATAAAATCGACTAAGTATTCTTGGTTTAAAAGAGTTTTGCCTTGGAATGGATGCAAAAAAGATATTAGTTTTCTTCCCGACAAATCCCTATACCAAACAGCAAGTGCCTTTTCACTTTTGACTGGCTCTTCTTTAGGCATTGATACATAATATGCAGCTGCACAAGCACCGGAAGACACACCGACCACCAAATCAAAGTAATTCGGTCTTAAAAAACGATTCCAAGCATACAAAACACCACCGGAAAATGCGCCTTTCATTCCCCCTCCTTCTACAAGAAGGGCTCTTTTGGTACCTTTGGCTTTCGGGAGTTTCGGTTGGTTCGGAGATTCACTAACAATAGGCGACTGCACAATAATGTCAGAGTCTTTCAGTCCGGTTTCAGTTGCAAAAAACAATTCGTAGAATTCTTAGGATTTCTATCTTTAGGGGAATCACCAAAACAAATCTCACTTTACTTGCGAGATTTTTAATTTTTGGAAAAAACTTCACGATCATACAATAAATTTCACTACAAAGGCAATTGAATAATAGTATGCTCGGTATCAAAACATTGGAGACAGATGTGAATGGGATCCTTGTCAAAGGTTCCTTACAATTGAATGCAAGAGGTGCTTACCAATTGGATCTACTTTGTCCCTACAAAGGTCCGATGTTTACCTTCTCCTTTCCTAAGATTTATCATGCACTTTGGGAGGGACATATTTCTGAAATTGATAATTATGCAATAAGCCACCTACGCACTCTCTTCTACAAATGTGAAAATATTAGAAAGGAAGTTCCCAAGTTCGAACGGGAGTTGAAAGAGTTTTGTTTGGAGATAGAGGCAATCTCAGTACTTTCCCCATTAGAATGGAATGAAAAACGAATGTTTCTAAAAAAGGCCTTACAAGAAGGTTATATGGATTCAGACAGATACGAAAAAACTTTAAACGATCTAACTATCGTGATGGAAAAAAAATATCTTGAACGTGAGAAACGATGTGAATCGTTTTTATATCAGTACCTTCCCGAGTATTCACACCTACAAAATCATTTTTCATGGATTCACTTCTGTTATGAATTAACAGAAAAAAAACACTTACTATTACTTTAATTTTTCCTTTTTCTTGCCAAAGAGACGAGTATCATCTTTACTTTCCATTAGGACCGGAAATTTATTTCCGTAATCCAAAAATAGAACTCGGAATTTAGCTATGCGACCAATGGATCAAATCACAGGGAAAGAACAGAAACACCATGTGATATTACACTATTTAATGAATCAGGAAATGAAAGCCAATTGGAATGGACAAATCCAAACCATGACCGTAACACAGGAGTTACCTGGTGGAGAAGAGATTGTGGTCGATTGGTCCGAAGTTTGGCCGATTGGACCTGGTTCCACCTTCATTCTTTCTAAACTTTTGGCTCGCTATTTAGAACTACATTGTTCTTTTATAAAACAAATTGCACCTAACAAAATCCAACTCCATGTGGATAAAGTTCTCATCGCAAAAAAAGAAAGATTAAACCCTCGGTTTACAATTTCAGAAGATGGGCTTGTCAACGTGACCAACATAGTAAGTTCCAAAACCATTATTGAAGCCAATATGTTCAACATTCCTACCCTTGTGCGAGTCAACTTTGAAGACTACCGCAAACGAATGATGGCAAGGTCCGGCGAAGCGGGTACCATGGATATTTTCAAATCCGGTATGGAACGAAAGTTCGATGTGGTAAAATCCACTCAAAGGATCCTCTTCATCAAGGATGCAAGCAGCGCAGATAGTTATCGTTCTATTGAAGAAGGGTTTATCAACTACGAAGAAGAAATCGAAGAACATGTTGATAAACTTGCTATGGCAGCAAGAGACAAAAAAATAAAATCAGAACTCATTCTTCCGATCCTCTATAAAAATGAATTAGAAGAAATCATTCCTATTGGATACTACTGGTTACAAACTAAAGATAATTTTATTACCTCAGAAGATTTAACATTCTACCAACTACAAATTGCAGAAATGATCGAAAGGATCAAAGATGCTAACCTTATGACAACTGTAGAAAAATTTCCAGTATTGGATCTTTCAGCAACGGGATTAAAACTTAGAGTTGGGAATAGTAGTTTGGTGGAAACGTTACCAAAACAAAAAGGAATATTGCTTGAATTAGTTTTTAAACTTCAGACTCCCTTCCGCTTTTTTGGGAAAATTGCTTGGGCAAAAAAAGAAGAATCTGGAGATTTACTCGTTGGTGTCGAGTTTTCCGGAAAACGAACCTACGCAGAAAAAGTTCGATTCGAAGAAAATATCGAAATTATCAAAAACAATGGAAAGTCTGCCGCTTAATTGTTAGCGAATTTCTAGTTTGATTGTTTTTGTAATTTTGGGAATTTCGTAAGCACAAATGTAGTATAACATCTTCAAGTCGATGTAGTCATAAGCCCGAGCCAAATCCTTTTGCCAAAGGCTATCAATTTTATCCCAAGGTAGGTTTGGGTATTTTTGTTTTTCTGAATCTGGAATTTTTAAGGATTCGGCTTGGATATAACGAAGCATTTCTTCGGCAAAAAAACTATCGTGATCGCCTTCTTTAAATTCTTGGATTTGGTTTCTGAATAGGAAGGATTCAAGCTCCCGACAATAGAAAATAAACTCATGAAACATTTGGTTATTCTAAAATGGGACAGTCTTTGGAATAGTTTTTTTCATTGGCAAAGAAATCCAAATCTCGAATCCTTTCACTAAAGTATGAAGATCATTATCCGAACCGTCTTATTTTTCCTTCTTGTTTTGGTATTCCCCATCCAATCAGCAGAAAAGGACTTCCAAATTATAGATCTCGTTGTAGGAAAAGGGGAAGAAGCCTTTTCCGGTTCTTATGTAACGGTTCACTATGTAGGCAAACTTCCCAACGGTACCAAGTTTGATAGTTCGCGCGACAGAAACCGTCCTTTTGAATTCAACTTGGGTGCGGGAGAAGTGGTGAAGGGCTGGGACAAAGGTATCAAAGGGATGCGAGTGGGTGGAAAACGAAAACTCATCATTCCACCGGAACTCGGATATGGTAGCAAAAAAGTGGGGAACATTCCTGCCGACTCCACTCTTATCTTTGAAGTCGAACTTTTAAAAATATATTAAAACCAAAGTCAGTAAGTTACATCCTTAGTTTTTGATTTTATATCCTGTACGAAAGATAATCCAAGTTACCGTCAAACAAAAAGTCAAAAACACAAGGATCATTGAGATACTCACTGATAATGCCACATCGGCCCTTTCAAAAAAACTATAACGAAACCCGCTGACCAAATACAATACCGGGTTAAACATACTCAATTTTTGCCAGAAGGGCGGTAACATTTGAATGGAATAAAAACTTCCCCCCAAAAATACCAGCGGTGTAATCACAAGCATAGGAATCATTTGTAGTTTTTCAAAACTATCCGCCCAAATTCCAATCATAAATCCAAACAAACTAAAACTAATGCATGTTAAAACCAAGAAAAAAGCCATTAGGATCGGATGGTCGATGCGAATCGGAACAAAAAAGGATGCAGTAATAAGCATCAGGATTCCCAATAACAAGGACTTGGTGGCAGCAGCACCTACATACCCAATCACCACTTCCCACATTGTTACTGGGGCAGAAAGGATTTCGTAAATGGTTCCATTAAACTTAGGAAAGTAGATTCCAAAAGAAGCATTGGAAATACTCTCCGTTAGTAGGGACAACATAACAAGACCGGGAACAATAAAACTTCCATAATGGATTCCATCAATTTCCTGAATCCGAGAACCAATGGCAGATCCAAATACAATAAAATACAAAGAAGTAGAAAGGACAGGTGAGGCAATACTTTGTAGAAGTGTTCGAAAGGTTCTTGCCATTTCAAACCTATAAATGGACTTAATTGCATAAAAATTCATATAGCCTCCTGTAACAACTGAACAAAGATTTCTTCAAGAGAACTTTGTTTTGTACTCAAATCACTGAATTGGATTTTGAGTTTTTTCAAATCATCCAGAAGTTTGGTAATTAAACTACTGTCATCCGAACGGTCATAAGCAAATACAAGGGCGGAATTGTGATCCACAAGCTCCAATTCATATTTTGAGAGTGACTTAGGAATGAGTTTTAGTGGTTTTTTTAGTTCAATGCGGAGTTGTTTGGTTCCGAGTTGTTTCATCAACCTATCTTTGTTTTCTGTAAGGAAAATTTCACCTTTTCTGATTACAGAGATTCTATCGGCAATGGATTCCGCTTCTTCGATGTAGTGAGTGGTGAGAATAATGGTAACACCATTTTTTCTAAGAGATTCTACAATCTTCCACATATCCTTTCGTAATTCCACGTCCACACCAGCACTTGGTTCATCTAAAAATAATATACTTGGTTCGTGTGACAATGCTTTGGCGATTAAAACTCGTCGCTTCATCCCCCCAGACAAAGTCATAATCCTTTGGTCTTTTTTGTCCCAAAGAGAAAGTGATTTTAAAACTTCTTCAATGTACTTTGGGTTGTCTGGTTTTCCATAAAGCCCTCTCGTAAATGATACACTGGCCCAAACAGTTTCAAAGGCATGGACACTGAGTTCTTGCGGAACAAGGCCAATGAAGGATCTGGTTTTTTTGAATTCTTTAATGATATCAAAACCACTTACTTTCACCTCACCAGCGCTTGGTGACACGATCCCACAGATCAAATTAATTAGGGTAGTTTTTCCTGCACCATTGGGACCAAGAAGGGCATGGATTTCACCCTCTTTTACTTCCCAATTTACATCCTTTAATGCTTGGAATCCGTTGTCATACGACTTGGAAACATGTTTTAAAGTGAGGATAGATTTCAAACGGTTTCGTCCTTCCAGCCAATGTCTGTGAGGAAGTCATCATAACCCCCGTCATAAACAAAAACTCGGTCATCATCGAATACTATCAGTTTTGTGGCTACAGCGCGCAAGTGCATTTCGTTGTGTGTGACCATAATGACAGATCCATCAAAGTTATCGATGGCTTCAATGAGTGAGTCACAGGACTGCATGTCCAAGTGGTTTGTGGGCTCATCTAAATACAACAAGTGGCAAGGGGCCACCAAAATCTTTCCAAGGAGCACCCGACTCTTTTCTCCCCCAGAGAGAACCTTAATCTTTTTTAGAGCAAGGTCTTCAGAGAACATGAGTCCCCCTGCAATGTTACGAGCTTTCCCTTCCGAACAGTTTTGATCAGCACTCATAATTTCCTGAACGACTGTATTACTTTCGTTCATGTTCAGTTTGTTGGTTTGGCCAAAGTATCCTTCTTTCAAAATCTGATGTTTTTTGACCTCTCCCGTAACAGGACTTAGCTCACCAGCAATTAACTTGAGTAATGTGGACTTACCTTTTCCGTTTTTTCCGATGATACAAATTCGGTCTTGTGGCCCTACACTGATAGAAAAGTTTTCAAATAGATAAGGTGCTTTGCCATTATAAGAAAAAGAAACTTCATCCACACTTAACATCTGACTTGCAGAGAAAGGAGCACTGTTAAAATAAAGTTCCATATCTTCAATATTGTCGAGAGCTTTCATTTCCCCTTGTTTCTCTAATCTTTTGACTCGAGATTGGGCGCGGCTTGCAAAACTTGCTTTTGCTTTGAACTTGGCGATAAAGATTTCTTCTTGTTTACGTTTTTTGGCTTCGTTCAGTCTGGTTTTTTCATAGATCTCTTCTGCTTGGTTGATCTGTGTGTATAACTTTTCAGTATCCCCTTGCACCTTGATGGCTTTGGTTCTGTGGATCGCCACTGTATGAGTTACCACACTGTCCATAAAACTTCTATCGTGAGTGATAAGAATGATTTCCCCTTCCCACTCACGCAAAAATTCCTCTAACCAACGTATGGTGACAATATCCAGATAGTTGTTTGGTTCATCTAAAATGAGCATGTCAGGTGCCGACACAAGGAGTTTGGCTAAGTTCATTCGGATTTGGTATCCGCCAGAAAATTCATCAGGGCTTCGTTCCATGTCTTTTTCTGAAAATCCAAGTCCGAACAAAATTCGCTCTACTTTCCAAGTTTCATATTCGTCTCCTTCGGGGAGGCCAAGAGCGCATTCTTCCAAAACCGTAGGTTTGGTAAAAACCAAATGTTGTTCCAAATGTCCGATGCGGTATCCCTTGGGGATGGTGATGTTTCCCGAGTCAGGTTCCGTTTTTCCTAAAATGATTTGGACCATAGTGGATTTTCCATGTCCATTACGCCCGACAAGGCCCACGCGTTCCCCGCGATTCACGCTGAATTGTAAGTCATCAAATAAGACATTGCCGTTGAATTGTTTGTTTAAACCAGATACTTTGATCATATAATTTCCGAAGGTTTTCCCTTTCTGTATAAAACCAGGATCGAAAAAGAACCGCGTACGACGAGTAGAATCGGAAAGAAATGGGGCCAGTTTCCCGAGGAAAATTAAGATCCGGCGGACATAATGGCGAGGATTGCCACAAGTAAGATTATGGACTCTTTTTCATACCTCCAGATTCCGAAACTGTACTGTGCGAACTTTTCTTTTTCGATTCACTAGTATCCTATGCCTTAGTTTTGGCAGTGGAAGTTATGCCAACGGCAACTTACAAGTGGCCTTTGGTGCGGAAGAGAACTACCTTCTAGTGCGTTCGCTGGATTCCAGTGTCATCCACTTAGGAAGTACCGAAGAAAAAAACGAATACAAAGAAATCATCGATGAGTATCTACGTTTCAAAAGCCTACACATCCAAGGCAAATATGGCGACGCCTATTTAGCGGTTCGTTCCACCCAACTCAAACTCATCCAACTCTATGATAAAATTCTCACTAAAAATTTGGATCTAGTTCGATCCGAATTAATTCTACTCGGGGGAAAGTCGCGCGACAAAGAAAAAACTCAAACAAGGGCTTTTTTACGTCTAGCGCTACGAGATATCAGTGAAGCCGAACAGAAGTTAGTGATGGCAAGGAATACTCGCCCTCTTCTTTATCTGCTAAAACTTAGAGAGATGTTATTTGCTTTAAAGATATTAAAACATGCAGGAAAGTTTGTGATCTTTTTAAATCTACTACACGATGGTAAGTTTATGGATTCCATTGAGTTTTCTGATTTTGATTCCATTGAATCAGAAGTCATCCGTGGGTTTGGAAAAGGGAACAACAAACTACTAGCTTTACATTATGATAATTCCTTTCTTCCCTTTGGAGAAGAAAGTATCTACGATTCCATGATGACAAATTACAAAGCTCCGGAAATCAAAAAAGACTAACCCTTTAGTTGGATAAAATCCCTTGCACGATTAGCTTTTTCTTTGGCTTCTTCAATTGTTTTTCCCAAAGCCAAACTAACGCCCATTCGGCGCTTTCCGTCAATTTCTGGTTTCCCAAAAATTCTGATGTCCACCCCTCTTAATTTTAACGCGTCTGCAAGACCAGTGTAGACTGGTGCTTTGGTTTTTCCTTCCAAAAGGATGGCGGAACTGGCAGCGGGAGTGTTAAAAATCAGTTCAGGGATGGGTAGACCAAGAAGAGCTCTGGCATGCAGGGAAAATTCAGAAATATTTTGAGAGATGAGAGTCACAAGACCTGTGTCATGCGGTCGTGGTGATACTTCGCTAAAGTATACTTCGTCTCCTTTGACAAAGAGTTCGACTCCAAAAATTCCCATTCCTCCTAGGCCAGTAGTGACGGTTTCTGCAATCTTTTGTGCAGCAAGAAGGGCCTTATCCGTCATGGGTTGGGGCATCCAAGACTCCACATAATCCCCGTTCACCTGTCTATGCCCAATGGGTGGTAAAAAGCTCGTCCCACCTATGTGGCGTATGGTGAGAAGTGTGATCTCAAAATCGAATGGTACAAACTCTTCGATGATCATTTTTCCTTTGCCAGTCCTTCCCCCGGTTTGGCCATACTCCCAAGCTTTCAAAATATCAGATTCGGTTCGTACAAGACTTTGTCCTTTTCCAGAAGAACTCATAATCGGTTTGACCACACAAGGAAATCCAATCTCTCGAACTGCTTTTTGGAAACCCTCTTCGGTATCTGCAAACATATATTTGGAAGTTTTTAAACCGAGGTCTTTGGAAGCGAAGTTTCGAATCCCCTCTCGGTTCATGGTTAAGTTCACTGCTTTGGCAGAAGGGATGATCCGAAAACCTTCGGCTTCTAATCGAACTAAAGTTTCTGTATGGATGGCTTCAATTTCTGGAACAACAAAATCTGGCTTTAACTCTCGTATGGTGGCTTCCAATTCTTTTGGATCGAGCATATTGATTACTCGAGATTCCTGTGCCACAAGCATAGCCGGTGCATTCGGATAACGGTCTACGGCTATGACATGAACCCCGAGACGGTTTGCTTCGATAGCAACCTCTTTGCCAAGTTCTCCTGATCCGAGGAGTAAAAGTTTTGTAGCAGTAGGGGTAAAGGCTGTTCCGATCATAATCACAAAGATTGGGAACAGGTCCAATCAGACAAACAGATTTGGGCACCCTCCTTAGAAATAAGATATTGGCATTACATTAGGTAACGTTTGCCCAGTTTGTCCCTTTGGTAGATATTGGCTCCCATTCGAATGAGGAGATCAGAAATCTCGCCAAGGCCATCAAAACTATTGGCAATATGCAAGGCAGTGACCCCACTTGGGTCGGCCACATTGGGATCGGCTGCAGAGTTAAGTAATACTTCGACTGCTTCCCCATTCCCAGACTCTGTTGCTTTATGTATGGGATACAAACCCATGTTATCTGGTTGGTTAGGATCCAATCCAAGGGATAATAATTTTTTTAAATAATAAATATCGGAGACTTCCGTAACAGCAAGGCCTAGGAGTAAGGGAGATTCTGATACCAAAACTTCCTTTAGATCTGGATCGGATAATAACAAATCAAACGATTCTTTGTCTTCTCTCGTGATCGCAGAACACAATGTGCGTAATCTAAGATTGAACTTTGTTTTACCAACGAAATCAATTATGTTTTGTATCATGTTCCTATCCTATCAATATCTGACGAATCATGATTGTAAAAATGGGACATTTTTTCATATTCTGCGAACCATTCATTGGGAATACTTCCAGAAATTCGTTTGAAATCGTGATTGAAATGGGACTGGTCAGAATAATTGAATTCCTGGGCCAAATCAGTAAAACGTAGGTCTGGATTGTTTTTTCGGTAATGTTCCGGATTTCGGACCATTTCCAGTAACCTGTGCACTGTTCTGTATTCAGAAGGGGCCATTCCCACGATCTCTTTGAATTTACGATCCAATTGTTTTCTAGAAATTCCTAATTTTTTACAAAGACTTTCGATGGAAGTGGCAGGACGTGTGAGCTCCAAAAGCGCAAACCGAATGTAGGCGGGAATCTCTCCAGGTTTTCCTGGATATTGTTTTAGAGAGTTGGTTAGAAATTCAGAAATCCCATCTTCAGAGAAAAGATTGGAACTTGAATTTACAGTTAACATAGATTTTTCTTTCAGTTTAGAAATTTCGTCTAATATATGTTTATTGTCTATTTCAGGAAATCGATTCTGTAATTCATCCCCTCGTTGGGAAAATAATGAATACATCCCTCCTACATAAAACCGGATCGCAAATAAAGAAATTTCAGATTCCGATAAAATCCTCCACCTTCTTGTTTGGGGACCCACAAGATGAAACTTGGGCAATCGAATCAATTGTCTGTCTTCTGTTTCTACAAGCGGTGGATTTTCTAAATGAAAAACCATCTCACACTCGTAAGATGGTAAAATCCAAGGAAGTTCACGAACATTCACTCCCTTCCAAACCCAGAATTCTTTTACAGAAGATTCTAAATAGGAAGGTGGTTTTAAAAAAGATATGTCCAAAAATTTACCATCTCTGATACTTTCGTTCTATTTCCAGCGACTCATACGAAGGGCATTAAAAACAACCGAGAGAGAACTGAATGCCATAGCAGCTCCACTCACCCAAGGAGCAAGTAAACCTGATGCCGCAATCGGAATTCCGAGTAAATTGTATCCAAGAGCCCAACCAAAGTTCTGCCGGATATTGATGACTGTATCTTTACCAATATGAATGAGATCCACAATTCTTTGAATGTCTCCATTCACAAGGACCACATCAGCAGTGTTAATGGCAACATCGGAACCTGTTCCCATGGCAATCCCCACATCCGCTGATGCAAGAGCCGGGGCATCGTTGATTCCATCTCCTACCATAGCAGAGTGCACTTTGTCCGTTTTTAAAGTGGCAATGATCTTGGCTTTGTCGTCAGGGAGAAGTCCTGAATACACTGCAGAAATCCCAACTAACCGAGCAATTTTTTCAGCCGAAGTTTGGTTGTCGCCTGTTAAGAGGACAGGTTCTACTCCGATCGATTTTAATTCTAAAATTGCTGTTTTTGCTTCTTTACGCAACCCGTCTTCAATGCGAAAAACTACTAGCCCATCAATTGTTCCTCGAATTCCAACAAAAACCAAACTCGATCCATCTTCTGTCCAAGGCCTAATTGATTCTTTAATGGATTCAGAAATCAAAAATCCATTTTCCTCAACAAATGTCTGTTTGCCGGCAATGAAAAATAACCCATTTTGTTCCGATTGGATTCCACCACCCGCAAAAGTTTTTGTCGAAACCATTTCAGAGCTAATTTGATAGAGGTTATTTTCTTTTCCATAACCAACAATGGCTTTGGCAAGTGGGTGGTCGGACGTTTCTTCCATCCTCACGATATCTCGTAAAACAATATCTAAATTTGTAGAATCCAATCCAGTATGTGTGATTTCAGTTACTTTTGGTTTTCCTTCGGTGAGTGTTCCCGTTTTATCAAAAGCAATCCAATTGATTTTGGAAACCGATTCCAATGCTTCGGCACTGCGAAAGAGGACACCTCTTTTGGCCGCACGCCCTGTCCCTACAAGTAATGAGATAGGTGTGGCAAGACCGAGGGCACAAGGACATGCAATCACGAGAATGGCAATACTTGTTTCTATCGCAGAACTAACCACACCCGGTGTGATCACGAAATACCAAACCAAAAAATCAATGATACTGATCCCTACGACAACGGGAACAAAATACGCAGAGATTTGGTCGGCAATCCTTTGGATCGGAGCTTTGGTACCGAGAGATTCTTCCTCAGAACGAATGATATGCGAAAGAGTGGTGTCATTTCCTACTTTGTTTGCTTTTACAACCAAAGATCCACTTCCGTTCACTGTCCCTCCGAGGATCGGATCCCCAGCTTTCTTTTCCACAGGCATACTTTCACCAGTTAACATGGATTCGTCGGCAAAACTTTCCCCTTCTGATACAATTCCATCCATGGGAAACCGTTCTCCCGCCTTTACCAAAACCAAATCACCAAGTTTCAAATATTCATTAGGGACTTCCGTCCAAACACCATTGGACTGAACCGTTGCAGTTTCTGGACGAAGTTTAAGAAGAGCATTGATCCCATCGCTACTTTTCCCTTTTGCATAATGTTCGATCCACTTACCCCCAAGAATAAAGGTGATAAGGACAGCGGAGGTTTCAAAATAAAGATCCTTTCCGAACACACTGTACCCATAGGCCGCACTTGTTCCAATGACAACAAGAACATCCATATTGGCAGATCCATTTCGTAATGCACGATAGGCAGATTGGTAAAAGGGAAATCCAATGATAAACTGGACAGGAAAGGCAATGGCCATTTGCACAAACCGATCCATAAGAAAATGTGGCATTGGCATAAAACTAAGGAAACTAAAATGAGTGACCATAGCGTAAAACAGTGGTAAGGAAAAAAATGCAGAGAGAAGGAAACGGACTTTTAAATTTCGAATTTGGTCCTTCTGTTTTTTTTCCGTTTCCGATTGTTTATTTGCATCATGGACAATTGCTGAATACCCAAGGGACTCCACCTTTTCTAAAAGGGAAGCTACCGTTACAGAATCGACACTACGCAAAAAAACTGATTCACGAGCAAAATTGACTCGAACATCCGTAACTCCCTCCATTTTAGAAAGGCCCTTCTCGATTCGAAGGGCACAATTGGCACAGGTCATACCAAAAAGGTCTAAAGTTCGTTCGGTGGTATTATTTGACGTTTCCAAGGGTATATCCATCCTCACTCAAACGTACCCGAAGACTATTGAGCTCCGCGTCCGTTAGAGTTTCTTTCACAGTTACGATATTTTCTTCTATGTTAGCAGTTGCTTCTTTACCGATTTCAAGAAAAACCTTTTCTACAGTTTTTTTGCAATGCCCGCAAGTCATTCCTTCTACTTCGTAATTAACCATGATGATGCTCCTTCTTTTGTTCTTTTGATTCTGTTAGCGGAAGTTTGTATTTTGCATCCGCACCTTTTTGGAAATTCCATTCTGGATAAAGGATAAGTTCTCCATTATCCACCGAACTTCCCTTGGGAATTTCACAATAAAAATGATCTGGATGAGAAGAACATTTCAAAGGGAATTCCTTACCATTAGATACCACCTTACCCTGCAACTTCGAATTTTTGGAAGTAGGATTTTCAAAATGGATATCGAGTAAATACACTTTAAATCCTAAGTTTTGATAAGGAAGCACCTCGGTATGAAAAGCTCCAGGCATCCGGATCACACCACCGTGAGGTCCTGGTTTGTGTTCTCCGTGGGCGGCCATCTGCTGCGAACTCAAAAACATTGCAAAAATTGCAAGTTTTAGTAAATTTTTGATTGGTTTCATGATAACTCCTTTGTTAACATAAATCCAGTCTAAACCTTCCAATCGTTGGAAGGTCAATAGCCGATTTGATTTTTTTATCTCTTTTTTAATTTTTTTTTCAGAGGATTCAAATGAATATTGGAGAACTTTCTAAAGAATCAGGAGTCACCACAAAACTCATTCGCCATTACGAAGGGATTGGTTTGATTCCCGAAGCCGGTAGAACGGAGAACGGATACAGATCTTATAGTTCCGATGACATTCATTATTTGCGATTTATCAAAAGATCCAGAGAACTTGGTTTCCCACTAGAAGATATAAAAAGTTTACTTGGGCTTTGGAAAAACAAATCAAGAAGTAGCAAACAAGTAAAATTACTTGCAGAAAAACATTTAAATGAGTTGGATTTAAAACTAAAACAACTCAAAGATATGTCGGATACTTTGAAAAACCTCATCAAACATTGTCATGGTGACCATAGACCCGACTGTCCAATTTTAAAAAGATTAGAACAAAGCTAAGGGATAAAAACTAGCGTTTCTTTTTTAGAATATCAGCAATCAAACGAGTAGCCGTTTCGTTCAGGTGTATATCTTCTTTTTGTAATAGATCAGATCTATATCGCATATATTCTCTCAAATCAATTAAGGGAATATCTTTCTCTCGAGAAACTGCTTTTAAATCAGTTATAAAATCAGAATCAGAATCAATCCAATTGGGATTCATAACAAAACCTATCTCTTTGTAAATTTGAAATCTGATTGGATCATATTCCACTTCCAAAGGAATATAAACCATCACCAATTCCTTTTTATCTGCCAAAACCTTATCATTTAACTGTCGTAAGACCCTAAGCCACCGATTAAAATTGGTTTTAGCATAGGTTTTGGTATCCAAAGATCCGCGCAAATAGTCGGGACTTAAGGTGTATAAACTTTTTAAAGTAACGAACTCTTCCTTCTCTAGATTTGATCTTTGCGGTTTTTGAATTCCTAATTTTGATATTCTTTCTAGTTCCAGCTCCATACGTTTCTGAATAGTTTGGAAATATCTTGTTTTCAAAAAAAGGCGAGTTTGTTCAGGAAATAAAAACGACAAAACCCGGAGGTACCAAGTTTGTTTTTTTGCAAAATGTAAAAAGTCAGGAGTATCCCCTGTTTCATAAATATCGTTTCCATATACAAACAAATAAACTCGATCAAAGTCAGTCTTAAACTTTATTGTCTCATATAAGGAAAATTCATTTTCCAATGTAAACCCAGGAATACCAACATTGGTCCAATGGCAGTCTGTCTCTCGATTCAAAACTTCGGAAAAAGTGTCCTTCCAAAAAATCCCGGAGCCGAAGGTCTGCGAATCACCTAACAACAGATAATTGCAACTAGACTTAGATTTCGAACTTCCGATTCGGATACCAAATTCTCCAATCCTTCCGATTTCCTTTTCCCCCGAACGAAAAAAAGGAATTTCTTGATTTATTGGAAAATGGTAGTGCCCGTATTTAGAATCAAAACACAAACTTAAAAAATCAACAAAGCGGAAAAAGAGCAAAAGTCCGAGCAAAGAACCAATAACCAAGAAACTAAAGCGCAATTTGGAAGAAAGAAAGTGGGAAGAATCATTTACTTTTTTCATTGCCGAACGTAGGAATTCCGAAACCTTGTACCTGTTTTTGATTCGATATGATACAATCCAAAAAAGCAATTGGTTTCTTCGGTAGTTTGGCATTTTTGGCATTTGGATATTTTTATTTTTCTGCCAAAGGAGTCCTACCGTTTGCCGATTTTGCACTTTTGGAATGGCAAACGAAATTAGTAGAGCAAGGTATTTTTTATTTACCCTACACCCACCAAACACAAGATCCAGATTTTTCTTTTTTTCCGCTACCTGATCTTTTTTTCCAACTAACAAATGGTACAGCACAGTCTACATTCCCTAACTTCTACCCACTTCTAATCTCACCTATTTTCAGAGTCGGTGAATTGTCTGGCGTCGTCATATCACAAATAATTTTATTTTTCGGTGCAATCTGCATATTTCATCAAATCAGAAAAGATGCCAAATCCACATTACTATTGTTATTTGGATCAACCCTACCAATTTATGTTTTCTTAATCCATGAAACTGTTTTGATTTTTTCCTTAGAAATATTAGTTTTGTTTTTGTTTCATAAAGAACGACCGACCATTGCTGGGTTGATTTCCGCTGTCATCATTTGGATTCGACCAGAGATGGGTTTGGCGATGGTATTCATTCCCTTTTGTTTTACGATGTCATTACGATTGATCCGCTTCGAAATTTCTGTCCTCTTCGGCTTGGTTCTTTTAAGTTTGGGAAATTTTTTTATTACAGATTCTCTTCTTCCATTACGTATGGCAAAAAATTCTGATTTTCAATTTCGACCAGAAAACGCATATTACCTCATAAAAATTTGGACAGAACAAGTTCCCGTTTTTTTAGTTTCTATTTTCTTTTTATTACGTTCTTTTTTTAATAAAAAAACTTCTATCTCTCTTCTTTTCCTTTTCCTAATAACAATGATAATGATTTTACTCGCTCCCAATACGGGTGGTCACAATACACCTCGTTATTTATATGGACTTGTTCCACTCTACATATTGATTTTGAGTAAGGGGGAAGAGCCAAAAACCCTTGTCTCTTATCAATGGATCTTTCTCATAACCTTGGTTTCTTTATATACGGTTTGGAATCTCAACACTCAGATCAAGGAACTAAAAAAAATATCAAAATTTCAATCGAATACCTTAAGCGAAATACGTAAGTTAGGTGATTCTGTTCTATTATTCAATAATTCGGATTTTTCTTTCGTTGTCTTACCATTACTACATGAAAACAAAGATTTGCTACTTTTAAGAAAAGACTACAATCCCCAACTTCTGACTGAGTTACTGCTAAAAGAGAATATAAAATCATTTACATTTTTAGAACTTCCTCCTTCTCCCTATTCACTACCTGACAATCTCATACTTTCTAATTGTCCACACAATTGTAGTTTTAGAAAAACAAAAACCCTTCCCTTGCCCAATGCACTACTCCCCATCACCCAAACGCAATACCTCAGAAAATAAGGAAGAAGAAAGATATTTACCAATTTGTTTTCTCCTTGGATTTTCAATAGCTTCTGTTTGAATTCGTAATATGAACCCAAAACAATGTCCAAGTTGTGGTAGCACAAATTTATACCAAGAATCGGCAACTATCTATCGTTGTGGAGATTGTTTTGATAAATTACCTACAGGGGGAATGGTAGACGCCCCTCCTACCAAAGTTTATGGAACATCCAAACAAAACTCACAGGCTGGTACTTTTGGAAATTGGAAAAATCTCATAACCGGAATCATGGTCGCATGGCTGGTATTAGGTTCTTCTGCCATTACTTATTATCAAAAACTAAAATCTGGTTTAAGTTTTACTCAAGAAGAGGAAACAATATCCATTCCACTGGATCCCAATTTAGAATCAGAGGAAATCACTCCCGAAGGAGAATTTCAATACACGACGGCCTTACCAGATACAATCGGCAATGTATACATTGTAGGAAAATTTACCAATAAAAGCGGCCATCAATTGCTAATGCCAAAATTCACCGTTGATTTATTAAACGAAGAAGGGCATAGTATTGTAACTAACGTTGGGTACGCTGAAAAAAATACAGTCTCCGATGGAGAGTCTGTTAGTTTTCAAGTATTAGTCGAAAAGGCTCCGATTTATGCTAATTTTGAAATCCATGTAACAGCCACTACAATTCAAAATGACATCAATAAACCTAAGCTGTTATTGAAACAAATTGATTTCAAACAAAACAAATACAAAGAGGTTGTAATCACTGGAAAAATACAAAATAAAGGTGATACTACAACAAACTTTACACGGATTACTTGCCTTCTAATCGACAAACAAGAAAATACGGTCGACTACGCAACTGTTAGCTTAGAGAAGGAAGATTTTTTACCAAAAGAATCACAAAACTTTGAAATTATTTTTCCCAGAGCCAAACAAATTCCAAACTCGTTCTATTGCGAAACAGATGCAATTTTAAAAGAGAATACAAAGAACTAACTAATGTATGAAGCTCAATATAAAAAAGACAAACCATCCGATTGGATCTTATCTTTAATCCCCAAACCGATACCTGACAGAGTGAACCAATTTTGATCTGATCGCAAATAGAATTAAAAAACAATTCAGAAACGAGAAATTAAATTGGAAAAATCCTTTCAAAATATCCAATCAAATAAAAATAGTTTTAAACCTTGGCAATTCTAATCGAAATCAAGAACAACGATCTTTCCTTTGATGGACTCAGTGCCTTCCGGGAAAGAATTATGTCCACCATTAGCAATACAAAAGAAAATGTGGTCTTAGATTTTACGGATATTTCCATGTCCTTGGATAGTGCGACAATTGGGGAATTGATGAAATTTCATTCGGCTATGGAAGCACAAAATTTACAATTGCAGATCCAAGGAGTCAACAAACTCATTCGTACTGTCTTTCGGTTGAACAAACTCGACACAATTCTCCACTTAATCGATTAATACTTACGTAAGAGTACGAGTGCTTGTAGATATCTCGTCAAAGCATGTTCTAATCGAACGTTTGCTTTTCGTCTCATTCTAGATGAAGCCAATCAGACTCATTTTCCTTCTTCTCTTTTTGTTCACTTGCGCTCATCGAAAACCGGACTCTCTACTTTGGTTATTCCCTCTACTGGGAAATGGAAATGGTAGTACATCCCAAACCATTCCAGAGGAACCAACAAATCCAGCAGAAACTCTCTCCCCGACTTTCATTCAAATGACAATCCTCACACCAGAATCGATAGAAGCATTCTGTCCTTTGTATGGAGGTCTTTTCATTCAATACACTCAAGATGAAGAGAGAACCTGCAATCCCATGGAGTGGAATCCAAGTTGTATCAACATCAGAACCGATGAAAATGGATCGCAAGTCCTTTTAGATCCGAGATCTTACACAGGAATTGATCTTCCAACGAATCTCGAGGTGGACTCGAGTTTATTTCCCAAGGACAAAAAATCCAATCTATTTTGTTTTTCAAGACCAATTCCCATCGATACCAATCATATCGAAATGTATAGTTTCCAAAATCAATCAAAGGATAAATCATTAAACACTTGTTATACTACAATGGTTGAAACTCGATGTGCTGATTCTATTCCTCTTTTGGGAAGTGCTGAATTTATAATGCCAAAAGAATTCCCAATTGTAATCGCCGATGGAGACGGACATACGGGAACACATACATTGGAACTAAGTTATGTAACAGAAGAAAATCTTTATACAACCTGCGTTTATATTGGAAACGAACATAAAAGTATTCAAGGATTCACAAGTAATGCTTACATTTCAGGAAATCCCGAAACCAATGGTAGAAGTGGATATTGTGTCCAATGCGAAGCTAACTATTGCAATTCAGTAGATCCGAATACGGGATTAGCTATTGTCAATGTTCCAGTGAATCGATTTTCAATTCCCGTCGGTGAGACTATCACAGCCAAATCAGAAATTGCACTATCTGTAATGAAAGGCCAAGGACATTTTAAACATACAGTTCGATGGACAATCGAAGGTTTCCGACAAATTGTAACTTTTGAAGAAATATCAATACTAACAGCAAATAGTATTTTCCTTCTCTGGTTTCTAATTCCTTCGTTGGTTATGATTTGTTATTTTTGCCATAAAAAATGGAAACATTGGATTCGAAAATAGAACTTATCAAAACGGAAACACCAAATCGAACTGAACACTTTGTCCTGGACTTACTTTTACTTTTCCTTTTAATTGTTGGACCAGTAAATTCATAAGTTTAATTCCAAATCCAGTCTCCAAATTCTCCAAAGAATAGGAGTCTGGAAGTGGCTCTCCGTCATCACTATAGAGAAATTGAATCTGATGATCATCTTTTCCGATTTGGATTTTAATTTTTCCAATATCTTTCTTTAGAAAGGAATGTTTTACAGAATTACAAATTAATTCATTTAAAATAATTCCTAAATTGTTAGCAATATCTGGTTTCACAATCATTGGTGTATCAGCAGAAAAATCAAAACTGATATCTTTAGGATAAGTGGAAAGAATTTGACGCACCAAGTTAGGGATGTAGTCTTTTAGATCTATTTCATTAGAGTTTTGGGATCGATACAACCTATCATACAAAGCCATCATACTCCGCAAACGCCCTGCCGCTTCGTCAAATTGTTCCTTTAGGTGCGGATCTTGAGAAAAACTTGCCTGCATTTTCAAAAGACTAAAAACAGAAAATAGATTATTTTTAATTCGATGATGAACTTCTTGTAAAAGTAGTTCTTTCTCCTGCAATAACTGCGTTACTCTTTCTTCCGATTCAATGGTCCGAGTGATTAAAGTATGTAGGGCAACAAATCGATTGATACTGCCATCAATCGACCGTAAGGGAACAATGGTTGCATTTACCCAATAGATAGACCCACTTTTTGTTCTATTCCGAATCTCCCCTTTCCACACATAGCCATTTTGAATCATGTGGTACATTCGTTCAAAAAAATCTGATGAATGGAACCCTGAGTTCAACAAACGGTGGTTATTGCCAATCAATTCCTCTCGTGAGTACATTGAAATTTCGCAAAACCGATCGTTGGCATAAGTAATGTTTCCATTTCTATCGGTGATTGTTATGACAGCATGTTCATCAAAGGCAAATTTTAATTGAGAAAATTCAAACTGAGACATCTTCAATTCAAAGAAACTTTGGTAATGAAGTTTTGAAGGTGTTTGAACTTTGGGGCCAGGTTTTGTATGTATTTTAAATTCGGTTCCTAGGTCTTCGGTAATGTCCCTTGCAATCACAATGATCCTTTTGTTACCATTGGAATCGTGTTTAAGTTTTCCACGGCATTCGCAAGTTAAAAAATGTCCATCTCTATGTGCAATCCGCCATATCCCTTTGGTTTCAGATCCAGGTGTCTTCAAAAGAGACATCTTCGTACGTAATTCATTGCGATCGTCTGGATGAAAGAATTCATCCACCGAACGACCGAGAATTTCATCTGCTTCGTAACCTAATTTATCTTTGTGAAATGAGTTTGCATAACGGATTCTTTCAAAAGCATCTAACTCACAAATTAAATCAGGAACGTTTGAAAGTAAGTCAATGTAATTTGTTTGGAACATGGTGTCAGATTTTTTTTACGGGTAACGAAAATTGAAAAGCCACTTTAGTAACTGGACTGTCACTCCATTCTGAATGATCAACCACATTATGAACAGACAATTTTCCTTCATGTTTTTTAAAACAAGAGTCCACATAACTGAGTCCTAATCCAAAATCCAAGGTCCCGTATTCATCAAAAACATTCTTCGATAATCGATAGAATGGTTCAAAAACCAAATTTTCATATTGTAAAGGTATACCATAAGTTCTATCTGCATTTGCTGTTGGTTGATTATAAACAATACATTTAAACCAATTATGTTCAACGTTTGTTACGATTGTTATATTGGAATTGGATTCCGAGAATTTACATGCATTCGTAATGATTTCCTTAAACGATGTCCGTAGAGAAAAATCATTATAAGAAACTTTGTATTTGGAATGATTGGGTTTTAAATCGCTAACCAAAATCTGTTGGTTTTTTAAATCCAATAGCGGTTTTAAATCTTGAAGCCAAATTTGTAATTGTTGGTATAATTCTGCACAGGAAATTTCCTCGAACTGCATTTGGCTCGATACCATCAAATCAATATCGGCAAACATTTTTAGAGCCTTTTCAGCCATCCCCGTATTGATTTGAATGAGTTCCATTAAATCAGATTCAATTTTATAATGGTTCCCTTCCTTTACTGTAGTATCTGCAACTAATTTCAAAAGAGTAACAAGGGCACCAAAACCAGCACCTTGGCAAAAACTATTTTTCAAACTTTCAAATAGATTTTGATTTAAACGATTGAACTCACCCACACCTGCCATCTTTTCTTTCCATTGGATCCATTCCAAGTGGCCTTCCAATCGAAGTTGGCGTTCCCTTTTCGTGATCGTTTCGATCCGTTTCATTTCATAAAATTCAAATGCACGTTTTAGTTTTAATGATATTTCTTGTTCTTCCAAAGGTTTTACAAGATAATCATAAACACCCAATTTCATAACGTTTACAATCAACTTAGGATTAATATGGGAAGTTAACATAAATATCACTGGGTCATTATCTTCTGACTTTAATTCCTGGATTAACTCTGCACCATTCAAACCAGGCATTTCATAATCGGTGATTACAACAGGAAAGGGGTTATCAAGATAAAATTCTAAAGCTTGTTTCCCATCACTTGCTAAAGTCACCTTATATCCTATCGCAGACAAACTATCCTTTAGATATGTAGCTGAGACTAATTCATCTTCAGCCAATAGAATTCTTTTTTCGTTCACCGATTCTCCCGAACTTTTATTGAAACCATCTTTCGATTCATGTTTATTTAAATCATTCTATGGTCAACAGATACGAACTGAACGGACTAACTAAGAGAAATAAAAAATCAATAAATTTCTACGCGCAGACAACTAGAATGATTCTAATTTTTTGCTAGCCGTTTCCTACGAAAATATTTTATTATCTCCGCATAAGAAACCATAACAAGTGTTCCATGGAATGCAAATAAATATACATGTATTGGGATCGGCGCAAAATAATAAACAGAACTTAGGTCAGTATAAAAGAAAATTGCACAAAGAAATAAGGAAAAACCAATTCCTGCCCAGATGATTCGATTGGAAAACAAATCCATTTGGAAAATGGACTCAGTTCTTGAACGTTTACTAAGAACGTTTGCTATTTGTACTGTTATCGTTGGGAAAAAGAATGCAGTCAGAGATTGGAGATACTGTGGACTTGCTTCCGCCATATTCAACCCTTTCGGAGAGAGTGGTAACACTCCATTACATTCTGTATAAACAAAATAAAAATACGTAGTCAAACAAGAGAGAAAAAGAATCATTCCCTCTACAAGATAAGATCTCAGAATAAATTTAATAGATATAAGCTTCTCATTTCGATTCCGTGGTGGTCGAAACATAATTCCTTTTTCCGGTGGTTCTGCACCAAGACCCATTGCTGGAATCAAATCTGTTCCAACGTCAACGGCAAGAACACCCATAACAGTCATAAGCAAAGGAAATCCGGGTATCAATGCCCAAAGCAGAAAAGGAATGAGCTCTTGTGGATTTGAGTTCAAAACGTACGCAGAAAATTTACGAATATTATCAAAAACACCTCGCCCTTCCTCAATGGCATCCACTATAGTTGCGAAATCATCGTCGACAATGATCATTCTGGCTGCCTCTTTGGCAACTTCCGTCCCTCGTTTCCCCATCGCAATTCCAATGTCTGCTTTTTTGAGTGCGGGACCATCATTGACCCCATCTCCGGTAACTGCCACAATTTCACCTAATCCTTGCAACATGGTAACAATGCGTAATTTTTGGGAAGGAGATACTCTTGCAAAAATTGGTTCCCCTTTTCGGATCCATTCCCTAAGAGAGGTATCATTCATTTTATCCAATTCCACACCAGTGATAACAATTGGAGTTTCTCCACCTATTCCAATAGACCTACCGACAGATTCAGCAGTTAATGGATGATCACCTGTAATCATTAAAATTCTGATCCCCGCTGTGTGACATTTAGAAATCGCATCAGGGACTTTAGGACGAATGGGATCGGCAAGACAACAATGACCTAAATAAACCATGTTGGATTCGATAGACTCCAAATTTGACAATGGATTTTCTTCCTCTATTACTTTATAAGCAAAAGAAAGAACACGATAACCTTGGCTTGCGGAATGGTCGGAAGCTTTTTTAAGATTCGATCGTTTTGTTTCATCTAACAAAACAACGGAACCATTCTCATAAACATGTGTGCAAATGGAAAGAATTTCGACAGGCCCACCTTTTGCATACGCAGTGGTAAAATTTTCTCCTTTAATTACCACACTCATACGTTTTCTTACTGATTCAAATGCATTTGTATGAATTCGTTTTCCATTTGTATTTTTGATTCTATCTTGTGACAAATACAGCAACGCAAGTTCGGTCGGATCCCCCAAAGGACTGGGATCCAAACTAGCGTTATTACAATGATAACCACAACTTAAGAAAATCTGGTTACCTTCTTTTGTTTCTAACTCTTGAGGTGTGAATGATCGGGAATTAAAATACACTTCAATCACACGCATTTGATTTTGCGTCAAAGTTCCTGTTTTATCCGAACATATAACAGTTGTACAGCCAAGTGTTTCTACGCTAGAAAGATCTTTCAGGATCGCATTTCGTTTTGCCATGCGCGAAACACCTAATGCCAAAGAAAGAGTTACAGTTGGTAATAAACCTTCTGGAACGTTTGCTACAAAAATCCCTATAAAGAAAATGAAGGCTTGGACAAAACTTAAGCCCGCAACCATGTATCCCAATAATAGAAAAACAATTCCAATCACAAAGGCAAATAACGATATAGAGATAACTGTTTGTTTTAATTGTTTTTGTAACGGACTCTCTTCCCGTTTAATTTTTGATGTAATCCCTGCGATTTGGCCTATCTCTGTGGACTGGCCTGTACCAAAAACTATCGCTTTGGATTTTCCTTTGATTAAAGAACTGCCAGCAAAAAGAATGTTTGGCATTTCTAACCACAGAAACTTTCCCTCTAAAACAATTTCACTATCTGATTTATAACGCCTTGCAGATGTGGACTCACCCGTAAGGGAAGAATTATCAACTTCAACGTCTTCCGATTCAATGATTCTACAATCGGCAGGTACAATATCCCCTTCAGAAAGAACAATCAAATCGCCGGGAACAATATCATCCGCTGGAACTGTTGTAGTCACACCATCTCGAATGACAGGACATTCCTGTGCGAGTAACTTACGTAAGGCCTCCACTGCATGGTCTGATTTAGATTCTTGAAAAAAAGAAAATATACCATTGATGACAACTACAATAAAAATGGCAATTCCCAACTCGGGCATATCTACACCGGGCACAAAACACAGAACAGTTGCTACCCATAACAGAATCGCGAATAAACTAAAAAAACTTTTTAAAAATTTCCAAATGATTGGTGTAGACTTTTCATTTTCAATCGCATTCTTACCAAATGTTTTCAGGCGAATGTTTGCCTCGGATTGACTTAGGCCATTTTGTAAATCTGTTTGTAATTCAAATGCAATCTGAGATTGGTTTAAATTTTTGTAACTAGGCTTCATATCTGATTCGCCACGTTGCACCACAGACAAAACCTTTGATTCGGTATCACATTTCAACAATTCATCAAAAATTTGCGGAAGAAGCGAAGAAAGACCATGTAACAAACGTAAGTGTAGCGATGGTTGAGTTTCTGGGATCATTTGAAATAGGACCAAATGAATGATGCGATCCCCCATAAGAATACCTTTGGGAATCAAAAACAAAAAAACCTCGGGAGTTTTGATATGTATGGAGCGAAAATGTGGAATTAAAATATGAGGGCCAAGATCTCCGAACAAACTGTTCGGAAAAGACTCCATCCGATTTTGTAAATCGTCCTTAATGGGGTCCTCATCAACTTTCCGCAATAACTCAAGGCTTACATCTTCCCAACTTTTAGCATTGGGAAGAATATGGATCGAATTAACATTTAGGTATTCGAGAAGCATACTCCAATCAAACAACCCCCAAATGCAGATTCTATCAAAATATACAAACCTTTTCTTAAATATTCACAAAGACCATTCTAAACAATTGGATAAGTATTCAAAATTTACTGAAAAATTTCTTTGGATGCCTTTGGGTAGCGGGCTTGGATACCATCCCACCAAACATCCGTACTAAAAGCGCCTGATTCAGAAATTTGCCATTTTCCATTTGTTTTTTTAAATAGAGCTTCCAGATGGCAACAATCATAGGGAATTTCTTCAGATAAGGAAATTTCCTTCCCATCCTTTCTTTTGGCCGTTCCCCGAAACCAAGCGTAGTCACCAGAAACCTTAAAATGTTCTACAACAAATATAAATTCTTGTTTGAATTCGTTCGCAAGGTTTGCTCGCAGAAGATCTAAAAGATAAGTACGTTCCTTCTCGTTCGCTTTTGTTTTCGTTTTATAGTCTAAAACAGGAGTTTCTGCAAATACTCCCATGGATAGAAATAGAATCATTCCAATAAGATAAAAAATTTGTTTCAACTGAACTTCCCTCCTACCTTACCTTTGCTTTTTGAATCATTTTGAAAAATAATGATGGATAAACCATTTGTAAAACCAATCCGAATTTTTCTTTGATACCTGCAATGACAACTTCGCGTTGTTTGTTGGCGACTGCATGTAAAATTCGGTGTGCACATAACTGAACCGGTAACCCAGCAGCAATTACCGAATCCATAGTGCCAGTGGAAGAGCCGTCTCCCCTTAATGCATTTTTAGAAATATTCGTTTGGATAAAACCTGGATACACCATGGTCACAAAAATACCGGATTTTTCTTCTTCCGATCGTAAGGAATGAAAAAAACCGACTAACGCAAATTTGGAGGCTGAATAAGCAGATCGGAGTGGGCTACCAATTTTCCCAGCAACGCTTGAAATTACAGCAAAGTGAACTTCCTTTTTGCCTAAAATTTGTGGTATCATCGCTCGAGTCATCTCGGCTGCACCATAAAAATTAGTATTCATTATCTTTTCTAATGTGATTAAGTTTGTTTCTTTGGTTAAGGATCTTTGGCTGATTCCACCATTATGGATGACTACCTTGGGAATCCCATACTTTTGTATACAACGCTTTGCAAAAGCAGCTGTAGATTTATAATCTTCCAAATCTAATTTTTCAACAGCAAAACGTCCTTTCTCTAGATGAAGTTCTTTAGCAATGGCTTCTAAATCTTTGATCTTTCGAGATGCAAGTAATACCTTTGCTTTCTGTTTGTATGCCTGTGCTACTAATTCTTTTCCAATTCCAGAGGAGGCTCCTGTAATCCAAACCCATTCGTCTCGGTAAAATTTACTCATCTGGCTTCCTCTTGTGTCCTTGTTCTCTTTTCCTAAGATTTCCACCATGTATGGATTTCCCACAACTTGTTTTTCGAAGCAAAAGGGATTTCAATCATAAGAATGTGGCAAGAAGGATCAAACTAAAAACCGAACCCAAAGGACATAGTCCCATGGACTCGGCAAGAAAGAAGTAGATCCATTTATAGGGAAAGTGGATCTTATTTATTTTATAATTTTATATTCCACCTTCTGTAATTCGGAAACTTGGGCACTCGATTCGGTAATTAGATTTCACTCCATCGGCACTTAGATATACTCCCTCATGGACCAAACGATACTCACCTGGTTTTGTATCGAAACTAGTTTCCCAAATTAGATCTACACTTTCTTCTGTTCTACCCCAAAGACCACGTTTTTGATAGATAAATTTTGTATCAAAATCGGCGTCAGAACGAACGGGTTTCCAAGTGGACTTCTCTAATCCTTCGACCCATAAATAGGAAGTCACTTTCGGATAACCCACGTTAGGATTTGCAGATGCCACTCGGCAAGATACGACCTCACCTCTTTGATAAGATTCGGAACTTGGTTGGATCACCGATTGAGGTTTAGTTGAGACAACGTCTGATGATGGTATCTTCAAAGGATGAATACGATCGGATAAATCCAACGGCATAATTGTTTGGGGAGTTGCCGACCTTCCTTCCTTTAACTCTGCTGCCATTTTATGAAATTCTTGTCTTAAAGCATTCAAACTCTGAGGCCCGTGTAATGTATGACCACCTTCATAATTCTGAGTAGAGTATTCCTCAGGTGTAGTGATATATCCAGAAAAATCATTCGTAAGTCCTGACAAAACAATCTCAGTAGTTTTATCTTTTAATACAGACTGAACTTCTTTTTTAAGTCGTCTACTGGACATTGTTGTAACTTCATGTGGTAAAACTAAAATAGTAAGGTCACCGATGAGTGTCAGTCCATAGGGTAAAATTTGTGGTAGACTAGGAATGGGTTTAGTTTCTCCCATTGGAAACAAAACTGCTTTAGGGTTCTGACATGCTCTGAGTTCGTCTGATGGAGATTGTAACATAAACTTAGCAATCCAATCAATGTAGAACCTACGATTTTTACTGGTCATCCCTTCGTGGAATAACCAGTGACCACCACCTTCTTCCGTGGAACCTGCAGCAAACGAATAACCATAAGCTGATGGGCATGTGGTTTCAGTTTTTCCGGTTCCTGAAAATTCACTACTCACAGGATGTTTACTCATATCAATAAATCGTTGTGTAAAAGAAATACCACCTGACAGGCGTTTTCCTTCCGACTTCAGAATTTGTTGGCTTGCTATAAATTGTCTCTTTCCAATAATAAAACTACTATCGTAAATATCCTTTCCTGGACCTGTATTGTTCAAATTGAGATTGGGTGATACATCTCCTTCGTTTGCTTGCGCAAAAATGGCAACAAAATCGGTTAACCCTTGTTTTTTGGCCTCTGATTCAGCAAGTAAGGATGCGATTCCTTTGTTGTCCGACGATATTAGTCGATTATCAAAGGTAATATTGGTTGGATGTACCCCATACCAATTGACAAAACCGACAGGAACTCCAGATACAACTACTGTAAGTTGTAACATCTCGCGATCAATATTGTCTGAATATGTTTTTCTTTCTGATTCTGGATTAGCAAGGTAAGCAGAAAGACTTCGATTAACACCCGCTTCACTCACCATCGCTTTTCCTACTGTCAATTCAGCAGGTTTCATCTTTAGATAGGCTTCTTTGATAGATTCAAAGATCCCATCTCTTAGAACTGCATAAGATTCCGAATAAAAATCTTTTGAATAAAAGGAAACTTCTGAGTAATGAAAGTGACCTGCGGGTCCACTATGCGTATGTGATGCGTTGATGAGAACATTACCATAGTTAAATCCTGGATCCAATTCGGATTGTAATCTTTTGACAACATCTCTTTGGATTTCAAAAGGAATACCGCCAACTTCAGCAGTCACATAAGCTAAAAGTTTTTTGGAACTTTGGTCTCGGATGACGAGAGATCTAGCGAACTGCCTTGTGTGAATCCCCACTCCCGTTTGGTCCTCTCTGGCAAAGCCCCAAAACATAACACCCACAGACGGACCTGTGATGTCTTTTTTCGCCATGGCGGCAGAATAGACCGATCTCTCTTCCGATAGAAGGGGGAGAGAGAAACAAAAAAGAACAATTAGGAAAATTCGGAACTTCATCCTTCAGATTCTAAATGGGTTCCTCCCAAATGTCAATCCCGAACAATTGTCGACTAATTTTGAAAATCATCCTCCATACAGAGTCCCCCTTTTCGGTAGAATTTCAGCAATTTTGCCCAAAAAACTGGCATAGCAGCCGTTTGTTTAAGAATCCAATGCCACTAAAGAAAGTAAGGACGAATCATAGATTCCCAAGAAATTGGAAAATACTGAACTACAAGGAAGTGACCGTGTTTTCTTTACTCCAAACCAAATTAGGACGATTTCGCATTTTAGCTTTTTTAGAAGGACTCTCTTTTCTCACAATCCTCTTTGTGACCATGCCACTCAAATATCTGTATAAAAATCCAGAGCCAAATAAGATCGTTGGACTCATCCATGGGTTATTGTTCCTTTTGTATTTGGTAGAATTGTTTCAGGTAAAAGTAGAATTAGAATGGAAAGCAAAGAAAACTTTTTTAGCGGCACTTGCTTCAGTCGTTCCCTTTGGAACTTTCATAGCGGAACGATATCTGTATTTAAAATCCGATTCCGAAAAACCAAAAGAATCGTAATTTATTAGCAATATAGGAATCCCCATTGATTCTCAATTGTATTCCTACCCAATATTCATTAAAGATAGTATTCCTATATTGTTTTCTACTTTCTGGATCCTTATGGTCTGTTGAACTGAGTAACATAACAGACCATAAGGCCATAGGCAAAGAAATATCGATCCTTGAGGACAGATTAAAATCGATCACGATTGATGATATTCAAACACAAAATACCAATCTTAGATTTGTTCCATCCACCGAAGACATTCCCAATTTCGGTCAAACAAATTTTCATTATTGGATCAAAATTCCCTTTGAAAACAAAAGTCCATTCCCCACCAAACGATTATTAGAGATTGATTATAGCAATATAGATTTAGTCGAAGTTTATTCCGAATCTAACGGCAAATTTCATCTAACCGACAAAGAAGGGATGATGTTTCCATTTTCTGAAAGAAAAATCAAAAACAGAAATTTTGTATTCTCTGTAGTTCTGGATAAACAATCAGCAAAAACAATCTACATCAAACTTTATAATAGCGGTGGGCTTACCTTACCTTTAACCGTTTGGACAGAAGAATCCTTTTCGCTATATTATGCTGACATTCAACATGGCTTAGGGTTGTATTACGGTGTCATGATCGTAATGATCTTATATAATTTTTTTATCTTTTTAAGTGTAAAAGATATTAGTTATTTATATTATGTAACTTATATTCTAGGTTTTTTAGGATTACAATTGATACTTACTGGCCATGGTTTTCAATATTTATGGCCCAATGTACCAGAATTTCAAAGGAATGGATTTGTTATCTTCAGTGGGTTCTGCATCGCTTCTTTGCTTTTGTTCACAAGACGTTTTTTAAATACAAAAGTGAATACTCCAAGGTGGTTAGACCAACCACTTCGGATATTTTTTGTGCTTCACATAATTGAAATTCCACTCACATTTCTCCTTTCACCAGAAATTACGGTAAAATTAGGTCTGTTATTAATACTTCCAGTTCCCATACTCATTTTTATTGCAGCAATTATTAGTTTTTTACGCCGTTATCGTGCCGCACGTTTTTTCCTTCTCGCCTTCAATGTTCTCATTGGTGTATCCATCGTTGTAGCGCTAAAGTATTTGAACTTAATTCCATCAAACTTTTTAACGGAATATGGACTTTATATTGGATCAGCCTCTGAAGTAATTTTACTTTCGATTGCTCTTGCCGACAGAATCAATATTATGAAGGAAGAGAAAGAAGTGGCTCAACTAAAAGCCATCGAGATGCAAAAAATTCTCACCGAATCCTATGCTCGTTTTGTGCCCAAAGATTTTTTGGCAAACTTAGGGAAGGAATCAATTCTCGATGTCAAGTTAGGTGATCAAATACAAAAGTACATGGCTGTACTTTTCAGTGATATTCGCTCCTTCACCACTCTTTCCGAACAGATGAGTCCCGAACAAAACTTCAACTTTATCAATTCCTATTTAGGAAGGATGAGTCCCATCATCCAAAAACACAATGGCTTTATTGATAAGTTCATTGGTGACGCAATTATGGCCTTGTTTGAAAGGAACACTACTGATGCAATTTTTGCCGGAGTAGATATGCAGTTGTATTTAAAAGAATACAACTATCACAGAAGCAAACAAGGATATGTTCCCATCCAAATCGGAGTGGGAATCCATGCAGGATCTCTTATGTTAGGAACCATTGGTGCTGAAGATAGGTTGGAAGGTACTGTGATTTCAGATACTGTAAATTTAGCCTCGCGCGTTCAAAACCTAACCAAAATATATGGAGCAAAAATTGCAGTTACGGAAGCAGCTATTCGCGCCATTGATGATAAACACATTCAAAGTTTAGAATATCGCTTTTTAGATCGTGTTCGCGTAAAGGGAAAAACGAAACCCGTATCAGTTTACGAAATTCTAAACGGCGATGATCCAATATCCTTAGAATTAAAGTTAAATACCAAAGAACTATATCAGGAAGCGACAACCGCTTACCATTCTAACAATTTTGATGAAGCAAAGGATAAATTCGAAAGAATTGCTCAAATATTTCCTGAAGATAAAGCAACACAACTTTATTTAAAAAGATTATTTCCAGCAACTACTCAACTCTCTGCTTTCCCAATAGAATTTCCAGATGAGTAAGTATACAAAAAATCCTCACTACTTATTTATCTTTGGCGTTGTTGTCACCATAGGTATCTACGCAGAACCGAAGAAGCTGATCAAAAAACAAAATCCGATAAAGATACCAAACGTCTCTGAAATAGAGAGGAAAATTCCAGAACCATCTAACCAATTCCAAATCCGATTGATAATGGAAAATGATGCCTTTGGAGGTTTCTCAGACATGTATTATACGAATGGATCCCGTTTGGAATTTAATATGCGCGTGGGTGAGTCAAACCCTACTCGAAAAGTATTGGGGTATTGGAATGATTTATTCATTACTCCATCGCAAACCACAAAATATTTGCAAGGATTTGCACTTGGACAGGAGTTTTATACACCAACAAACATAGCAAAGGCGGATGTTTCCTATGGCGATCGACCTTATTCAAGTAGAGCCTACTTTAGTAATTCACTAACAACAGCAACAGAAGACACGAGCATCACTACAGAATTAGAACTAGGGATGATAGGACCATCTGTTGGGGGCAAGTCTGCACAGATGAATTTTCACAATTTGATCGGCTCACCTACTCCGCAAGGATGGGATACACAAATTCCCAATTCCTACTCAGGAGCGCTACGAACAGATGTTAGGAAGTTTCATCATCGTTTTTTTGGAACTCAGTATAACTTAAATTTAGGAAATATTCAATCCGATGCCTCTTTTGGGTTTATCTTGCGATTCGGGAATGTCGATAAAACTCCAGGTCCAGGTAGTTCAGCATTACAACCAGGTCCCCCCATCCTTCATGAAGATGGAAAAGGATATTGGTATTTCTATGTAAATCCAGGTGCTACTTTACAATTTTATAATGCAACCATCCAAGGCCAAATAGGATCGGATAAAGCATATAAAACTCAAAATAGAAATACTGCCTTTAGCAATTGGGACAATTTTTTGAATAACCCAACTCCAGAAGCGGGTGAAAGAGAAATTCAATACAGAGCTCTTGCAGAAGACAACGGAAAAAACTCACTGCAAAGGTATATTTTGTTTAACGAATTTTTAGTAAAAGGAACAAACAATCCTTATAACATTGGACTCAATTATTTAATTTTTAATAATATTTTTAACGGTGCAGAGGACATAGAAAAATCAACACGTTTGTTTCTTCTAAATAACTTATCCGAACAATGGGACCAGATACCAGATAACGCTCGTGCGTTGGCAATTTATTCCATCTTTCGACCAGAAGGTGGAAAATTACCACCGCAAATACGCCTCTATTCGTATGAAGTGTTATCGCAATTTATATTAGATCCAAAACAAAGAGAAGTATTGTTACAACTATTGCGCGAAGAAATCGAATATAGGGACGAAAAAACATACGTGGCCGACTTAAAAAGGGCTGTCGGTTTTATCAAAGCGGGATTCGTTTCCGTCTCAAATGCTGGTTTTTTATTTGGTGTTCATTATAACTTTCAAACTATCGACTTTCAATCTGGTAAGGGATTACCACAACAACACCAATGGTTAGGATTTCAGTTAGGAAAAGTCTTTTAGTGAATATTTGTAATTAGAATCGCTATTAAAGAAAATTGAACCAGTGTCAAAATTTTAGTCGCCAACTATACTATCTATCTCTGACACTATGCGATCATGAACACTCATAATTTAAGCGGACGTCTTTGGTCTGTATTAATTCTCTTTGGTTTAGTCGGACAGATTGCATGGTCGGTAGAGAATATGTATTTTAACCTATTCATTTACAATACCATCGCAAAGAATACATCTTCGGTCACATTGATGGTCCAATTGAGTGGAATTGTCGCCACCTTCACCACCCTCATTGCCGGCATCTTAACTGACAAAGCAGGAAATAGAAAGTATTTCATTTCTATCGGGTACCTTCTCTGGGGTCTACTGACTTTGTCTTTCGCATTCATTTCCAAAGAAAATACGGCCGAATGGTTTCAATTATCTGATACCAATCAAATCATAAGCCTTACGATCACAATAGTGATAACTCTTGATTGTATTATGACTGCATTCGGATCAACAGCCAATGATGCTGCTTTTAATGCTTACGTAACAGATAACACTGAAAATGCGAGAAGTCTAGCGGAAGGAGTGTTATCAGCTATGCCTCTAATTGCGATGTTGATTGTCGCAGGCGGATTTGGAATAATAGTGAATGCACTTGGATACCCTGGACTATTTGTTGCCGTAGGAACCATGATGTCAGTATCTGGGGTTATAGGAATTTGGCTCATCAAAGACAATCCTAACCTCAGAAAGCAAAATACTAATTTTATCTCCGATATAAGTTACGGATTCAAAATCAGTGTTATGGAAAAAAACAAGAAGTTGTATTTGTATTTTGTTGCTATGGGGATTTACGGAATTGCAAGTCAAGTGTATATGCCATACCTAATTATTTACATGCAAGAATATTTAAAATTCGATGCCGTTCAATATTCGATTGTACTTGCAGGTGTCATTCTTGGAGCAAGTATCATCACTGTTTTTCTGGGGAAACAATTTGATGGGAAAAACAAAGACAAATTACTAATTTATTTCTCTATTCTATATATACTCGGAATGTTATCTTTATACACAATGTCTAAAACAATCGATTTAAGTTTAAAGACACAAGTTATGTGGTTTACTGGAATCACGAGTTTGGTTTTAATCACTGGGTTTGTACAAGTTTTAGCTCTACTAGGTGCACAAATTCGAGACAATACCCCCACTGAAAATACAGGTAAACTACAAGGAATACGAATGATCTTTTTTGTTCTCATTCCAATGTACATTGGACCCATGATAGGAGAAACTATCAATGAAAGAACAAACCTTACATATATTGATCCAGTCAATGGAGCAACTGCACATGTCCCTTCACCTGAAATCTTTTTAGCTGGTGCCATCTTTTGTTTACTTATATTTTTTCCTCTTTCCCTCCTATTCCGAGGTAAACAATCCTAATGAGAACTATTTCACATACAGAATATCCACGTCCCCAACTAGAACGAGAGAGTTATATCAACTTAAACGGTGAATGGGAATTAACCCATTCCAAATTAGGTAATGGACCAAAGGCGCATTATAAAATCAATGTCCCTTTCTCCCCAGAAACAAAGGCTAGTGGGCTCGGAAATTTTATACTCCAACCGAACGAAGAATTGTTTTATAAACGAGAATTTGATCTTTCTTCTGAATTTCTAAAAGATATCACCTTACTTCACTTTGGTGCTGTTGATTATTCCTGCATTTGTTATATCAACGGTAAAGAAGTTGGCGCCCATAAGGGAGGTTTTTTACCTTTTTATTTCGATATCTCTCAGCATATAAAAATTGGCAAAAATGAAATCCAACTAACAGTCACAGATCCCACTGACACAGGAACACAGTCGAGAGGAAAACAAAAACTAAAACGAGGTGGGATTTGGTACACACCTCAATCCGGAATCTGGCAAACTGTTTGGTTAGAAAGTGTAACCAAAGATTATATTAAAGACATCAAAATTACTCCAAATATAGACACAAAGTCTGTGGAAATTCTTGTTACTACAGAAAGTTCCAATATCATTATACAGGTATTAGATGGAGACGAAGTAATTGCCGAGTCCACCGATTCAAAAGCAAATATAAATATACCCAACATGGAACTTTGGTCACCAGAAAACCCAAAGCTCTATGGCATTTTGATTCAAACATCTGGAGACAAAGTAAAATCTTATTTTGGAATGCGAAAGTTTTCCATAGGTTTCGATGGGAAATTCAAAAGGTTATTCTTAAACAACAAACCGTATTTTCATAACGGACTTTTGGACCAAGGATACTGGTCAGAAGGGCTTCTCACTCCACCAAACGACAAGGAGATGGAAAAAGAAATCAAACTGATGAAAGACATGGGTTTTAATATGTTACGCAAACATATTAAAATTGAACCCTTACGCTGGTATTACCATTGTGATAGACTGGGAATTCTCGTATGGCAAGATTTTGTTTGTGGCGGCGGTGCTTACGAAACCTGGAAGGTTGCCTATTTACCTTTTATTGGTTGGAACACAAAAGATACAAAGTATAAATTCTTAAACAGAACCGATGAAGTTGGCCGAAGAGAATTTATCTCCGAAATGGATAGGACTGTTGATCTACTAAAAAACACTGTCAGTCTATCCGTTTGGGTACTTTTTAACGAAGGATGGGGACAATTTGATAGCATCAAACTTACAGAAAAGTTGAGAAAACTAGATGATACAAGAACCATTGATAGTGTCAGCGGATGGTATGACCAAGGACAAAATAGTAGCGATCTCAAAAGTCTACATCTCTACTATCAAAAACTAAAAGTACCGAAAAATGAGACTAGAGTCATCGTATTATCTGAATTTGGTGGTTACTCTTTAAAAACAGAGGGACATGTTTTTGATGAGAATAAACTCTTTGGTTATAAAATTCTTCCCGACAAACAAAGCCTAGAAAAAGAATATAGGAAGTTGATTGAAAACGAACTGTTACCGCTGATCGAAAAGGGTCTAAGTGCCTCTATCTATACGCAAGTCAGCGACGTAGAAGAGGAAATCAATGGACTTGTCACTTATGATAGAAAAGTCATTAAGTTTGATATAGAGTTTATGCGGGAACTAAATTCTAAATTGGTGTATTAATAGGAAAATTGAATGGAATCCATTGCCAACCATCCATTGTTGACTTTCTCTTTTGTTGTAACCTTAGTTTTTCTATTTTACTATTTTATTCAAGTGGTAGAAACTCCGGTTCTTAGGTTTAGCGAATCCGATTTTTTATTACGAGTAATCGAAAAATCTCCAGACCTTACAACGAAATATTATCCAACTTTTTGGTGTTTTAACCAACATCTAATGTTGTTTTTCCTTATGTTACGCGAGTATCGGACAAAACCTTATCAGTATGACAAGTTGGAACAGTTAACAATGAAAGACGGTGGAATCACTGGACTTGCTTGGTCTGGAATCAATACAGCGACAGCTAACGAAAATAATCCGATTGTTGTTGTATTTCACACAATTAGCGGAGACGAACAAGATGTCAAAACTACCGTAAAATACTTAAGAGAACGATATGGTTGGATTGTTGTTGTATGCATTCGGAGAGGACACGGGAACCTTCCTCTCACCAAACCTAAAATTAACACAATGGGTTCAACTTCCGATCTCAAAGAACAATTATCTTATATTCAAAAAAAATATCCCAAAAAACAAATGTTTGGTGTCGGAATTTCAGCGGGATCAGGATTACTTGCTCGGTACTTGGGAGAATCAGGAGTTCAAAGTAAATTTACTGCAGCGGTTGCGGTTTCGCCGGCGTATGATATCGAAAAAGCCTTTCATCGAGTTCACCCTGTATATAGCAAGATCATGGGACAAAGATTGATTAATTACTTCTTAAAAAATCATTACGAAAGTTTATCCAAACTAAAAGGTGTAGATGAATTATTAAAAATTAAAACTATCGGTGAATTTCAAGATAAACTCCATGCCATTTCTGGATTCAAAGATAAGGAAAACTATTATTACCATTCCAATCCAGTTCTCGTTGCCAATAACATCAAAACCCCACTCCTTGTTTTGAATTCGGCGGACGACCCAATCTGTGTAAACCAAAACGTATTAGAAAATCTCCATTGGTTAGAAACCCTTCCTAACACAATCCATGTTCACACCAAACGAGGAAGCCATATTGCATACTTTCAAGGATGGAAAGCCACTTCATGGTCTGACAAAATTATAGGGGAATACTTTTCTGCTGTCTTAGGTGAAAAGTTGCCTAAACAAAAACTCGCACCAAAGGCCAAAAAGAAACCCAAAAGGAAATAATTTTATTTGGATTGCAATCGATAGTTTTGTGGTGAAAGTCCAAAGCGATCTTGGAAGAGTTTATGAAATGAAGATTTAGAATTAAATCCAGATGCATAAATAATACTTAATATGGTCATATCAGGTCTTTCCAAAAGAAGCCTCGCTGCCTCCTGCAAACGAAACTGATTGACATAGTTACGAAACGTACATCTCAAATGGAAGTTTAATATTTCAGAAAGTTGGTGTGTATGTAAATCCAATCGCTTCGAAAGAATCGGTAAACTAAGGTCCTCATTCAAATACAATTGTTCCAAATTCATTAAGTCATCTAGTCTTTGTAAAATCTGAGGTACATTAACTCCCTTGATTCTACTTTCTCTGTATCGCGCCAAACGAGTTTCTGTTTTAAAATTGGGGATGAGTTCTCTGTGATTCATTTTAAACAACAGAATAAAACTCAATAGAGAAGTTAAGCCAAGGCAGGCCAAAATAAACATTTGCATAAAAAATAGCTGAGAAAGAACAAACAAAGTAACAACCGATAAAGAATAAACTAACAGCCATAAAAAGGGCCAAAAGGAAAATTCAAGTTTGTCCTTCGAACCATACTTCCACTGCCACACTCGAAAGAAAATTGAAATCGTATAAGTAAATATCGATATAACTCCAAAGCTAAGCAATAATTGAATGGAATATTCAAACTCAGAGTTGTGGCCTAAAGTGTGCAAACCCATAGGAGGCAACCGATAATCCGCTGGCCGTATAAGATAAATATAAAGCAAACTTAGAACACTTGGTAAAAAATGAAGAATTCGGATTTTATAAAATCCTCCTCCACTCATTTCTTCAAAGTAAATATAACTAAAAGGACCAATTAAAAAAAGACAAGGAATATGGATTCCATATAGGTAGGGATAAAAATTTATTTCCTCTGTCAATTCACCATAAATATGAAATTGTAGGCTTGCAAGAGATAGGAACAAAAATGCAGATGCATACCGATAAATATAACCTGTTCCTAATTGAATTTGTTTAAGGGAAACCAGAGTTAGAGGAGAAGACGTTTGTTCTCTCTTACTGCTTTTTTCCACCGTTTCTATCCAATGGGAAATAGCCAAAAGCAAAGCAACCACTCCTCCCGTAAACGGAATCAAATTCATAAAACAATTAAGAAAGTAAAAAGCCCGCTGTCTATTTTTTTAAATCAAAAATTTGTATCTTTCTATTCCGTCCGTATCCGAACGGACGACGGATTCAAAAAAATCGGTGATACTCAGCGTATGAAACCTTACAATCAATACATTCCCCAAAAAAAACTTTTCATTCCCAATATGTTTTTGTTGCAAACTTTTACGTTCGTAATGATTTTTATCTTTGGTTTTAGTTCCTTAAATCTGTTTGGTCAATCATACGATCGAATAAATGACCATTTAGAACCCCTTTCAATTAAATCCAGTCACAAAAAACCAGTAATCGTTGTTATCGGAGAAAACCAATATACGGAACTTACGGACTTCATTGTCCCCTATGGGATTTTAAAACGTTCGGATATTGCTGAAATGTACGCAATAGCTGAAAACAAAGGTAAATTAGATATGTTTCCAGCTCTCTCCATAGAAATCAATATGTCCCTTGATGACTTTGATAACCTTCACCCAGAGGGATCTGATCTTGTGATCGTTCCCGCCATACACAATGCAGAAAACAAAACGATCATCCGTTGGATTCAAAATCAATTCGATCGTGGTGCAACCATTGTTGGAATTTGCGATGGAGTTTGGACATTGGGTTATGCAGGGTTATTAAAGAATAAACATGCTACCGGTCATTGGTATTCAAAAGAAAAACTATCTAAAACATTTTCAGATACAGTTTGGATTAAAAACAAAAGATACGTTCAAGATAAAAATATCATAACAACCACAGGGGTTACTGCTTCCATTCCAGTCTCATTGGCTTTAGTTGAATCCATAGCGGGAACAAAAAAAGCAAAAGAAATGGCAAAGGAACTCGGAGTTCCTCATTGGGATGAGAAACACAATAGTGAAAAATTTCATTTGGATTGGCAACAGTATGTAACGGCAGCAAGGAATCTAATTTTCTTTTGGAACCATGAAACGATTGGGATTACTATGTATGAAGGAATGGATGAAATTTCTTTGGCCTTAGTAGCCGATGCCTATTCTCGTACATACAAATCAAAAACCGTAGCCATCACAAATGGGAACCAAGCAGTACTCACAAAATCCGGAATCAAGTTCGTTTCTGAAAGAAGTGTCGGTGAGAAAAACCAAATTCATTCGTTGGTAGACGTTCCAAAAGAAAGCAAAGCTTTCGATCAATTAGTACATACGCTGATAGATATCGAAAAAAAATTTGGGAAATCCACCAAACGATTTGTAGCAACACAATTAGAATTCGCAATCGAGTAAATTTGCCATTATGTCACGTACAAAAATCAAATTTCCGCCTTCTCCGTTTTTAGGCTAGCATCCCGTTTGTTATTGTGAAAACTGGAATGAGAAAGCTTATGCATTCAAAACTTAAATTGTATTTCCTCCTTTCCTTTTTGACATTTGGTACTTTGTTGTTAATCAGCATGGCCATAGTATTAAAAATACAAAATGCATTACCAGAAAACCTAACAATGACAATCGGTTTTGAAATTACCATTCTTGTTGCTTTAGTTTTTCTTTTTGGATTGGTTTTGAGCAATTGGTTCAGCAAAATATTCGGAAAATTGGAAGTTGCTTTTAAAGAAGTAGGCCTCGGGAATTTGCAAGTTCGACTTCCTTACAAGAAAAATGATTTATTATCCGAATTCTATTTGAGCTTTCATAGAATGTTACAAGCTCAAGGGGAACTTATTCAACATATCAAAACCTCTGCTGATACCCTTTCCTCCGATTCACAAAAAATGAAACTAGTGACTCTTGACTTCTCAAGTAATCTCCAGTCACAATCTGCAGCAACCGAAGAAGTTTCAGCTTCCATAGAAGAAATATCTGGTGTAGCCGTATCTATCTCTAATATTGCAGAAAACAATTCTCAAAGTATGAATAACTTAACTTCTGAGGTGGACAACCTTTCGATGGCTATCGATAGAACTAGTGAGTATGTAGAAGGAACTCTAGACTCCATAAAAAATATCATTGATCGAGCAGAAGCTGGAAAAAATACACTGCGTACAATGAACGAAGCTATGGATAATCTTTCGCACAGTTCCCTTGAGATTTCTAAAACTGTAGATGTCATTTCCAAAATCAGCGAACAAGTCAACATGCTTGCTCTCAATGCATCCATTGAAGCAGCAAGAGCTGGAGACGCAGGAAGAGGATTTGCTGTCGTTGCCGAAGAAGTTTCTAAACTTGCAGAAAGAACTGCGGGTGCGGTCAAAGGAATAGATTCTTTAATGAAGAAAAATCAAAACGATGTTTCTTTAGGAAGGAAACGTATCGAAAAAACAACAATGGAGATCCAAGAAATCATAGGAAACATCGATTCCATTTCGGGGAAAATTTCTGAAGTTCACTCTGCTGTAAATACGCAAAAAGAATTAAAAACAAAACTTTTAAAAGAAGCAATTTTTGTAAAAGAAAGATCCGAAGAAATCAAAGATGCAGTAACAGAACATAAAACTGCAACGAACGAAGTAATGGCGTCAGTTTCATCCATCAGCCAATCTTCCTTCAGTGATTCAGAAAGTAGCGATTTATTCGCAGAAAAAATCACCGCAATCGCAAGTACTGCAGACAAACTCATTTCTATGGTTGATCTTTTTAAAACTAATATTGTATCAGATGAGTCTTCTATTTCGGATCGGGACGAAACCACTCATAAACTCCAATTTCGATCGGAAATTGGGAGCATCTATTATATTAAAGAAAAAGATTTACTCGAAGTCGTGTGGACACCCAATTTCAGTGAAGATAAATATACAGAAATATTAACAGAAGCCCTAAACATTATAAACAAGAATAACATCCGTAAGTGGCTAGCTGATACGAGAAGGATGGGGCTAGTCACAAGATCTGCACAGGAATGGGTGAACGTCAATTGGTTTCCTAAGGCAAGTAATTCCAGCTTAAGAAAAATGGCAGTGGTAGTCCCGAATTCAGCATTGGCGGCCATCTCGATAGATGACCAAACACTTAAGACCGGGAATGTAGAACTAAAGTCGGTTCCTAGTTTAGAGTCAGGAATTGCTTGGCTAAACGACTAAACTCGTAACAGACAAAATCTACAGATCATTGTTATATATTGAGACACAATGATCTGTTATTTTTTTATTTGTCCCTTTCCAAAACAAAAAAGAAAGGTTGTTTCATTCCCTTATAATCCATACATCCAAACAGTGTGTCTTTATTTACCTTTTTAAATACGTCATGGATGGGAAGATTATCATAAATCATTGCAGCAGTAAGTTGCCCACGAAACTCGATACGTCGGACACGAGCTTTTGATTTCGAAGTCTGGAATAAAAAGCGAACTAATAAAAATACATAACGTAAGGGCCATAAGTTTGTCGATGGGATCAATGTCGCTAACCGAACAGGCATTAGGGAGGGATTTACTTTAAATAAAGATTTCCCAAAAGATTTAAACACCAACGGATGTACATTATCAGCATCCACAAATTCCTTTCCATACCAATTGAACGTTTCTAAAGCACCGTCCATTGTATGTGAAGTGTGAAATCCTGATCCATGCCATTGGCCGATTGTATCTTCAATGGAAACAGTTTCTAATGCGTCAAAGAGTGCGAACGAATCAATCGTCGAATTGTTCTTTTTACTGCGCATTTCGTAGAATTTTTTTTCAAGAGTATTCATAATTAAATTGTTACCTAAACCAATCTTTTCTCCATCCTACTTCCAGGAAATATATAATTTCTACACTTGCAATTTCCAATCCATCGCTTATACTACCTATATGAATGTAGCAGATTCCGAAATCAAATCCCTTCTTGAATCCTATAAAAAGATAACTGTATACGGACTGAGTAATGATCCTTCCAAACCAAGTCATTATGTTCCTGTTTACATTCGTGATAAAGGATGGGATGTCGTTGGAACTTACCCCAAAGAACACAGTGTCGGTGGATTCAATATTTATAAAACTTTAAAAGAGGTTCCCAAGGAAGACCGGAAATTTATCGATGTCTTTCGAAGTTCTGACAAAATCCCCGAAGTCATAGACGAAATTTTAAGTTTGGGAGGGACTGAAGTGATATGGCTCCAATTGGGGATATCTCATCCAGAAGCTGAAAAAAAAGCGGAGGAGGCAGGAATCCGTGTTGTTTCTAATCGTTGCCTCATCATAGAACATAGAAATTATTTTTGATGGATTAATGTTTTGAAACTAATTTTTTTCCGAGCCAAGTAAATGGAAGAAAGGATAACAAACTAATGGAAACAAACCACAAAGGTTGACCAGGAAGAAAGATAAAAAAATTAAAAACACTCGCAAGAGTAAGAAGGCTACCAACTAAAATTACCATCAAGGAATCATGGTTTTTACTTAGTTTTGTCGTTACAATACCACTAACCAAGGAACCAAATATATATCCCAAGTATACTGGTATGTATGCGGATGTAGGTAGGTTTGTCATAAAAGTTTTTAGTAATTCTGGATTGGCCAGGATCTCATCACTTGGTGGTTTCACGTAAAAAGAATTTAGAAACTCGAAGGTCATCATGATGGCCATTGCCGAAACCAATCCAACAAGTATAGAAATACTATTTTTAACCACAACACCACCTACAGATACAATCAGGAAGTATCATCTATGCCGAAAAGCAATCTGAAAATTGTAATTTAGTTTTTACTCTTCGCACGAAAGTCTTGCCAAGACCCACAACTCCAAATGGCCCAAAGTATAAGCACCGGTTGAAAGAACAAACGTATCAAACGAGCTCTATCAGTATCCAAACCAAAAGCGCTGATCCCATTCACATATTGAGATATGTTTCCGGGGAAAATCATCACAAAAAACAAAGCGACTATCCAACCAACTTGCACTTGTTTGCTGCGAAGAAAAATCAAAGATAAACCCAAGCTGATTTCCACCACCCCCGACAATAACACAACTAAATCAGCATCAATTGGCAACCAAGTTGGCACCTGGGCCAAAAACTCTGTCCTATGCCATGTTAGGTGGCCGGTTCCAGCGAAAACCAAAAAAGCTCCGAGCAGGATCCGTAGCGTGGTTTGAAAGACATTTCTATCCGTTGTGTTCGTTTGATTCATGAAGCTTTAGACTAAAAAAATGCGGAGATCGCCAGACCAAGCCTGACTCTCGAGGAAAATCCCTAATTTTGATATTGAGTCCTATTCTCACTATTTTATAGACAGCGAAGGAGTAAGGCGAAGGAATGGCCGTATGAGTTCCCATTTTGAGAATCGTTCTCACATAGAGTTGCCACCCGCCCTCCCGATTTTCTCCTCATTCCAGCCCTCCTTCACTAAAAACAGCAGTTTGTTTTTTATTTTTATTCTCTGTCTCTTTTCCGCCCCCCTTCTCGCTCAAAACACAGAGAAAAAACCAGACCCCGTAAAAGAAGGACTGGAAACGAGCCCGAGTGTAGGGTCCAAACCTACTGAACAAGGGATCCGTGTTACTGGCAAAAAAGACCCGAGAGATCGGGAGATCCTTCGGACTCCAAATAGTATCAGCCGTTTGAACGAACAAGACATCCAAGACGCTGGTATCAATCGAACCAACGATATCGATAAACAGGTCCCGAATTTTTCCATCATCGATTCGGGATCACGTAACTTTACATATTTTAACATACGAGGGATGCGAAGTATTGCCTTCAGTGAACCGGCTGTGGGTTTAATTTTAGATGGGATTCCTCTGAACGACAATGTAGCGCTTAACACTGAGTTATATGGTATTGAGAATATCGAAGTGTATCGTGGAAGTCAAGCAACCTTGTTTGGAAAAAACTTTCAAGGAGGTGTCGTTGAAATCCGCACTAAAAAACCAACTAATGTTGCTGAAGGGAAAATTACTTTCGATGCCGGAAATTATAAAAAACAAGAAACATCTGTTTATTACAATGCACCCATCATCAAAGATAAATTATTTTTTGGAATCGCAGGTAAAACTACGGAACGAGAAGGATACCTATCAAACGTAACAGGATTTTATTATCCAACCAATCGACCTTATGAAGCTCCTGTAGAAATTTATAAAACCCATCCCGATGGTAGGAAGGGAAAAGCGGGGCGCTTCCGTTTGTTCTTCACTCCGAACGATATCTTTGAGGCTGACTTACAAGTCAGTGCCGAAAGTTTCGATGATGGTTCTCTCAACTTAGTCAATTATTTAGGTGCCAAATCGGAAAGAGAAAAAGCCTTATTACAAGGCTGTGTTGCCATGCCTTCCAACTGTTCCAAGTTATATGGAACATATACAAACAGAGTCAACGGAGATAGAAAAGTCTACTGGGATTATGAAGGGAAAAGTAATGTTACAGGGAATACGTACTCTCTCGCAACGACTACAAAATTGCCTCATGCAAATCTCAAAACAGCATCTGCCGTTCGTAAGATGGACATTGACCCGATCACCGCCGATTCAGATTTTACAACAATAGATCAGAACAGATCCATCTATGTAGAAAAGGCAACAACATTCCTAAACGATATATTTGTCGAATCGAAAGACAAAAATGACCCCTTCCAGTTTAAAGCGGGTATTTATTCATCGAACAAAATAACTAATATAGATCAAGCAAGGGAACATAGATCCCCAGTTTACGTCATAAATGATTTTCCAGGTCTAACTGCACCGACAAGAGAGAAAAATTTATCAAGACTACAAGACCGTAATATTAGTTTTTATACTCATAACAGTTATACATTTGCCGAGAAATTTACGTTTACAATCGGTGCAAGGTTAGAACGACAAGAAAGCCGTCTATCACATACAGAACAAGCAGAGGGCATTTCACGGGCAGGTAATCCACTCGGAGAAACTTTTGTAATGTCTGAACCTTACTCAATTAACAATAGTTACAACTACAATGTTTCTCGTTTTATTTTTGATTACAAACCAATCGAGAATCTAATGTTTTTTATTGGTTTTAGTCGTGGTTATAAAAATGCAGGTTACAGTACAGTCGTCAATATTCCAAACAGAGCCACATTCAAACCTGAAATCAATGATACCATCGAAGCTGGAATCAAATCAGAATTTTTTAAAGGAAAATTTGGATTAAAATACACCCAGTTCTATACAGAAACGCAAGACTTCCATGTGGTCCGAGCAATCAACCTTTCCCAATATGTAAACCTCAATGCAGAACTTGTTACCATCAGAGGATATGAACTCGAAACATTTCTAAAACCACACAAGGATGTGAAACTAGGTCTCTCGGCTGGTTATACCGAAGGAATTTTCAACAAGTTTCATGATTCTGTTCTCAATCGAGATTTTAATGGGAAGTGGGTTCATTTCATTCCTAAATACGATATCGTAAGTTACCTTCAATACAGAAACGAATATGGAATGTTTTTTCGATCTGAATTCCAGGCCGTTGGTCAAATGTATTTTGCAGCAGATAACACGGTATCTAGTGATCCATATTATGTAATCAACTCTAGGATTGGATACGAAACAGATACTCTCTCCGCTTACTTGTATATGAATAATATCAACGATCGGTATTACTTCACTTCTTACATCGATGGGACATTCCAAGCAGTACCTGGTGCTCCCAAGACATACGGATTTATGTTGACTTATAAAATTTAAACTCTGGAGACAATTATGAAAACAAAACTAAAAACCCTTCTCACCCTAATAACCATTGGTTTCACCGTATTCCAATGTGATCTTTTTGATCCCAAATCCAAGGTATCAAACGATGATTTGGTAGCAATGTTGGGCTTACAACAGATTTACGCAAATAGTTTGAGCGAGGGTCAAAAACTTGGTCTTAACATTGCGTATAGCCATCGTTTTAGCATAAAAAACGGTCCGCATCTTTTTTGTAGGGAATACTCAACAGCTTATCTAGAAAAACAAGCTGAATGGGAAAAAAACATGGAACAAACATATACAACTATTGGAAACGCAATTGGAATTCAGATTGTTGTGGAAAAGTTTAATGGCCCATGTTCCATCAGCGACAAAATTAGTGCCTGCCATTATGACGGTGTTGACGGAATCAATGACCTAATCCCTTACGCATACACTACAGAAGGAGAACACAAGTATCTAATTCCTGCGAACATTTATTATGGAGTAACGGATTTAAAGAATGCTAAAGAAGCTTGTGAAAGATTCAAAGGAACTTACGTTTGTTACGATCCAAGTAAATGTTGGCAATAAACTAACGATTACACAGAAGAACTCAAAGGAATTTTTTGGGTTCTTCTTCTTTTATTCTTTCTCTTAATATAAAATATACTAATTCCACTAATAGCAAGAATCGCTGGAGTAAGACCCCCGATCACCCAGACTACCTTACTCAAATGATTGGCAAAGGTTCCAAAATGAAGGGGCCGGAATGAATCTAATATTTGATTCCAGAATCTTTCTTTTGACATATCAACCTTATCAAATATATTTTTAGATTTCACATCATAGCGAACATAGGAACCGTACCGGCTTTCAAATCCAGAAGAATCAAAACGATTCCCATAAATTCCAATCGGTTCACCTTTAGAGTGGTGTGGAAAAGAAACGTATCCCAATCGGAATCCAGGAATTTCCATTTTTGTTTGTTCTAGCAATTGATTGATCGAATCCTCTGCTTTCCACAAATGGTGAACTACTTTTTCTTCTGGATATCGAAGTATCACTGTATCTCGTAAACTCCACCATCCGCCAGTGATTGCCAGAATCAAATGAAACCAGACTGCGTTAATACCAACAAACTTGTGCAAGTCGGAAAATAGAATTTGTATACTGTCTTTCCAGCGCAGACGAAACAAACTTATCCAAAATCGTTTGTAAAGTTTGATCCCACTAATCACCAAAAACAAATAGATTAAGGCAATACATCCTGTAAGAAAGTAACCCACCCCACCGAGAAAAAGACTATAATGTAAAACTAATAAAAATCCATAGAGGCTATCACTGCGATCCTCTTTCAGTTTCCCAATGACTTTACCATTGTATGGATTGATCAAGTAGACAGATTCGCGGCTAGGAATTTCTAAATTATGAAACCAAACTTGATCAGCTTGGCCATTTAAGTCAGAAACCAACCAACCCGCGACACTTCCTTCAGGAACTTGAGTTAACAATTGTTTGTATAGTGTATCCAAGGACAACCGACGTTCTTCCACTACTAGGGAATGTGAGCCTGTAAGGGATTGAATTTCCTTCCCATAGACCAAAAGAGATCCGGTCACACCCAAAACCAAAAGGAAACTCGCACCAAAGATCCCGAGTGCCAGATGCAGTTTATACCAAGTTTTTGCCTTCACAAACGATAAGCTCCTAAAGAAGAATAGATCCATATTAATGAGAACGCGTCTCATTTTCAACTAAATCTTCTCTCAGCGGAGTCCCGCCTGAAAAGGGATTCATCACCAAAATCTCCAATTGCCTAAAAAATCCGAGTTCCCAATCAGAAATGACTGTTCCACTTTAATGTTAAACTATGTTACAGCTTTCAACCTTACGTTTCAACCGCCGGGAATTTGCCGGTGCCTTTGGGGATATTGGAACGGACTTCCCCCTCCTTGTTGCGATGATTCTTGCCGCTGGACTCGACACACCAAGTGTGTTCATTGTGTTCGGATCGATGCAGATATTAACGGGGCTGGTTTATAAAATGCCTATGCCTGTCCAACCACTGAAAGCCATGGCAACTCTAGTCATTACCGGAAAAATTGCAGGGCCCATTGTATTAGGTGCAGGGATTGCCATCGGAACTATCATGTTTTTTCTTTCCTTATTTGGGTTTCTTGATCGCCTAACAAAATTAATTCCCAAAGCGGTGGTTCGAGGGTTACAGTTTGGATTAGGTGTTAGTTTGTGCCTACTAGCTTGTAAGGAATATATCCCGGCCGAACAAACGAGAGGATACATTCTCGCAGCTATCTCTTTTATCATCATAGTGTTGTTACTGGATCACAAAAAATACCCCGCTTCACTTTTTGTCATTTTACTCGGTATTATCTATTCGGTGACCTTCCATTTTAATCTTACGATCATACAAAGTAACGTAGAAGTTCATATTCCAAAATTATTTTTACCAGATGCAGATATGATCCTGAAAGGTTTTGTGTTATTGGCAATTCCCCAAATCCCGCTGTCTTTGGGAAATTCCATCCTTGCCACCAAACAAGTATCTGATGACTTATTTCCAGATAGAAAACCTATCAGCGTCAAAAAAATTGGATTCACTTATTCGCTGATGAATTTGATCTCTCCTCTCTTTAGCGGAATTCCATGTTGTCATGGAGCTGGTGGGATGGTAGGCCATTATACTTTTGGCGGAAGGACAGGAGGTTCTGTGGTGATTTATGGTTCCCTATACATTATTCTTGGGCTTTTTTTTGGGAATGGGATCCAAAACATAATCAAAACATTTCCGCTACCGATGCTTGGTGTGATTCTTTTTTTTGAGGCCCTCTCCCTTATTACCTTAATGAAAGATACAATCCAAAACAAAAGAGAGTTTATTATCGCAATCCTCACAGGCATGATCGCTTTTGGACTTCCTTATGGATTTTTGATTGCGATGGTAGTGGGGACGAGTATCTATTATTCACCAATTGCACTCGCAACATTATCTACATTAGGCGATTTACAAAAAAAGACAAGCGAAACCGTAAATAAATAAAAGCCTCACTCCTAAACATAAGAACTTATTTAGTTTTTCGACTAAGTAAATTCTTATGTAAGACTCACCATTTCTCGAATGATTTTATTCACTTCAAGACGACAACTTCCACATCCAGTGCCAGCACCGGTTGATGTCATAATGGATTCTAAATTGCAAGAGCCTTTTTTAAATTCTTCTTCGATATTTCCCCGGCCCACACTATTACAGGAACAGACAAGAGCACCTTTTGGTGGTTTGGCGGTTGTTCCGCCGGAGAGTAACTTTCCTCTTTTATCACCAAGTTCTACTCCACTTGCAATTAAGTTCTTATATTCGACAAATTCTGTTTTGTCTCCGATAAGAATGGCGCCGACGAGCTTATCACCCTTCACAATACATTTTTTATAACGTCTTCTCTTCCGATCTAAAAAAACAATCTCTTCGTATTCATCAGATAAATTTTCAAAAGAAACACCCGGAAGCCGGAGTGATACCAACTCAAGCCCAGGTATTTTCAAAAGATTGGAATGTAAAGATCCGGAGTATGTTTTGTATTTATAACCAAATATATGTGAGGCGGCGACTTTCGCTTGTTCCTCTGCCGCGAGAACCGTTCCATATACGCCACTAACATGTTCTGCAACCTCTCCAATGGCGTAAATATCTGGATCACTCGTTTGTAAAAATTCATTTACCTTAATTCCCTCACCTAATTCAAACCCGAGTCCCTTTGCCAAATGCAAATTGGGGCTTGTTCCCATGGCATAAACAATTCCATCTGGATGAAGTTTACGCCCATCTTTTAACTCTACATTGGTGATGCGGCCGTATCCATTGACTTTTGCAATTTCTGAATTAAAAAGTATTTCGATTCCTCTATTTAAAATCTCTTCTTTTAAGATATCACAAGCCACCACATCCAATTGTTTGGACATCAAACGATCCGTCCTTACAAGGACGGTGACTTTGACATTTAAAGACTTTAGGGCTGCGGCTAGTTCCAAACCAAGAAGGCCACCACCTACAATCAGGGCATGGGAATCTGGAACAAAAAAACCTTTGATTCTGTCCGCATCGGTTTTCGCACGCAAACTAAAAACTCCCACCATATCGGGTGTTATGGATTTAGGGATTTGCGGAGAACTTCCTGTAGCAAGGATTAGTTTGTTATACGAGTGCGAATTACCAAAGGAATCTTTGACAATCTTTGCTTCTGGTAAAATTTCAGTAACCGAGGTAGAAGTATGAAGATTGATATTCCACGAGACTACTTCTTCTGAATCCGCACTCGAGAGTTCATGAAATTCTTTTTCACCACTAATAAAATCAGGTAGCAGGATACGGTTGTATAAAGGATTCTCTTCCTTACAAATCACTGTGATTTCATCATCGGGAGCTAAGTCTTTATAATTTTTTATAAATGCATGTGTACTATTCCCTCCACCAATGATTAGAATCTTTTCTTTTTCTTTGGTATATGGTTTTACTTGCACTGCCGAGATTTTAAAACCTGGTTGTTTGGAAAAAGGATCATAACTTTTACTTGTTAGGTTGTTTGCTCGCGACTCATCGTTTTTATTTTTTTTCCCCCAATGCATGGGTAAAAAAACTGTCCCTTGTTTGATTGAATCCGTGATTTTAGTGCGCACACGTGCCACACCTCTTTCATTCGAAACTTCAGCAATAGCACCATCCATAAGGTCCATTCGTTTTGCATCGTCTGGATGGATTTCCAAATATGGTTCCGATTTGTGTTCCATGAGTTTTTGCACTTTGCCCGTTCGGGTCATGGTATGCCACTGGTCGCGGATACGACCTGTGGTTAAAATAAAGGGATACTCATCTGATGTTTTTTCTGAAGTGTCTTCGGGAGACACATCAAAGATCTTTGCTCTTCCATTGGCACGATAAAAGATATGATCCGAAAATAAACGAGGTGTTCCTCCGTGATCCTTATGAGGATAAGGCCACTGCACAGAACGTTTTTCCTTTAGAATGGAATAATCAAGTCCACTGATATCAATTTTAGTATTTTTTGTTAGTGCACAATGTTCTAAGAAAACATCTTCTTCCGACTGATAATCAAAGGAAGAACCAAAACCCATCTTCTCGGCAAATTTTTGAATGATAAGAGTATCAGCGAGTGCCTCACCCGGTGGATCAATGATTTTAGATAGATAAGTGACACGACGGTCGGAATTGGTCATGGTTCCTTGTTTTTCTGCCCACCCAGCTGCAGGAAGAACATAATCCGCATAAGGAATGGCAGCGGAATTCATCGATATATCCTGCACTACCACAAGTTCTGCGGCACGTAACCCTTGTTCTACCATGCGAGCATCGGGTAAACTTGTCGTTGGATTTGTACAAATAATCCACACGGCCTTCATCTTTCCAGTGCGAAGGTTTTCAAACATCTCTACTGCAGTAAAACCAGGTTTACTTTGGATGACTTCGGTTTCGACTCCCCAAAACTTCGCCACTTCCTCTCTATGATTTGCATTACTTAAATCACGGTGTGCTGGTAACAAATTTGATAGTCCACCGACTTCCCTTCCGCCCATGGCATTGGGTTGTCCGGTAAGCGAAAAAGGACCACTTCCTGGTTTTCCAATTTTTCCAGTTAACAAAGATAAGTTGAGAAGAGCCAGGTTTTTGTTGACACCCACCACACTTTGGTTGAGTCCCATCGCCCATAAAGATAAAAAACCTTTCGCATGACCAATGTATGAGGCCGCCAAATGAATGTCGCTTACAGGAATTCCACAAGTGATTGCAGCAGATTCTACATCGAAGTTTGATAAAAGTACTTTTAATTCTTCAATACCTTCTGTATGGGATTGGATGAATTCAGAATCGATCCAATTGTTTTGGATTAGAACCTTGGCGATTGCATGGAAAAGATAAATATCGGTTCCTGGATGGATTTGTAAATGTAGATCTGCTTCCTCACAAGTGTCCGTCCTTCGTGGATCCACAACAATGATCTTTACATCGGGATTGTTTTTTTTATGAGCTTCAATCCTACGAAACAAAATGGGATGACACCAAGCGGGATTAGCACCGGCAATCAGGAAACAATCCGCAAGTTCAATGTCTTCGTAAGCAATCGGCACACTGTCTTCACCCAAAGCCATTTTGTATCCCACAACAGCCGAACTCATACAGAGCCTTGAGTTGGTATCAATATTATTGCTACCAATATATCCTTTGATGAGTTTATTAATAATATAGTATTCTTCAGTGAGGAGTTGGCCAGAAACATAGAACCCAACAGAGTCCGGCCCATAAGTTTGAATCAATTTTTTGAATTTATCGGCGATTCCAGATAATGCATTATCCCAACTAACTTTCGATAGTGGAAGATTTTTATCTTTTCGATAAGAAGGATAGAGGATACGATCACTTCTATCCATCACCGTATAGTGCAAATTCATCCCTTTCGAACACAAAAGTCCCTTGTTCGCTGGATGGTCTTTGTCCCCTTCAATAGAAATCTCTGTAGAGCCAGTTTTGTGAACGGTAACTCCACAACCAACCCCACAATAGGAACAAGTCGATGCATAGGTTTCTTGGATCTGCACACTGATTATCAGCAATAACTATGCCAATTGCTGAAATATTCACAAAAATGCTTATTAGCATAGGGATTTGAATCAAATCCTCCCATTTTGAAAAACCCAACTACAAATTTCTGAAAACCTGAGATTGTAAACTGTACGATAAACGAACATTTTTCTTAAATTCTAATAGAAAGGAGCAAAATAGAACCAGTAAGGACGGCCCGGATTCGGAAAACTTATACTAGAGCGAGAGACGTTTTTCTTTTTTTGTAGTAAATTTTATTTTTTTTCGCCTAAGACTCTCCCTATTCCCTAAGTACAACCCAAAATCAGTAGTATTTTTAATCTAACTGCATCCGTTAGGTACACTTCGTGCATATTGTAGGAAGATTGGAACCATTCTAGCAGTTCCTTTCAGAAAACTTTTGGGTCCAGGTAGGGTAAAAAAATGATCAAGCGAAAGTTAATCGTTATTGGAAACGGGATGGTGGGTCATAGATTCTGCGAAAAATTAGTGGAGTTTGGTGGCACAGACAAATTTGAGATCACAGTGCTTGGGGAAGAACCAAGACGAGCCTACGACCGTGTCCATCTTTCTGAATACTTCGCCGACAAATCTGCGGATGGTTTATACCTTTGTCCTCCCGATTGGTACAGATCGAATGGAATTAAATTATTATTATCTGAACCTGCCATCTCCATAGACACCATCAAACGAAAGTTAGTTACCAATTTAGGAACTGAACTCGAATTTGATGAACTCATTTTTGCTACTGGATCCTCTCCTTTTGTACCTCCACTGGAAGGTTTAGATAAAGAAGGAGTTTTTGTTTATAGAACCATTGAAGACCTAGAACAAACAATGGAATACAGCAAAAAAGTAAAGAAGGCTGCTGTGCTTGGTGGGGGACTTCTCGGACTCGAAGCTGCCAAAGCTCTTGTTGATTTAGGAAAAGAAACGCATGTTGTGGAGTTTGCTCCAAGGCTTATGCCAAGGCAATTGGATGATGGTGGTGCTGCCATTTTAAAATCCAAAATCGAAGAGATTGGCGTTGAAATCCATCTAAACAAACAAACGGAAAAAGTCCTTGGCAATGAAAAAATCGAAGGATTCGAATTCAAAGATGGCGGTAGCCTTCAGTTCGATATGCTCATTGTCTCTGCAGGGATTCGTCCACGAGATGAACTCGCCAAAGAAGCGGGCATTGCTGTGGGGGAACGCGGTGGTATCATCGTCGATGATGGAATGGGAACCAATGTGTATGGAATTTATGCCATTGGCGAAGTAGCATTACATAGAAATTTTATTTATGGGCTAGTGGCGCCAGGTTATGAGATGGCAGAAACTCTTGCCTTCAATTTATGTAGCCCTGGCAGCAAACCAAAGGTGTATATTGGCTCAGATTTATCCACAAAACTGAAGTTAATTGGAGTGGAGGTGGCTTCTTTTGGAGATGCCCTTGGTCAATCAGAACACATTCCCATTGTTTTTAAAAATCCAAGAAGTGGTGTTTATAAAAAATTAGTCATCTCTCCTGACGGTAAATACCTACTCGGTGGAATCCTTGTGGGAGATGCAAAAGCTTATGGAAATCTACTTTCCTTTTATTTAAACAAAATGGAACTTCCAGAAGAGCCGGAAACCTTGATTGTTGGTTCTGTTTCCGCAGAAAATCTTTTTGGGGCCGATGCTTTGCCAGATGAAGCAAAAATCTGTTCTTGTAATAATGTTTCCAAAGGAAATATCCTCGCTGCCATTCGTGAAAAAGAATGTTACGACATTACTAGCTTAAAGAATTGTTCCAAGGCGGGTAGTGGTTGTGGTGGATGTTTGCCACAAGTCAACTCTATTCTCAAAGCAGAATTAAAAGTCCAAGGAAAGGTAGTCACAGAACATCTCTGTGAACATTTCAAATTTTCTAGAAAAGAACTTTTCCAAGTCATTAAAGTAAAATCATTAAAAAGTTTTCCCGATGTGATCAAAGAAGTCGGTCGCGGAAACGGATGCGAAGTTTGTAAACCAGCCGTTGCATCCATCCTTGCCAGCGTATGGAACGAACCCATTCTCAAACATAGAGAAATCCAAGATACCAATGATAAGTATCTCGCCAATATCCAAAGAGGAGGAACCTACTCTGTCGTTCCGAGAATCCCTGGAGGGGAAATCACTCCTGAGAAACTCATTGCGATTGGAGATGTTGCCAAAAAATACAATCTCTATTGTAAAATCACTGGTGGACAACGCATCGACTTGTTAGGTGCACGTATTGACCAACTCCCTGCGATCTGGAAGGATTTGATCGAGTTTGGATTTGAAAGTGGGCATGCCTATGGAAAGTCCATGCGAACTGTCAAAAGTTGTGTGGGTTCTACTTGGTGCCGGTTTGGAGTGCAAGACAGTACATCTTTTGCGATCAAATTAGAAGAACGATACAAAGGAATTCGTGCCCCACATAAATTAAAGTGCGGAGTGTCCGGTTGTATTCGTGAATGTGCAGAAGCCCGTGGAAAAGATTTTGGAATCATTGCCACAGAAAGAGGTTGGAACCTTTATATCGGTGGAAACGGAGGAGTGAATCCGAAACATGCGATTCTTTTTGCAGAAGACTTAGATGAAGACACATGCATCAAGTATATCGACCGTTATATGATGTTTTACATCAGAACGGCAGACAAACTCATGAGAACCTCTACTTGGTTAGAACAACTAGAAGGGGGAATTGATTACTTAAAAGATGTAGTGATCAATGACCGTTTGGGAATCAACTCACAACTAGATGAAGAGATGAATGCTCTTGTAAACACATATCTCTGTGAGTGGAAAGATGTTGTAGAAGATACTGAAAAACAAAAGAAGTTTAGACATTTTGTGAACAGTAACGAAACAGATCCTAATATCAAATTCATCGAAGAACGTGGCCAGATCCGCCCAGTGGATTGGGTAGAAAAAGATTTAGTCAATTCATAAACAGGAGAAAGAAAATGTCAGTAGATACAAAAAACAAAGAACGAGTATTCATAGGTCCAGTTTCTGAATTTGAAAAAGAAGGCGGAGTCTCGGCAAAAGTGGGCGAAAAACAAATTGCGATCTTCTACTTTGAATCAAGAAACGAATGGTATGCTTGCGACAATGCCTGCCCCCACACTGGAGATATGGTTTTATCTAGAGGATATCTCGGAGATACCAATGGCGATCCAAAAGTAGTATGCCCTCTTCATAAAAGAAATTATTCACTCACCAGTGGTGAATGTCTTAGTGGAGAAAATTACAAAGTCAACTTATATCCAGTCATTGTGGAAAATGGATCTGTCTATTTGGAAGTAGATCCTTCGATTACAGGTAACAAAGGTTAATCGTTAAGTCTATGGATGCGCGAAGCCACCAGACAAACAAAGGTAAAGTGTATTTGGTCGGTGCAGGCCCGGGAGATCCGGAACTACTCACTGTCAAAGCACTCAAAACACTACGGAAAGCAGATGTTGTTTTCTATGATGATTTGGTTTCCCCTCGGATTCTTGGAGTTTGTCGAAAAAAAATCCAATTGGTTTATGTTGGGAAAAGACTGGGAATCCATAGTTGTTTGCAAGACGAAATCAATTCTAAACTCATCCAAGCTGCAAACGAATTCAAAACCGTTGTTAGGTTAAAAGGAGGAGATCCCTCTATTTTCGGACGTGTGGGGGAAGAGTTTGCGGCCCTCTTATCGGAAGGAATCCAATGTGAGATTGTTGCGGGGATCACTACGGCTTCGGGAGTAGCCTCTTCCTTAGGATTTCCATTAACCCATAGAGACTATGCCAGAGAGATCCTTTTCCTATCGGGACACAAGAAGGATGGAGCCAATTCCGAAGGTTTTAAAAATCTCAACTGTGTTGGGAAAACCATAGTGGTTTATATGGGCTTAAATTCGATTGGTCTCATTGTCTCTGAACTCCTAGATGCGGGCAATGCAAAAGATACTCCCATCGCAGTCATTCAAAACGCAACTCTCGATACAGAACGAGTCTTTACTGGAAATTTAAATTCGATCCAATCCATCATTGAAGAAAACGAGGTCAAATCTCCTGCCATTCTTGTGATCGGAGAGATTGTTCGTTTCTATCGTGAGATGGAAAATTTGAAAAATGACTATTCTTCCATTCTCACGCCCTTATAAGGGATAGGAATGAATGATATTACAGGCAAAAGAACCACCCTTCGGTATGCAGAAGCAGAAGGGTATGTGTATTGTAAAGCGGAGACAATTGAAAGAGTTAAAGCCAACACATTACCCAAAGGGGATCTCTTTGGTGTAGCTAAGGCTGCAGCCTTACTCGGATCCAAAAAAACTTCAGAACTCATCCCCCATTGCCATCCCGTTCCCATCGATTCCTTTTCGGTTCAATTTGAAATCATAGAAGAAAAAAATGCCATCCGCATCCAAACGAAAGCCAAGTCCATAGGCAAAACAGGAATCGAAATGGAAGCCCTAACTGGCGTTACAGTTGCCGCTCTTGTGATTTATGACCTCTTAAAACCCATTGATAAAGAAATAGAAATCTCTTCTGTCAAACTCCTAGAAAAGAAGGGAGGAAAAACAGATGCACAAATTTCCAAATTTGCCGCCGGTTCCAATGCAAAAATTCTAGTTTGTTCCGATTCTTGTTTTGCTGGTAAAAAAGAAGATGGATCGGGAAAGGTTATCTCCGAACTTCTCATCCAAGAAGGGGTGGATGTTTTAGAAATTAAAATTGTCCCCGATGAACCAAAAGAAATCCAAGAAACCATCACCAATTGGGCCAAAGAAAAAATTGATCTGATTGTGACTACCGGTGGCACGGGCCTTGGACCTAGGGACAATACAACCGATTCGATAAAAGTAATCTTAGAACAAGAGTTACCTGGTGTTGCGGAGGTGATGCGTTCCTTCGGACAAGACAGGACTCCTTTTGCGATGTTGTCACGTTCTATTGCTGGTAGAATTGGAAAATCTCTCGTTGTTTCTGTTCCTGGAAGTAGCAATGGAGCAAGAGAAAGTATGACTGCCATTCTACCTGCGATCTTTCATGCCAAAAAAATGATGCGAGGAGAGGGACATTGATTTCCTACGCAGAGGCCCTCGATAAAATTCTATCGGAAGTTCGAATTTATCCGATTGAACTGGTATCTTTAAATCAAAGTCTAGGGCGAGTGCTTAGTGCAGATGTCACTGCCGATCGGGATTACCCACCTTTTCATCGTTCGGCGATGGATGGATTTGCGATCCATTCCCATGGTTATGCACAAAACCAAATCTATCCTTACCACAGAGAACTTCCTGCGGGAATGAGTATGGATTTAGAGCCAAATGAATTGGCCATTCGGATTATGACCGGTGCCCCTGTTCCCGATGGTTTGGATGTTGTGATCAAAATCGAAGATGCGACTCTCAGTGGATCGAATGGAGAAAAACAAGTTTCGTTTTCCTTAAAAGAGGTGAAACCTTGGCAAAATATCGCAAAACAAGGAGAAGATGTAAGAAAAAACCAATTGGTTTTGCCAAAAGGAATCCAAATTGGTACCTCTGAATTCTCTCTCCTAGCAAGTCTCGGCAAAGATAAAGTTCCAGTTGTCAAAGCACCCGAAGTTCATATCATCTCCACAGGAAATGAAGTAGTTCCTATACACCAATCCCCCCTCACCTATCAAATTAGAGACTCCAATTCTTATACAATCTCCTCCATTCTTTCCAAATACAAAATCCAACCAGAGTCCGTTACCCATGTTCCTGATTTAGAATCAGAACTCACCGAACAAATTCAAAAAGGGTTAGATGCGGATATTTTAATTTTATCGGGAGGAGTTTCTATGGGCAGTATGGACCTTGTACCATCCATATTACAAAAATTAGGTGTTGAACTTATTTTCCATAAAACAGCAATCAAACCAGGAAAACCCATTTGGTTTGGAAAAAGAAAAAACACTGTAGTCTTTGGAATGCCAGGAAATCCATTCAGTGTCCAAACCTGTTCTCGAATTTTTCTCGAACCTTTTTTGAGAAAGTCCTATGGACAAAACCAACTTCCTTCTTATAAACTCCCCTTTTCTTCCACAAAACAAAGAAAAGGTGGTCTTACTGAATTTTTCCCTGTAAGATTTGAAACAACGGACAAAACTTATCTCTCACCAACTGCTTTTAATGGAAGTGGTGATGTAAGAGCCGGCATTTTCTCCGATGGACTTGCAGTCTTTCCAAGCGAACTCTCACAAATCCAACCAGGGGATATGATCGAATTTTTGCCTTGGTGAAACAAGTATGCGCAATACTTGTACAATTGGTACGCAGTTCATGCGGTTTTTGGTCAAAAAATTGCCCGATTGTAGTACATATTCTACATCAGGGAAAACCATAAGCGTAAAGTTCAGTTTTAGGGCGTTTTAACCCATTTTAGGTCATTTCGTGCTCTGGTACGCTTTTTGCACTGTTTATCAGCATAAGGAGTACACGCACCGTGACCATTACACCTCATGCGAAAGCAACTAAAATCGAATTATTCAGCCTGGCGACACCCCAGATGCGCACCTTCCACCTAACATGGATTGCATTTTTTCTATGTTTTTTTGGATGGTTTGGCATCGCTCCCCTTATGGTTTATGTTAGAGAGGAACTTTCTTTAACAAAAGCTCAAATAGGAAACATCATCATTGCCTCGGTAGCCATAACCATCTTTATGCGACTCTTTATCGGTTGGTTGTGTGACAAAATTGGACCACGGATTGCTTATACATTTCTTTTGACTTTAGGATCAATCCCTGTTATGTGTATTGGTCTTGCTGATAGTTATCTATCATTCTTATTATTACGATTGGCTATTGGAGCTATTGGTGCTTCTTTTGTGATCACTCAGTATCATACTTCTGTTATGTTTGCTCCAAACATCATTGGTACAGCCAATGCAACCACGGCAGGATGGGGTAACTTAGGTGGTGGTGTGACTCAAATGGTCATGCCCATTCTATTTGGATTTTTTGTTGCCTTCGGATTTACAACGGGAGTTTCCTGGAGACTTGCTATGGTGGTTCCGGGTGCTGCCTTGTTTTTTATGGGAATCATCTATTACTTCGGAACACAAGACACTCCCGGTGGAAACTTTAAAGACATCAAAGAAACTTATCCAACTTTCCAAGGGGGAAAGAAAAATTCACTGAGTAACTTTTTACTCGTGATCAAAGACCCTAGAGTATGGTTACTCTTCCTTGCTTACGGTGCATGTTTCGGAATCGAACTTACGATCAATAACATTGCTGCCTTGTATTATGTAGACCAGTTCCAATTGTCTCCTGCCACTGCGGGCCTCATCGCTGGACTTTTTGGACTCATGAACTTGTTTGCAAGAACCCTCGGTGGCGCCTTTGGCGATAAGTTCGGAATCAAATGGGGACTTCGCGGAAGAGTTGTTTGGTTGAGCGCCGTGCTTGCTGGGGAAGGACTATGTTTGATTTTGTTTTCACAAATGAGTTCACTGATCCTTGCCATCTCGTCCATGATTGTTTTTAGTTTGTTTGTGCAAATGTCCGAAGGAGCTACATTCTCCGTTGTTCCTTTCATTAACAAAAAAGCAATTGGAGCAGTGTCTGGAATTGTGGGTGCTGGTGGAAATGCGGGAGCAGTGTCTGCGGGATTTTTATTCCGAGGGGACCTAACCTACCAAAACGCACTCCTAATCATCGGAATTACAGTGACCATTGCGTCCTTCTTTACTTTACTCGTAAAATTTTCAACGGAAGAAGAAAAGGAAGTAGGTGATGAAATGAGTCAAATTCTACCAACTGGCGAGAAGAAATCCAATTTGGTTTCTGCAACATAGAACGTCGAAAGAGTCGATTTTGCAAAAAATCGATTCATTTTAAACTTGTCTAAAGAAAAACTTTCTCTTAGGATTTCTGTCTTAGGAGAGAGTTATGGATCAAATTCATTATCGGTCTTGCAGTTTATGCGAGGCAATGTGTGGACTACAAATCGAACTGAAAGATGGCTCCATCCAAGGATTTAAAGGAGATCCGGAAGATCAGTTTAGCCGTGGCCATATTTGTCCCAAAGGTCCCGAACTAAAAAGCCTCTACCAAGACCCCGATCGGATCAAATTCCCTCAGAAAAGAACAAAAACGGGATGGGAAACTGTTTCTTGGGTGGATGCCCTCTCCGACATCGCAACTCAACTTGTTAAAATTCAAACCACTTATGGAAATGATTCCGTTGCCATCTATAATGGAAATCCCACCGTTCACAACTACGGCTCTATGTTACTCGGACAAAGGTTTGCCAGTAGACTCAAAACAAAAAATAATTTTTCCGCCACCTCAGTAGACCAGTTACCCCACCAATTACTTTCTTATTTGATGTTTGGCCACCAACTCCTAGTCCCCATCCCAGACATTGACCATACCGATTTTTTTCTCATTTTAGGTGGGAATCCATTTGCATCTAACGGAAGTTTAATGAGTGTCCCTGATGTCAAAAAAAGATTAAAAGCCATCCAAGACCGAGGGGGAAAGTATGTGGTGGTCGACCCTCGTAAATCGGAAACAGCTACTCATGCAGATGAACATTTGTTTATCAAACCAGGAACCGATGCCTACTTCCTACTTGCCATCCTCCATGTCCTTTTTGAAAAACAACTGACAAAACCAAATGACCTAGTCCGTAAAGAAGACTTACAAACCATTCAAACAGTCACAAAAGATTACAGTCCCGTAAGAGTATCCAAAATCACAGGAGTTCCCAAAGAAACCATAGAAAGAATTGCATTTGAATTTGCGAATGCACCTTCCGCGGTTTGTTACGGGAGAGTCGGTGTGTCCACTCAAGAGTTCGGAGCTGTGTGCCAGTGGCTCATCAACGTGATCAATATTGTCACAGGCAATTTAGACAAAAAGGGCGGTGCTATGTTCACACTCCCCGCTGTCGACTTAGTGGGAGAAGGATCTGTGATGCGTTCTTCTCCAGGAAGTTTTAATACCTATCAATCGCGAGTTCGCAAACTTCCTGAATTCAGTGACGAACTTCCTGTGGCAGCACTCGCCGAAGAAATACTCACAGAAGGGGAAGGAAAAATTCGTGCCCTATTCACTTCGGCAGGGAACCCAGTATTATCTACACCTAACGGAACAAAGCTGGATAAAGCCCTATCTAGTTTGGATTTTATGGTGAGTGTAGACTTTTATTTGAATGAAACCACAAAACATGCACACTACATCTTACCTCCCACTTCCGCTTTAGAACATGACCATTATGATTTGATTTTTAATGTATTTGCGGTTCGGAATACAGCAAGATACAACCAACCATTATTTACACCAGAACCCGGAATGTTACATGATTGGGAGATTTTTTCTGATTTAACCAAACGTTTGGAACTAACCCGTGCCGGTAAAGAACTCCCCAAAGACATCATCAAAACAAAACTAACACCCGCTAGTATCATTGACCACGCACTCAAATCAGGACCTTATGGAAACAAAGGACCTCATAACAAAGAAATGAGTTTGGAGCTATTAAAAAACAGTCCTCATGGTGTGGACTTAGGACCACTTACAACTAGCTTTCCAGAGCGTTTGTATACCGAAGACAAAAGGATCCATCTCTTCCCAGAAATTTTAAAAGAAGACCTGCCAAGGCTGAATGGCAAGTTTTCTGAATGGGAAAAGTTTAGCTCTGACAAATCTCATTTTCTACTGATAGGCAGAAGGCATTTGCGAAGTAATAATTCTTGGATGCACAATCTACCAAAACTCATGACAGGTAAAGCGCGCTGTACTGTGATGATCCATCCTAGTGATGCCAACCATTTGGGAATTATCAATGAGGAAGAAGTGATTGTCGAATCTTCTGTTGGTAAAATTCAAATCCCCGTAGAAATCACCGAAGAACTGATGCAAGGTGTTGTGAGCATTCCTCATGGTTTTGGACACAATCGCGGAGGAACCAACCAAAAAGTGGCTACTGAATTTTCAGGAGTGAGTATCAACGATCTTACCGATGATCAGGCGATTGATGAGTTTTCGGGGAACGCAGCCTTTAGCGGAATCAAAGTATCGATTAGAAAACAACCAGCCTAAAGGAAAGGTTGGTTATTTAAATACTGGGAATAGGATCGCCGTCCCCCGATGAGCGAATAAACGTCATTTGCAGTTTGTAAATAAGAGAGTGCTTTTTTAGAGCGAACTCCTGTTTCGCAAATACAAACAAGAATTAGGTCTTTTGAAAACTTGGGAAGATACCCTTTTTCCAATTCGGATAGAGGCAATAAAAAAGCATCGGGAACGGGGAGTGAGTCCGTTTCTTCTTTTTCTCGGACATCCACAAGCAGAGTATTTCCTTGGTTTTTATAAGTTATGAATTCGCTTGGATGTATTCCTCTATCTTCAAAAATCGCATTTGTTTCTTTGGTTCCCTTTCCGCAAACAGGACAATCGACATTTGCCTCTATCTTAGATTGGTATAATGTGGGAGGATTCCATTCCATAAAGTATACAGAAGATAAGTCTGTCGAGTTTGGATCCAAAAGATACTGCAGAGCCAAGGAGGCTTGGTAGGTTCCTGCCAGTGCAGTTTGTACACCGAGCACACCACCCAAACTACAATTCAAGGTATCCCCTTCTTTTAAACTAGGAAACAAACAACGGTAACACGGTTTTCCTTTTTCAGAGAAAATCGCGAACTGAGCGCTCGTGCGAAATACGGAAGCAGTGACTAAAGGAACTGATTTTTGAATGCAAAGATCATTGATTGTATACTTAGAAGAAATGGTATCGGTACAATCTAAAACGATGTCCCAACTATCGAGGAGATTCGGATTTGTATTTTCCGAAACCAGTTCCGAAAAACATTGGATCTCTAACCAAGGACAATGTTCCAACAAAACTTTAGAGACCACTTCTGTTTTGGGTAGGCCAATGTCTCTAAATGTAAACAATGTTTGGCGATGAAGGTTTGAAACTTCCACAATATCAAAATCAACAAGGCCAATCCGACCAATTCCACCAAGGGCCAGTTGCAAAACAGCAGGACAGCCTAGTCCCCCAAGTCCGATGACCAGCACAGATGACTCTCGCCATTTTTTTTGGCCACTACGACCAATTTCGGGAACCTGGACTTGGCGTTGGAAGAATGCTTCCTCTTCTGTACCCATAAATTAGAGAAGAATTAAGGATTTAAGGCAATCAAGGAGAAATTACACTTTTAAGTAAAATAGTTTAATAAACGAATTTATCTTCCTATTTTTGTTTTCAAGTAAGAAAACTAGATTAAACTCGACCTTAAGGTGAAAGCGAATACTAGAAAATTTGAAGTACTTCGAGTGAGTATTCTCTCTCATTGCAGTTTTGCCTGTGTTTATTGCGCACCGAAAAACAAACCAGATCTTACGAACTTCTATCCAAAAATTCATTACCTAAGTCCTGAACTATTAGAATCCAAAATCAAAACTCTTACATCTCATATCCAACTCAAAGAAGTCCACCTAACAGGTGGAGAGCCGACACTTCATAAAGACCTTGTCTTATTAATTCAAAAACTAAAAGAAATTGCAATCAATGAAATTGCCATAACCTCTAACGGATTTTTTGAGGATGGACTCATCCAGAAAATGAAACAGGCAGGACTCACAAGGATGAACTTCTCTCTAGATAGTTTTTCGCAAGGAGGTTTTGAAAAACTGAGTGACCGCAAACTACCCATTGAACGGTTGTTACAACGAATTTTAGAAGCAAAAACATTCGGCTTGGATGTCAAAGTCAATTGCACAGTTTTAAAAGGTTATAATGAATTGGAAATTCTTGATCTCTTACAATGGTCGGGGGAAAATGGAATTCCCATTCGGTTTTTAGAGTTTATGAAAATGGGCCCCCTGCAAGAAGAACATTCCGATTGTTTTTATTCCGCAGAAGAAATTCGAAGCACCATCCAAAAAAAATACAATTTCCAAGCTTATCCTACAGCGCCGGACTCTACTGCCACCTATCATATAACAGACGAAGGTTTTATTTTTGGAATTATTGCCAATCATACCGAGCCATTTTGCGAAGGTTGCAATCGATTACGCATGGATTCTCTTGGTAGGATTTATGGATGTTTGAGTGACCAGACCTCCTTTGACCTTCCTTCGGATCCTTCTGCAGTACCTTTTGTTTTGCAGCAGGCGATGGATACAAAAAAAATGCAATTTACTGGCTCTGAACTTTCTATGAAATTTATTGGAGGATAAATGAAAATCCTGTTGTTATCGTTTGCTGCCCTCAAAGATTATTTTCCATCCAAACAAGAACTCAGTTTTGATGGAACCAAATCAGTTTCGGAATTAAAATCCTATCTTAGCAATTTAAACCCAGATGCTACGAACTTAATCAAAATCAGCCGCATCTCCATCAACCAAATCATTGCCAAAGATTCAGATTCTATTGTCGATGGTGCAGTCGTGGCAATCCTTCCTCCATCAAGCGGTGGTTAAATGGAAACTAATACAGAATTCAAACACATTACCGAGAACAAATTAGGACTTCCCACGGAATTCCCTCCACTTCCCAGTATGGGAGGATACGTTCTTTTTGCAGGGATCGTACGAGACGTTAATGACGGAAGGTCCGTTACCCATTTAGAGTATGAAGCCTATTCTGAAATGGCAAACCAAATGATCGCCGACATAATCAGTGATACGTTAAAAAAATGGGACTTACAATATGCCGAATGTATCCACAGACTTGGAAAACTCATGTTAGGTGAAGTAGCGGTGATTGTTAACACTGGCGCCATCCATAGAGACGAAGCATACAAAGCAAACCGGTATATCATTGATCGAGTCAAACACGAAGTTCCTATTTGGAAAAAGGAATATTATGTGGATGGAAGTTCCGAATGGTCACAAGGCTGCGTGGATGATACCCACAATCACTGATCCAATTTTTGTTCTTCTTGCCGGTGGACAAAGTGTACGAATGGGAGAAGACAAAGGATTTGTACCGATCACTCCGAATTCGCATTTTCTTGGTCACATCTTAGAAAAACTGAACCGCTTGAGCAATTCCATCTATGTTTCGCTTCGAAACGATCAAGTAGATTCTTATTCTAAGTATGTACAAAAAACCTCACTTATTTTAGATCAGGAAATTCCCATAGAAGGACCCCTAAAAGGAATTCTATCTGCCTATTTATATTTAAAAGAAAACAACCTGTTGAAAGATTTTATCTTTGTATTACCGATCGATATTCCCTATATCGAAGAAAGAACCATCAAAAGATTGTTAGATACACTCCAAGAACAACGAGAACCAGTATCCGGAATCTATTATGAGTCAAAATCAGGTTTAGAACCATTATGTGGAATTTATACAACTAAGACGTTATCTCGGTGGATAGAATCTTTATCCATTCCAGGCGAACATGAATTTTCATTGCAGAAACGAATTAAAAATCTAGAACCAAAACCTGTTTTTCTAAAACTTCCTTCTGAGGAAGAATTCAGTTTTAGAAATATAAACTCTAAAAATGAATTATAAAGGAATCAATCTATGAATTTTTTCAAAAGAAAAAAGAACTGGATCTTCGATATGGATGGCACCTTAACCATCGCCAAACATGACTTTGACGCCATAAAACGAGAATTAGACATTCCTTTGGATACGGACATACTCACTTCTCTATCCAAACTTCCAACAGAAGAAGCAAAAAAGAAACATATCCAATTAGATTTAATTGAATTAGAAATTGCGAGGTTGTCTATCCCATCTCCAGGAAGTTCTGAATTATTAAAGGAACTCAAAACACAAACATACAATCTGGGTATCCTAACTAGGAATAGTTTCCCTAATTCCATTGAAACCTTAAAGGCAGCAGGTTTAATTGATTACTTTCATTCAGATTTTATTTTTTGTCGGGAACGTGCCTTGCCCAAACCAAATCCTGAAGGGATCTATCGATTGATGGATCTTTGGAACGCAAACCCAATCGATACGGTTATGATTGGTGATTATGTTTTTGATTTAGATGCGGGAACTGCTGCCGGTGTAGAAACCATCTATCTTGACCCAGAAGGAAAATTTCCGTTTAAAGATTCGGCAACACACTGCATTAGAAACTTAGGCGAAATCCTAAACCTATAAAACGAATAAACCAAAAGCCTATTCTAGTAGAATTAGAATAGTAGCGTTATCCATGAATGAATTAGTTTGATAACATAATTTCATGACAATTTAGATACTTTTATATATTCTAATGTTGTGAATGTTGAAATATTCTGAAATTTTAAAATAAAACAAAAAAGTGAATAATTTTTTTCCTTCAATTGTTAATTGGGTTAGATGCGCTTTTCTAATTTTATTTCGTTTTTTATTTTTTCACTTTTTCTACTCTCGTGTAACGGTCAGTCTACCAAAAAGGACATGTCTGCGCTTGCCCTTTTGGGTTCCCTCGGAGGTCCAGGAGCTCCGGCCGACCCAACTCTTGAAGATAAATTTCAATCGGTTCACTCAACTACATATTACCGAAAAGATGGAAACTTTCAATTCCAAGACATTGTGATTGAGTATAAATTGAAAACTTCGAAAGAAAACTCTGAAACGATCGAAGCATACATGGGAAACCCAAATGATATCTCATACAATTCCAAAACAGGCGTAGTTTCAGGCCAGATCACACAAATGGAGGACACATTCCAAACCAACTCCGTTGTTTTCTCTTATTCTGATTACACAAAAATATTCAAATTCATTCTAACTTTTAAAAAGAATGGAAAAATTATATCCGTTCGGGAAATCACATCCACGCCACCAAACGCTCCGGCCATCCCACCAAATGCCATCACTTTACCAACCATAAGTTATGAAACCAAACGTTCTGTCTCTTATAGTGGTGGAATTCCCACAGAATACCAATTTATCTATGTTAAATTCCAAGCCGGTTCCGATCTATCCGCTTTTAAAAGGTTAGATGCCTATATGGGTAGACCAAATATAATTACCATGGCCGCTGATAATTATAATGTCCTCAATTATATCAAAGTTAGTATTTATGATAAATATGCTGGCTATTTTTTATTTATCACCCCTGAAGTAAACGCCTCCTATAAAATCATAGTAGTGGGTTCGACCGACGATGCAAAAGGAAATCGAAGTGTAGACACGGTTCCACCACCACCGCCCGCATCGCCTTGTGCTGGAAGTGTGACTGCACCTGCTACCATTGGGAATTGTGCAACACATTGTTTGGTTGTCGATTTGGTTGGCAATCAAATGGAATATATAGCAAAAACATCGGTAGGAACTAATACAGAAGAATATTTATATTTAGATAGCACCAGTTCCACAGTAGGTGGCACAACTGGACCTGCGGGTTTCTCTTACATCGAACATTTTTCTCCCATTGGTATGAGTACCTACCAAACCGATCCAAGATCATTTGATGTAACTACTTATAACAATGCGTGTGTTGTTTTGTCATCCTATCTTGTCCAGGAAGGACCAGGAGGATTCAGAGATACCTATTTAACCAGTAAAGTAATAGTCCCTTGAACAGAGAATTGATTCTAAAAGAAAATAATTCCTTAAATTTGAATGGGATTTTCATTCAGAATGGGAAATCGGATATTAAAATTCGTCCCGTTAGTTTTAACAATTTCGATAGTCCCCCGCAATTGTTTCACTAGATTTCTAACAAGCGTTAATCCAATCCCTTTTCCATCGAATACTTCATCGTCCATTCCTAATCCATTATCTTTCACAACAAGGACAAATTGGTTTTCTAGCCTGCCTAGGCTAACTTCGATTTTCCCTTGCACACGATTCAAAAAAGCATGACGGAAGGAATTGGAGACTAGTTCGTTAAGTATCAATCCCATAGGAATGGCCCGATCCAAATCCATTTCCAAACCTTCTTCAATTAACTCATGTAATTCGATATTGTTTTTTTCGTTCAAATAGGTTACTTTCAAATTACCTAATATAGAATTAAATATAAGATTTAAATCAACATACAATAAATTTGGGGAGCCGTAAATAATTTTGTGAACCGAGGCAATGGCCATAATCCTATTTTGAATTAAACCAAGTGAAGTAGTTAACTTAAGATCATTCTCCGATTCGACCTGCATAGCCAAAAGACCGGATATGATTTGCAAATTATTGTTCACCCTATGATGAATTTCTGTGAGCAACTTCGATTTCAACTTTAAGTCGGACTTAATTTGCCTTTCATGTTCGATTCTTTGACTTTGTTCCTTTTTTACAGAATGAACATACAAATAGATAAGAAAAAACATAGCATAAAGGTCTTTAAAAAAGCCTTCGTAATCATCGAAATAGTCAATAGAATATCCATGTTCAAATACATTGGAAATACTCACATAACAAGGAATAATTGCCAAAATTAAAACAAAAGTCCCTTCTCCACGATAACTAGGGCGACGGATCAAATTTTTGATTATGATAAAAATCGCAACCAAGTAGACGCATAACGAGGAAAGATTTAATAATGTTACAAAATTCATATCAGCGATCTGACACCAGAATTTCTTTTTTTAAACTCACCAAAAAAAGAAGTGAGGCGATAAAATAGAATGAATGTTCGAGGAGATTAAAAAAATCATGAAAAAAGAAACCCTCAACAACAGTGAAAACATTGCTCAGCCATACGCATAAAAAACCAAAAATCAAAAAGTAAAATTTGGGAATTAACCCCGAGTTTAGTAACCGCAAAGTTATCAATAGCCCTACACTATCAAAAATAAGATTTAGTACTTCACTTATTTGATACATATATTACCAAAACCAGAGTCATCCTGGATTTACCTAGACGATAAACTATAACAGGATTTTGGTTATGGTAAAGTGATAATTTGAAAAAAAATACATAAATTCGCGAAATGAAAAAGAAATCATTTATCGCTAAAAAATTGATTGATAGGACCCCAACTAATTTCATACAAAAATGGAATGTCTAATTTTCCCTTCCTAACATTTTCTGCCAAAATCGAGATCATAGGGATTAATCCTTTTGTATTTTTACCAAAACATATTTTGATATCTTTGAACTTAAGACAGCATTGGAGAAAAACAAAAAAGCAAAAGCTAAGTTTGAAACCTTAAGTCCTTCTCTTCAAAATGAAATCATGAGATATATCGTTCAACTAAAATCGGAAGAAAGTAAAAAAGAAAACGTGGTTCGAGTGATTCAATATTTATTAGGAAAATCAAAATTCCTCGGCAGAGAAATCGTATAAATTTTTGATCTTAATCTTCCGAAACTACATTTAATCTAAATCTTTCGATTTCATTTTTGCCAGTCGCAAAACGTCTGCTAAAAATTTTCTATGACTAATGATCGACTCTTGCTTCGATTCGCGAGCCGGATTAAAGATACCACGTTTACGAAATACTTTCCAAGGATCCAATTGAATGTCGGACCAAGTCCCAATTTCTAATGTTAACGGGAGAAATCTTGAACCATTCGGATTCGATTGGGCCTTTGCTTTTTGGTATTCATTATACAACCTGTCCCAAAGATCACCATGGGTTGTGTATGTTTCACTTTGTGGACCGAACCGATAAAGAATATGATTGAATTTTGTTGTTAGATGGTTAGCTATTTTCTGAAACAGTGATTCATCTGCGCACTGCTCATGAGTACCCGCATAAGGCCACCAAACATGGTCTACGGCACCAAAACCTGAATGAACATCAATAACCGGAATCATAAAGTTTTCAGCAGGTAACAGATATTCGGTGTAAAAGCGATCCAAAACTTTGGATTCTGCCTGTAAAACATTCCCTCTGTAATAAGGAAATACATTTGAAATCTTATGTCCGCCGAAAAAGAAAGGGGCCTTCACTGCTTCCACTCCAGAGTTTCTCATCAAGTCGACTCCGCCTGGATTCGACCTACGTTTCATTGCTACCCCACCAGGATTTAAGATCGGAATACAGACAATTCCAAGTTCCCCATCTTTAATTTCTCGATATAATTCGGATGTTTTGCGTGAAAAAAGATCATCTAAAAAATCCAATAGAACTCGGATCCCAATGGTTTCAAGGCCATGAACACCAGCAACAACACCGGCGACATTCCGTTTAATTGCTTTCTCCTTTCCAATTTCTAAAACATAAATAGGGAATCGAAATCCTTCTTCCGTTTTTGTGGAAAATCCAAATTGTTTGAATCGAACTAATTTACCACCTAACTTAACAATTTTTAAAATTCTGTTTTCATATCGATTAAGACGTTTCATTCCTCTAAGCATCAATTGTTAACCTAAGAACCCTCGTTATATCATCAAAAAATCACGGAACCAAATATGGTAAAGAAGCGACAGAACTCATGATCTCAAATTTAATCTTTTTAGAGAAATTATATTTAATAAATTTATATTACAATTTGATTACGAAAAATAGGATTATAAAAAAGCAAAAGTAAACGGATACAGAAGGTTTCGATAAAGATCGAAAATATATTCAAATTTTATTTACGAAAGGAATGAAATACTTTCAAGTTTACCCAATGAGTCAACCTGCACCCAAAAAAAAATCAAAAAATTACAAAGAAGAATCTATCACAACCAATGGCATTAATATCCGAGTAGGTCTATGGCCCGGAAATAAACAAACAATCGTTTGCTTGCATGGATTGTCAGGAAATTTATACTCAATGAAACCTTTAGCAGTACGATTGAACCGTTTAGGGTATAGAGTTTTGTCGTATGATTTACGTGGGCGAGGTAAATCGGACAAACCAAAGTCTGGTTATGGATTCCAAAATCATATCAAGGATCTAAGAGGTATCATTTCTCATTACAAAATCAAAAATCCGATTTTTTTTGCACATTCCTTCGGTTGTATGATTGCGCTTCGTTATGCGATATCCTATCCTGAAGTTGTCAAGGCTATGATCCTTATGGATGGAGGAGGTCTACTTTCTCTTTCCAAAAGACTTCAAATTCTAAAGGTCCTCCAACAATCCTTCGAGAGATTGGATGTCACCTATCCAACGATTTCGGATTATTTGAAACTAGTAAAAAACTCACCCCTAGTGCCTCATTGGACAGAAGATATCGAAGACTATTTCCGACTCGAACTAGAAAAAACTAAGGACGGATATATTTGCCATATGCCAAAGTTCGTTATGGAAGAGGAATTAAAAGAAATGGGAGGTTCTATGAATCTTTTGATGGTATTCAAATACCTGATTGAGAACCCCAAAAGAGTGATTTCGAAGATTAAAGAAAACAAAAATCTAGACTTTGAAAAAATACAAACACCGACTCTCATACTTCGTGCCACTGAAATGAATTTATTCCCTAATGATGACTTACTCCCTAAACCATCGTTTGAATCCATGTTAGCAAAAATACAATTCTCAAGCGGAAAGGAAATCAAAACAAACCACTACGGAATTCTTTTTGACAAACTAAAGGAAAGAGACACTGCTATCGAAAATTTTTTACACAGATTGTAAATAAAACAGGGAATATCTCTAAAACAAAATTCCCTGCCTAGTGAATGGCTATGGATGCCCTTTACCCTTACACTTTCCACCCTTTACGGTAGAATCCCAATAACAATCAGGATTTTTCAAACACTTGTTACTGTCTGGTTTTTTGGTACAAAATTTATGTACTTTATCTTCCACCTTATCAGGATTTAACGCTGGTTCATTTTCGGCACTTTCTACTTTGCCTTGCATTTGGCAGGAGAGATCATTTTCCTCACATTCTTCCGCAAATACCGGAGAAACGGAAATCATAAAGACCACGAGTAATTTTAAAATTAAAAATCGATTCATATCTGCTCCTCAAACTTTGTCAATTCCGTAAAGAGCACAAGTATAACAAAGGATAGAATCGACAGGCAATAATTTTTTTACTAATTTTCCAAAACCCATACAACATAGAACGACTAGATTTCGCCGATAAACTGGCCAAAGCAATTGCATTGACTGCTTCCGTACAATTCCTAACTTATGGTTAGATACGGAATTGAATTAAAAACTTGTTTACCAAATGGACTCCAAAGATATGAAAACTCACCCAGAATGGGAACGGTGTTCCTGGTGTTTGAAATTTGACCAATACATCCAATACCACGATGAAGAATGGGGTGTTCCCGTACACGATGACAAAACCCATTTTGAATTTTTGATCCTAGAAGGTGCACAAGCAGGACTCAGTTGGGCGACTATCTTAAAGAAACGGGAAGGTTATAGAAAACTATTTGCAGACTTTGAACCAACCAAGGTTGCAAAGTTCACCGACAAAAAATTAGAAACTATTCTTCTTGACCCATCGATTGTAAGAAATCGATTGAAGGTATTTGCAGCAGTCAACAATGCAAAACGTTTTTTAGAAATTCAAAAAGAATTTGGATCTTTTGATTTTTACATTTGGAGTTTTGTTGGTCACAAACCCATCCAAAACAAACGAAAAAGTTTATCGGATGTTCCCGCAACCACAAAAGAATCCGATGCACTCAGTAAGGATTTAATCAAACGAGGCTTTAAGTTCGTGGGAAGCACGGTTATCTATGCCCACATGCAAGCCTGTGGGCTTGTCAATGACCATGTCGAAAGTTGTTTTCGTTACAAAGAGTTAAGTTTTACCTCTTAAGCACTCCATAAAAAATTACATTCACAACTTCCAATTGAAACTCATGGATATTCAATGGAACTGTGATCGAATTTTTGTTACTGAGAATCATTTCAATGGAAGCAAGAAAAAGATGTACGGCAACTTCGGGCATAAATCCATCCCGAAGTTCTCCTTTCATTTTTGCCATGTTGAATATTTTTCCAATGGATTCAGGAATTTCTTTTTCCCTTCGTTTTTTGAATCGCTCCACTTGCAACGGAAACATTTCTGAAATTTCTCTAATAAACAAATCGTTCATCACATAAGGCGATTCTTCCACGAGAGAACGATGCATTTTCGAAAATTTCTGCACCGCCGTTAGAGTTTCATCATTTGCTATTTCCTGAATCACCTTTTGGATCTCATTCTGTTTATAATCCATATAAAACTCCATAAGGTCTTGTTTATTGGAGTAATATTTATACAAAGTTTTACGACTGATCTTCAGAGAACTCGCAATCTCTTCCATTTTTGTCTTGGAATATCCATACTTCAAGAATAGTTCTTCTGCTTTTTCTAATATTCTAATCTGCACCGGATCCAAATTCAAAACCCTCACTTTTTCTTTTTACTCATGGAATCAATCAACTTTGTTATATACTGGTAGACCGCAGGGATCACGTAGAGAGTAAGAATGGTGGAAGAAATCAAACCTCCAATTACAGTCACTCCCATACTGGTTCTCTGTTTGGACGCTTCGTTCAGTCCAACGGCCACAGGCATCATACCTGCAATGAGTGCAATCGATGTCATAAGGATCGGTCGTAACCTCGCCCTACCCGCTTCGATAAGCGCCGTACGAGTATCCACTCCAGTATTTTGTAAGTCTTTGGCAAAATCAATGAGAAGAATCGAATTTTTCGTAGCTAATCCAAAAAGTAAAATCATTCCAATATTAGCAAATATATCCATTGATTTTCCAGTCACATACAATCCAATAAATGCTCCTGTCATTGCTAAAGGAATCACCACCAAAATAGAAATCGGAATGATAAAACTCTCATACAAAGAAGCAAGCACCAGATAAATAAACACAACTCCGAGACCAAGCGCAATGGCCATGTTCTTTCCTGTGGATTCCAAATTTTCTGTTTGCCCACTATACGAAACCTTAATTCCTTCCGGAAGAGGTAGATCCTCTTTCAATATCCTTTGTAACTCGGACATTGTGTATCCGGACCCGCGCCCATTGGGGTTAGTATCTGCTGAGATTTCAACAGAACGACTTCTGTTTTGTCTTTGGATGGTAGCAGGGCCAGTTGTGGAAACACCTGAGCTCACAAAAGAAAGGGGAACCAGATAACCGTTGATATTTGGTACAGAAACCTGACGAAAATTCTTTTCAATATTCCTTTGATCTTCTAACATACGAACACGAATGTCATACTCTAAGTTTTTTTCTCTAAACACTGCAGATGTATCACCCTCAACAATCGTTCTAAGTTCTTTTCCTAAAGCTTGAGGGTTCACACCCATCTTCACAATTTGTTCTCCCTTAGGCACAATTTTGAATTCAGGGGCTCCATCTCGAAGACTAATGTCTGGATCTGTTAGATCAGGGATTTTTTTAACTTTCTCAAAGACAAGTTTACTATACGATTCAATTTCCTCTGGATTATTTCCGGTTATAACGAAAGAAAAAGACCTTTGACCACCGCCTATGGCATCGTAGTTCTTCACTATCGGTTTTGCATAAGCATAAGGGGATAATTCTTTTCTGATATATTCTTTAAACTGCGGAGTATTCATTTCCCTTTTTTTGGAAGAAACCAATTCCACGTATATATCAATTTTATTTTGTTTTACATACCCCGCAGTCAAACCGACTTCCTTTTTGGATCTTAAAAGAGCATTCACATCCTCATTTAATTCCTTTGTAGCTTCTACACTAGAACCAGGTGGCAATTCAAAAGTAACCGTAAATTGCCCTAAATCTTGCGTTGGGATAAACTCCGACTTTAATGTTTTGGATAAAAATATACTGCTTACAAAAATAAGTAGAGCTATCGACAAAACAAATAACGGATGTTTGGTTGATATTCCCAAAGTTTTTACATAACCATTGGTTAATTTTTCTTGGAACCGATCAAACGCACGGAGTGGTATTGACAAATACCTTTCTATTTTACCCGGTTCCTTAGGGTTATGTTCCCCGCCAAAGTAGGCTGACATCATTGGTGCAATAGTTAAGGCATCATATAAAGAAATGAGTAACGCAAAACATACGGTGAGGCCGAAGGGACGCAAAATTTGCCCAATCACTCCATCAATAAAAGCAATTGGTCCAAACACAGCAAGAATCGCAAATGTAGTCGCAAGTACAGCAAGAGTAACTTCTTTCGTTCCATCAAGTGCGGCCTGTTTACTATCCTTACCCATTTCTTTGTGTCTGTGAATATTTTCCCTCACGACTATCGCATCATCAATGAGAAGTCCCACTGCAAGAGAAAGTGCAAGTAAAGTCATTTGGTTGATCGTAAATCCAGCAAAACTCATCAGGATAAAAGATCCAAGCAGCGAAGTAGGCAAAGCAAGTCCTGTAATCAGAGTGGAACGAACACTACCTAAGAAAAATAAAACTACGATAATTGTCAGGGCAATTCCAATGTAAATGGATTCTTCTACGTCCCAAACATTGTCTTTTACTACTTTAGAAGAATCATTATAAAAATCAAATTTGACTTCCGGAAATTCTTTCTGAAGATCAATAATTTTCTTTTTTACTGCTTCTGCCACCTGCACCGAGTTAGCACCTGACTGTTTGTAAACGAGTAAAAACAGGGCTGGTTTCCCATTCCAAAAGGCAAGAGAAGTGACATCTTCCGAACCAACAACAACTCGACCTACATCCGATAACTGAATAGGAATCTCGTTATTTAAAAAACTAATTGGAACATTTCGAATTTCATCAAAACTTCGGTATTCATTGATAGTTCGAAAGGATAAATCAGAATCTTCCCCCCGAACCTTTCCCGCAGGAATATTGGCACCACCGGCAGCAATTCTTTGCGATACTTGGGTAGCCGATAAATTCCTAGATTTCAATTTGTTTCGATCAAGCTCCACCCAAATCTCTTTTTTGCGCCCTCCGACAATGTCCACAGAACCTACATTCGAAACAGAGATTAACCTTTGTTTGATTGTCTCTGAAGCAAAATCATAAAACTCATTTTCTCCCAATTTAGATTGGAGTGAAATACTTAAAATTGGTTGGTCTGCAGGATCCAATCTTTTGATTACAGGTTCCTCTAACTCTGCCGGTAACTTTTTTTTGGCAAAGGCAACTTTATCCCGAATTTGTTGTTCCGCATAACTAATCACGGTTTCTGAAGAAAACTCAGCTACAATCACAACAGATCCCTCATTACAAATGGATCTAAGTTTTTTTAATCCAGAAATAGTCGAGAGTTCATCTTCAATTGGTTTGGCGACTAGTGTTTCAATTTCATTCGGTGCCGCACCAGGATAAGTTACGTTGATCGATATGGTGGGAATACTCATATCAGGGAAGTTCTCAACCCCAAGTTTGCCAAAACTTACAATTCCAACAACAACGATCAGAATGACAGTACAGGCGATAAAAACAGGACGTTGAATGGATAGTTTAGCTAAGTTCATAGGTTTTCCTCTGTGTTAAGTAAAGATAATTGTTCGGGATCCAAGGAATATTTTTCAAAAAATGTTCCTTTGGAAATTTCATACTGAACGATTGCTATATTATAAGTGATAAGAGATTGTGAATGGTTTGATTGAGAACGTACATAGGCATCCATTGCATTCTTTAACACAACAGAGGTTCCACGCCCATTTCTAAATGCAGACAATGCCTTATCATAAAAAAGTTTACTTTCTTGTTTGTTTTTCTTTGCTTCTAAAAAGAGTTCATAACTAACCGTTATGTTTTCTCGTTTCGATAATAAGTCGGCTCTTACCTTATTTTGAGTTTCTGCCCACTCCAATTGAGCTTGTCTTTTTTCGGATTCGGCTTTTGTATATTCTGCTTCCGCAATTTCATTTCCTAAAGGATATTCCAGTTTAAATTCAGCTGTGTTTTGGTTGAACCTTCCGCCCAGAATTCCGTAAAAATCTTGCGGAAATTGTTGGTCATAATTTTTGAAATTGTATGTCCCACCAACAGAAAACTTCGGAAGCAAACCATTGTCTGCTGATTTGAGACTGTCTTCGGAATTTTTCAATTGCAATAATGATGCCCTTACATCATATCTTTTTTCGAATGCAATTAAAACTTCCTCTTCATAATTCGAAGTGACCTCTATCTGTTCTTCGATCAATACAGGCAAAAAAGAAAAATTTTCTTCAGGTTCTTTTCCTAAGGAAGCTAATAAGTCTCGCCTGTTTTTGTTTCTTTCAAGTTCGGAATTTTTAACTGCACTTGTTGCAGAAAGAACAATGGAATTCCATTGATGAATATCACCCGTAGTATCAAATCCAAAGTTTGCTTTTTTTGAATAAATATCTCGAATGAGTTTTGCATTTCCAAGTAGGGAGGAATTGGTTTCAAGAACTTCTTCAGACAAACTCAAATTCCAAAACTCAATCAACGAATTCACTAAGCTTTTAGATAATGAATCTAAGGTATTTAATCTTTGAATTGATGATGATCGTCTAGCGGTTGCTAATTTTAATCTATCTTGGTATCCAAAAAAGTTCTTTAAAAGATCCTGACTGATATTGATACCAACCGTGGCATAATGATAGGAAGGTTGAGCAAAACTTGAAAACCCACTGGAACTTTGCGTTTTACCAGCATTTGTTTCATAACGATTGTCAATGACAGCAATTCCGAGCGTTGTTCCGGTGCTAAACTTTTTGTTAATACCCGCCTGAATGCTGTTATCTGTAATCTTCGTTCCCTGAATGGCATATTGCGGAAGGTTGAAGTTACTTGTATTTTTTGCCGTTCCTTTCGCTTCAGCTGTCCATGCATAGGCACCATTCACTTTTTCCCATTCATAGTTTGTCGTTTTCAACTGCAACTTTAGAGTTTGCAGACTGACCTGGTTCTCCCAGGCCATCCTAAGTATGTCATCCATCCGTAAGGAAGTGGCTTTGTTTGGTTCCTTCGCCGCGAGCGGGACCCAAAAGCCCAATAAGGCGAAAAGAATGACATACAGACCAACGACGGCCGAATTTGATTTGATTTCTCTCATTTTATTTGGAAACATATTTTGTATCCTTTGTTTCTTTAGGAAACATTTATAGTTTCCTGTGTTTCCATGCAAGAGAAAAATCATCTAGGGAGGAAAATCATAATTTAGGCAGTGATTGTACGAAGAAAAGTCTGAGAGTGTAAGGAGATTTACGACAACGGAGAGGAAGAGGCAAAAATCCAGAAAGGTTTTTCAGTCAAGCACCATCCACTTAACCCAAGAAACCTCCTGGACACGGTTAATTTCTATTTTACTTTTTCTCAGCAACCACCACTGCTTTGATCATTTTCCATTCCCCATTTTCAAAATAAAAAGTATACATTGACTGGAACTTCATCACCTTACTTTCCAAATCGACTTTTACAAATCCAAACTGATCAATAAAATCTATCGAATGAATGCGGACATCTCTCTCCACTCCTCCTATCTTTCCATCCTTTAGTGATTGGATATAATTTGTTTTATTGGAACTAAATATTGAACCACTTCCTTTAATATAAACACTATCCGCATAATCAGAATGGAATTTCGATTCTATTTCTGAAACTTTTCTCTCGTCTATGTTCTTCATAATAAAGAGAAATTCTTTCCTTAGCGAATCCTCATTCCTTTCTGCGCTGATTTGATTTGTGATCATAATTCCTCCTAGAATCACTAAAAATCCAAAAACTTTTTTATACATCTCAAAATCCTATTTAGTTGCTATAGCACCATTATTGATAAAAAAAATCAAATTATTGATTCCTCATAAATTTGATCAATAATCCTCTTAAATGTCTTAAAGTCTTGAGCCGATAGTTTTTTAAACATGCGTTTCCTTTCTTCAGTAACAACAGAGACCATCAATTGATAAATTTCTGAGCCTTTTTTAGTCGGAAACACTTGGTTTTTCCTACCGTCTTCAGGATTTGATTGGATTTTGATCCAACCCTTTTCTTCCATATTTCGGAGTGCTCTTGCCATAGACGGCCTATCATCAAAATCCCTTCCCAAATCCGATTGGCTACAACCAGGTTGTTTCATCAATCGAACAAGAACAAACCATTGCTCCGGAAATAGTTCCAATCCATTTGCCGAGGCCAACCGCATGAACTGGCGCCGCAAAGCTCTAACCGTCCTATAAATCAGATAAGCATAAGAATTCTCTAAATCAAATGAATCGGCCATGTGTTGCTATAGCAACAATAATCCAATCCCCAGGTTTTGTCAACTAAGAATCCAGATTTGCGAACTTCAAATTAGACAATCTACCTTGACAGTATAGCAATCTTATTTATAGTCTAAAGTTTTGCACAAATCTAAAGGAGTATTAAATGAATACGAAAAACAAAATATGTGTCACTCATTTTGACTATAATCGATTAAAACTAATGATTTCGGATTATACGAAAAAAAATAAAATGGACCCAAATACAAAAGACTTACTCGGTGAAATAGAAAGAGCCCAAAAAGTGGATTCACATTCAATTCCACCAAACTTTGTTACAATGAATTCTGTGATTGAACTAAAGAATTTAAACGAACTAGAGTTTCAAGAATTCAGATTGGTTTTTCCAGAGGACGCCAACACGGAGCAAAATAAGATTTCTGTTTTGGCACCGATCGGTACTGCGATCCTAGGATACAAAATTGGCGACGTGATCCAATGGAAACTCCCTGGAGGAGAAAATCAATTCCAAATCACGAGTATCAAATACCAACCAGAAGCTAACGGCGATTACCATCTATAATCCGAATCGATTACAGAAAGTTTTTTTGTTTAGCGTTCCCAATCCAATGTTTGATTGTAATCCCTTAAATAAGGGCCGGGCTCCTTCGGGGTCCGCGTTCGCTCCCGTCTGCCAGTAGGCAGACCAAGCCCTCCAGATCCCTAACGCTTGTCATGTTTCGTTCAACACAACCTTACACTGATTAGATATTTTTGTTTCATTTTCGAATAAACATTTTAAGATACGTCCGCCGCCAGGAATGATCCAACGACAATATTCACTCACATCGTCTTTACAAAAACCTTGTGACTTACTTTTCATAGTATCGGAAAGTGCACTTTGACTAGCTTCACAGGCTTCCGAAAGATTTTTACCGCGTTCTTTCAAACATTGTAAAATCCTTGCTTTCGTAGGTTTGACCCCTTGACAATAGGTGGCTATCTCGTTCTGGCAGACTTCATAAATGGCTTTTGTTTCTGCAAATAGAGGTAGGTGAAAAAAAACAATGAGAATGAGTGTGTATAGTTTCATATTTATTTTATTCCTGATTTTTAAATATACAATGGTTTGAGAGTCATACTTCGGAATCAATTTTCCTATTGGTAAATTAAGAAAACAAGTCCATTATATTGCAAATTTGGAACCTTCATTAGACAAAATTCCCATTTTTTACAATCACGAACAGCTTGTATTCAAAGAGAAATTAAAACCTTACGTTCAAATGCGGTTTTTACCTTTGGTACAAAGAAAATAATAATGATGATGGCAAGTGGAGGAAATATCCCAATTTCAATATTTGATTGAGTAATGACTGTTTGACGATTCCATTTTTTTCAAATCGATGGGCAGAGGTAATGGCTGGATACTGTAAAAGGACTGGCCAAGTAATTCTGCGAAATTTTTGACTGAGCTCTGTATCTTCAAAAATATATTGCAGTTTTAGATCCGATTGCCAAAGTCTTCTATCAAAAAAAATACAATGATCAAGATAGACGATACCCTCTCTCTTTAAACGAATGAAATTGGAATACCAGGATATAAATCTCAGGAGGAAATGTTTTTTATCAAATTGATGTAAAAACCCTCCCCAGCTAACTTTCAACTCATTCCCACAACTCAATTCGATTAAGTAGTCTATCGCCTCACGGGGTAAATAGGTTCTCGGATGATGAAAGAGAACCACTTCACCCTTCGATTTGTGAAATCCAATATTCAATCGTTCTGCACGCAAGGAGGCTTCTAAAAGACTAATTGGAAGGATTTCGACTTCTGGATGGTTTTCAAAACCCTGAAGGGATTTTTGAAATAAAGCGTTCTCTCCATTGTCTGTAGGTATAACGATACTCAACATTTATGTTTCTATTGATTCAATGATGATCCAATCAATAGAAACCTGCAAAGCGAAAAATCACTCTTTAATCAAATAGATATGAATCGTCGATTGTGAATCACCGGCCACTTCTTTTGTACTTCCAGTGACTTCCCGATCAGAAATAAAAGTTCGAATCCGATTCTCATCGATTGCTTCTTTGCTTAAAACCTGTTTTATCTCATCAAAACGACGTTTCACAAGACGAACTTGATAAGCCAAATCGCCGGTAGTTTGTGATTTTCCGACTAATACAACTTTATAAGGTTCCTCAGACTTTAAAATATCCCGAGATAGAGCTACGAGTTTTGCCTTAGAGTCATCTGTAATTTTATAATCATCTGGAACAAACATTACCATTTGTATCGGTGTTGTTTGACCTTCCGGCCTCCAATAAGATAACTTTAATGGAGAGGTATCCGAGCTTGGTTCTTTTTTTATGGAATCCAAAACAACCGATTTCGGACAATAAACTTTGACTTCGGTAGAAGAATTAAATGATAATAAAAAACCCAAAGCTGTCACAACTATATCCCATGGTTTTGCATAGGATTTAGATTCTAAAACAAATAAGTCAGCTTGATTGGTTGTAGAACTAGAACCTAAAATATGTGAATAAATGGGTAACAAAAAAAGTACGCGATACGTGCGTTCTTCAGAAGTCATCTCACAACCATTTGGTGGATTGATGGGGAGATGACGTTTTTTTTCCAAAGGAATGCCGAGGGACGAACAAGATGTCGCCAAGAAACCCATAAGGAGGAATAGAAAGATACCTTGTTTACAATTTTCTTTTTGAATGACCATAACGATTATGTATTAATAATTATTTTGGTTCCAATAAGGAAACTGTTTTCTAATCCTCACTCTTTACTAATTCCAAATTTTGGCAAAAAATAACCGATATGCCTACCAGCGGCCGGATTCGGCTGGTTAGGTCCAGGAGTCGGGAGTGTCCAGGAGTCCAAATACTTTCCGTTTGTTGTTATAAAATCGGCATTTAAATAGTAATTTTGAAACTCATTTTCTTTGTGATCAAATTTGATGAAGTCAATCGGAGAAAACTTAGCAGAGGTTAATCCAGGTTCGGTTTGGTATACAAAGTTGTTCGTTGCATACATATCTAATATCAGAGTCTCTCGATTTCCATCAGGCAGATCTAAAACAATAAGTCCATCCTCACTGTATCGATCCATTGTGTATTCATCGTCTAGGTATTCAAAATCCAAACGATCCGTAAAAGGGGCAGTTAACAGACCCCAAAAGGGATTATTTATAGGGTCAGCTAGTTCTGCCGCTTCTGTTCCCGCATTTCTGTGAATGCGAGGGAAATAGGTAGCATTGTCTTTTAAACTTAAGTAACCAGTCGTAGCGGAAATAAAGTAGTTAATTGAATTCACTTTTTCAATGCTATTATCAAAGGGATATGCATTCAAAACACTTCGCCTTCCGTGTTGCGAATCCGCCTTCCCGGTTTCGGATTCATACCACATTGCATAAGAAATGTATTTATTATGCAGATTTGCTAATTTGGCTTCATCTAACTCACATTTTATGGCGCCAATCTTGAGTCCTATCCGATCATACTTTTTGTCTTTCCAGGCAAAAGGATTTACGTTACCCGATCCGCTGATTCCGTAAAAAGACTTTCCAGAATCCAGGGGATAACTCACTTTCATACGTCCCCCGTTTTGGTTATCAATCCATTCTCCGTCATAAACAACAGCGGAAGCATTGGTAATTCGTTCCTTACCCGGTGTGACAGTTCCTTTTTCCCAGACAAAAATAGAATAAATATTCAATCGGGCTTTTTTACATCCCACCGAATGATTCAATTTTCCATCATTGAGAAATCGAACTGGCAGAGAATTACTCCCGCCAGCCCGAATATTTTTTACTGATGATTGCGAGTTGGTAGACTCTACAATCCGAAAGACTATGTTTTTCTGAGAGAGTAGAAGCAAACCAAAAAACAATTCATCCGAGAGATCATTTTTTTTTGTTTGGCCACAAGAGGCCGCAACAAAAGAAAGTAAGGATACTAGTAAAGTGGCTTTCACTCGCATGAATTTTACTCCACACACTCATCAGAAATCGGATTCAACAATTTTTGATTTGTGCGAATCGTCAAGTTGTCATAGAAAAGAAACTCTTGGTTATCAACATCGAAGAATTTCCCTCTGACAAACCAAGGATCAGAAATCTCCAACTGATAAACTGCATTCGGAGAGTAATCACAGCGCGTAATGTTCAATGGCCCACCGTAATTTGGACAGTAATAACTAGTTGAGGTCATAATTTTCCCATCTTGGACAAGAGCATTCGACCATTGTGAGTCAAATACACCTTTTTTAATATTGGCATTGTATTTGTAGACAGCAGCCTTCCTGTTTAATGAACCTTTGTCGAATTGTAATCGAATGTCTTTATTGGTGTAGGTCATAGCAACATCTGGAACTGTGCAATACACGGGAACGGAGTCAAAGACAGAGATTTGAGCAGGAATTAATATACATAAATATCCATAGGGAATGACGGCCGAGAGATTCAGACAAGTTCGGAAATCAGGATTCTCAATTCTGCGTTCCACTGTTCTCCAGCTACAAATAGCGTTAGTTTGGCGGTCATACTTAAAAAGTTCAGGAATTTTTAAATTGAGTCTTAGATAAGCAGGTGGATTGGAATTTACATTCTCAAAGTCCATCAATCTTGAAAAATTAAGATTCAACTTTGCATTATTCGGACAATTGACAAGATTCACGTTATTGATTTTTGGTAAAGAAGGTGTCAACCTGTCTGCGGTAGTAAAGAAACGAGAAACAGCAGTAGAAACCGATGCAATGCCATCAATGTTGCGAATTCCAGAAGGCACAGTATACTCGTATTCTTTATCACTCAATACTTGATCCGGATTCAAATGGTAAATTGCTTCACCAATCACTGGGTCATAAGAAGTTAAGATAACGTATTGTAATCCTCCATCGGAAAGATTTTCCAAGCGAAGTGGATTGAATTCGAGAGAGTTCCGATCCATAACATCATTAAACTTAATTTTGATATTGATTCCACTGAAGTAAAAAACATCTCTTTCTTGGTCTGGAGACACAGAAGTTACTTGTGGCGGAGTTACATCCGTTGTTCTAAATAGATGGACTTTTCCGGTGGTCATAGCATTTCCGAAGCTATCTTGGATTCCCGGAAGAATCTCTAATTCGTATTCTGTTTTCTCAATGAGTGAATTTGAAGGGATATTTACGTTTACTCGACGATTGGCATCATCGTAAACAACCGAATTAATAGCAACGAGTGTCCCCGATTGTTTGGCTCTTAAAACAAATTTGTTTTGGGTGCTGGATCCATTCAAAGCTTCGCTAAAGTCTACACGAAAGCTGGTGATTGTAGGATCTACTCTTTCGCCTTCAGGAAGGATCAAACGAACAAAAGGTGCTTCCGTGTCTTGTGTGATCAGAAAGTATTGTTTTGATAACACAGCTAAAAAATTTCCTGATGTATCTTTTGCTTCCGCAGAGGAAACCAAAAGGTAAGCGGCATCACTTCGCAATGGTTTTGATGGATTGAAAGAAAAATTTGCTGTTTTTTGATCCGCACTAAGTGAAGAAAAGATAATTTCCGGATCGCCCAATCCAACTAAGCCAAATCCTTTAATCGTAGCTGGATCCATAGGTTCACTAAAATGAATTTTGAATTCTGTGATGTTTGGATTTACATCCTGTCCCTCTGGTTCAATCGAAGTGACTCTAGGTGAAATTGTGTCCACTGTATGGAATGACGTGACCAATCGGTATCCATTTTCTAAGTTTCCAATTTCATCAGTAACACCGTTTACGTACAACGCATAGTTGGCATCAGAGTCGAGAGTGAATTCGTTTTTATAAGTGACAATCTTTCGATCCAAGGATACTGACACAAATTTCAAAGGAGCATAAAGATTCTGATCTCTAGATACAAATCCTGAATGAATGACCGTTAGTTCGTTTACGGGTTCATTGAAAGTAACTGTAAAAAGATTACCTGGTTGTAGAGGGAGGAGGTTTGTATTCGGAGTTCCTGATACTATCTGAGGCCCCACCGTATCATTGTTATTTGTAGGGTCATAGGGAAAAGAATCAATAATATTGGCAGCTCCATCCTGATCAAAATCATCAAAAGGAAAAGAAAGTCGAAGCGGATCCGTTCCAGGAGCATATTCTGCTTTAACAATATTTAAAAATGGAAGGAATGTTCTTGAAAATAAGGAATAAAATCGATTTCGATTGCTGAGTTGATTGATATCGTCCAAATAATTACGAAATTGAACAGCCGCCATACGAATGGAAGCCGAATCAGTGATGATTCTTGCAACAATCATTTCGATGTTTACATGTAAGGCTGCGTAAATAGAAAAATGATTCAACTCGGTGGTGAGTTTTCCTGCAATTGCATCAACACTCGTTTTTTGTTGTTCCCACTCTTTGTTTGCTGGATTGAAATAATAAATTTGAGTGAGTTCGTTTTGGATTTGTGACTGGACGGACTTTGGATCATACTTAGTTGTCAGAGTGACTGGTTTTGCAAAACTAGTGCCTTCTGGTTCTAATACAAGTTTTGAAGCAACGGGAGTCATTCCAGGAACATCTGTTCCCTTCATCTCTTCTACTCGCATAGTAATGACTACGTCTTGAGATAAAGCATCTTTAGGGATATTTAACGAAAAAGCTTGGTTCTCAATTGTACCACCATTTTTACCGATGGTTTTCGAAACAGATCCGTTCCCTGAAAAAAAACAGAGGCCATCAAGAATTGGTTTCTCAACTGCAAAGCATCTTGGGCTTTATTTGACTGGAAAAGACTGAAATTTCCATCTCCGTCCATAAACGCAGCGCAGGATGAAAATACTATGGTTGTCGCGATTAGAGTAAAGCTAACGCATACCCTCTTAAAGAAATGTTCCATTTTCGACTCCGAAGTTTTAGCATATAATTTTTGTAACAGGTGCAATGTGGTTTTGTGGAAAATAAAAAGCAATGCGAAAACGATTTAGAGAATTAAATTTTTATAAAATACCGTTCAAAACGTTTTGAACTAGATTCAAAAACAATTTCAACGTTACAAGAAAACAAGAACATTGGTCAATGAGTTACTACTCATCGATATCTTAGGGAAATCGGAAAAGAGTCTGTCGGATTTTTCGTTTATCGCTTGTTATGTGGCAAAAGAAAATAATAACTTCCTTCGGGTTTTCACACAGGCAAGGTCTACTGCCGATAAGTTTTTTGCCACTCGGGTCAAAGGATTTTATTAGTCCGATCGTTTACTTTCGATCTTTACGAATGATCCATTCTGCAAATAGAAAATTGATGAACCAACCAGCACCCATCATTAAATCTCTGGGAATTCCCGAAGGATCTCCTCCTACCAAAATAAACCAAGGCAAATGGGTAAATACTTGTGTTCCTGCACCCATTCCAATCGCATAACCACGGATCATCCAATGGCTATGTAGGGAGATTTTCTTTTTGAGAACAAAAAAGAAACCTGCAATTATACATAACGTCATCCAGATCCCAACCACTAGACGAATTCCAAATAACCAATCCCCATCAGTCGGAACTCTGGGATATACAAGAGTGAGCCATAAACCAGAAAGTGCAGAGGTAAGTCCCAGACAAACAAGGAACCTTCCCGACATTCGATGCCAAACTATGTGTTTCTTTCGAAACCCCGGAGCAAACTGAAAAGCGCCTAAAATACTAAAGAAAACAACGGCAATGATATGGATGATTACGGGAATTGGATCATTAAAAAATCGTTGGTTTTCCACTGTATAAACATCACCTTTCATTATTTGCAGGAAACGAATGACACCGGCAATGCTTGGGACCAAACTTAAGAAAAGAAGAGAGCCGATAATCCAAAAATCTTTTTTTGTATTTGTTACCATAGGAATCTACAGCTCATTGCATAAAAAAATAAAGATTCGGCAATTAAAAAAGGATATTACTAAACAGTTTTTCTTGAATTTTACAGTTTAGCACCGATAAGGTGATATATGGAAACTTTTTTTATGTCATTTTTCAATACTATCAGCGATGTGATTTAAGAATCATCAGCATCATTCGAATATTAATCCATAAAAATCTTACTAATTGCCAAGGTAAAAAAGTACGAAAAAATTTCGTTTTTGTATTAGGAACTGCGACAAAATCGCCTTGTTGGTAAGAAGAATTTAATTCTTCTTTTTCTAATAATACTAACTCTATTGATTCATTTCTGTTCATACATTACTCCTTTCATTCTGGAATCAACCACCAACCTAGTTTACATTTTGCTTTATACATAAACATATAGTGCAAAACCATCTTAATCCAATGGCCGGCAAGTCCAATCTCGCCAGTAGTATAAGTAAGAGACCTTCCCCATTTCGGATACTGTTTGAAGTCAGGGACAATCGGATAGACTGTCATAGAGACCGCAGTTCCAGAAAAGACACCATTACCCGCAGAAGCGATACAAGCAGCGCCCATTTCCGCCATAGAAGCCCGATGTTTTAGTTCGTTGGTTTTTGTTTTTATTTGGTGTGCAATATTTTGGGCCACAACTTTCCCCATGATGGCAGAAGGCATCCCTGTTCTCGGCGGAGTTGGAGAAATTTGGATTCCTTCACTGTTTTTCATCACTTTAGAAATGGGATGTGGGGGAGCAAAAGCAATTCCTACTCCAAAGAGATTGGAATAAAATGGTGACTGGTAAGTACTTGGCCAATCTTTTGCATCCCATTTTTCATACACTTTCGCTTCATAGTTTGCGTCAACCTTCATCATTCCATTGGCAGCAAACAATGTTGAGGTGATATCCTCCCCATTGTTTGCATAGGCCTTTAAACCCACTCCACTAAAAGGGGGGATTAACATAGAAAAATCATAACTTACAAACCCATTTTCACCATCAAGTGTTGTATAATGGATTTTATCTTTTTCAATTTTTGTTATATGAGCCCGAGTTTTCCATTGAATTCCTCTTTCGGTGAACAAGGATTCTGCGAATATTTTGCTACTTGTGACGTAACCACCTTGTTCTAAATGCATTCCCCCCATCCCAAAGTCACCTAACTCATATTCATTGGAAATCCAAAGAATTTTCGCCTGGTCCCTTACACCTGCTTTTCTCAATTCGTGATCCACATTAAAAAGATATTCAAAGGCGGCACCTTGACAGGTACACATTCCGTGTCCCGTTCCAAATACAAATTTGAACGATTCTCCCCTTTTCATTCTTTGAATTAGAATCTGTAATTTCTCATTTGCTTCTTCTGCGTGTAAATAGGTACAAACAGAAACGGTATTTCCTTCCTCGGGACCAAGGCCAGGTGTTGCAGAGAAATTAAGCTTAGGCCCCGTGGCATTAATACAATAGTCATAAGTGATGCGACCCGTTTTGCCTTTTGATTCTGGGGCCGTAGATTCATATTCGACAAACGCATCTTTAGATCCCTCTTTCCCCTCTGGATATAAAGAAGTAACTTTGGCTTGGATGAATTGAATTCTCATTTTATCGTAAATCGGTTTTAAACCAAAGGTTACTTCCTTTGGGACCATCGCACCAACACCTACCCAAATATTCGATGGAATCCAATTCCAGTTTGCATTCGGAGAAATGACGACCACCTCATGTTTTTTGCCCAAGTATTTTTTTAGTAAAGTCGCCGCTGTATGTCCCGATATCCCCGCACCCAAAATCACTGTTCTCATACTTTTATACCTATACCCCTATATGTATATTGATAAAAATAAAAAGCAACTCAAACTTTGTTAGATTCATAAACTTCTTATTTTTTTACTGAACGTAGTTTAGATAAATTGGGAAAAAATTTGAGCACAAAACCGAAAACGGTAATTTAAAAATAGAATCATTCTAATGATAAACCAACAAACCATTGTTACCAATCAAAATGCGAAACTTGTTATCAATTGGAGTGCTCGATGTATTGGGGAGAAAACTAACGATTGCTAAGAAACGAAATAATTACAAATGTTAAGTAGGCAAAACCGGCTATTTCATAAATCAACCTAGCAGTTTTGGGAATGGACAGACTTCCCGTTTTCGCAAACTGAATCCATATAAAAACGTTTGCAGCAGAAATCAAAATCCAAACAAAAGAATGTCCATACCGAATGAGAAAATATATAAATCCTACTTCATCTTTTGATTCTCCTTCAGGCCAACAAAAATACCATAGAATAGAAAATGACAAGGCTATGAGGAAGCAGATAAAAAATCCTAAATGGATCCAAAAGTTTTTTATTGGCAAATAGATTCCCTCCAAAAACAAAAAAAATAAAAATCTTTATACTTTGAATTGTTTACTTTCTACTCCAACCTACGCTTAACCTCATCCACTATCTCCTCATAGACATTGGAACCTAACTGGTATTCGATTTCAGTTTTACCTTTCCCAAATAAAAATTCTTCAAATGTCCAATCGGAACGATTGGGATCTTTCCCAGAATCAAACCAATCTTTGAATATGACATGGTTCCCCTCTAATAGAACTTCGACTAGGTGGTATGGTTCAGAATTTTGCCAATATCGATTTTCTATCATAATAAAATTGCGACCTTTAACAAAGACTACAATATAAGGAATGGGCTTTCAACTTTTTTCATAGAATTTAACACATATAAATATGCGATCTATTAGCTCTTTACAAATCTCTTTCGGATTTTGTGCACTCATCCAATTCCGATAATCCCATTGATCCATCCATTCAGTAACAAAATAAAAAAATGATAACAATATACTAGAATTACCTTGCAATTTTCGTCTCTAAAAAATATGAATCAGATCAACAAGAAGGATAAAATCGCATGATCATATTTCAATGCCCTACAGCAGTTACAGAATACTTAGAAGATAAAAAGATCGTTGTTCTTACACAAACTGGGAAAAACACTGGGGCAAATTTAAAGGAGAGTCTTGACAAAGGTGTTGAAGCACTCATCAATAACAAAGCAGTTAAGTGGTTGTCCGACAATCGGAATATGGGTACACATACAGCAGAAGATGTAGAATGGTTGAACAACGATTGGACTCCGAGAGCCATCAAAGCCGGCTGGAAAAAGTGGGCACTCATCCAACCACAATCAGCGCTCTCTGCGATGTCGGAAAAAAACCTAGTCGATTTTTTTGCTTCTAATGGTATCGAAGTCAAAATATTCGAAACTCCAGAAGAAGGACACAAATGGTTGGATTCAGTCTAGATTTCATTGATGAAACATAGTAAAACCACTCAATACATAGTTCTATCGATTGTCTTAATTTCAACCCAACTTGGTTCTTTGGTGTATCAATTATTTGGTATTCAGGAATTAAGTTGGATCATGATTGTGATGCAATCGACTGGGCTCTTTCTCTCTCTGATTACAGTATTTTTTGCTTTAATACAGATCAGAAGTTATAAAAGACAATTTTTGATCATCAAAACTACAATCACCAATGCAATTAAGGGGAATTTATACATTGAACCTTCGATTAAATCAAAACTAAAAAAGACAAACGAAGTAGATTCGATTCTTCTTTCTTTATTCGAACTATTACATATTTTTCAAGATATCATTATACTTTTAAAAGATGCAACGAAAGGATTATCCGCATCCGTAGATGATGCAAAACTAGCCGATGATTCTTTTAATTCCAGTTTAATCAGACAAAAAGATTATTCTCAGAATTTAGATTTAACAGTCCGTAAAATGACGGATAATATGACAAACATAGAAAATGCATCTGCGAATAACTATGCAACATTGATCAGTGTTTCCGAAAGTATCAAGGTACTCTCAGAACATATAAATGAGTCAGAAGAGAATAGCAATCTTTCAAAAAAATTGACATTCGGCATTTCCGACAAAATCCAAAAAGGAAATAAGGCCTTGGAAGAGATGGCCAATGTCATTGAAAACATCGCCATCAGTTCAGGCAAAATTGAAGGTATGGTCATCGTAATTAAAGAAATTTCAGAACGTGTTAATTTATTAGCTCTAAACGCTTCAATAGAGGCGGCAAGAGCCGGTGAATATGGAAGTGGATTTGCAGTTGTTGCACAAGAAGTTTCCAAACTGGCTACCCAAACATCCAATAGCATCAAAGAAATTGACAATAACGTAAAACGCAACAAAGAAGAAGTAACCTTAAACCGCCAGAAAATAAATGAAACCAATCAACTATATAAAGAAATCATCAGTGAAGTGAAACAGATTTTTGAAAAGATTGATTTCATTTCAGAATCCGCAACCAACCAAAGTCAAATTAAAGAAAAACTGATATCTGAATCTGAACAACTATCACAGATGTTAGCCGAGATTAAAGAGAATATTGCCGATCAAAACAACTCGCAAAAATTAATATCTGATGTTGCCCAAGCAATGGACTCGAGTGTAAAGGCAACATTTTCCGAAGGGGAAAACTTATCTAAACTATTAGAAAAAATTAAATCTACAACTGACGATATCGGCGGTGTCATTCTATTATTCAAATAAAATTTAAGCTAGAGAATTTCCATTGGATTTATAGATCAAACTACATTTGGTTTATAAATCCAAACCCGAAGAGGAGGAAATTATTTATTTCTCCGAACTTCGTTCTTGAAACAGATTTTAAATTTATTGCATCTACTTAAAAAATAATCAGATATTCTGTATTTTTTTCAACTCTCCCCCGACCTTCGACCACCAAAAAATCATAAAAATTAGTACAACCACCACTTCACAGGAGTTATATTTTATGATTGCTATATTAATATTTCCTGTTTTTCTGATTCTTTACGTTTCTGCCATTACCATGGAATAAGAAAAATGGATAAAGAAATACCGAACTCGAAAGCCCATTCCAAAAACATTACAAAAACGAAAATCGATTTTCAAAGGATTTTTGAGTCTCTTTCTGAGCTTTATATGATCTTGGATTTAGATTTCAATATCATCGATGTAAGCGATGCTTATGCACAAGCAACTCTTATCCAAAGAGAAAATGTAGTTGGACATAATATTTTTGAAATATTCCCCGATAACCCCGATGACGAATTGGCAGATGGTGTTAAACAACTTAGGTTTTCGTTAATGCAAGTGCTTAATTATAAAGTCGCAAGCAGCATGACATTACAAAAATATGATATTCGTAAGCCCGATGGCAGTGGCTTTGAGGTTAGGTATTGGAGTCCTAGAAATTCACCGGTATTAGACAAGGATGGGAACTTACTTTGTATTGTCCATCGAGCAGAGGATGTTACAGAATTTGTTTATCTAAAACAACAAAAATTAGAACAATCCGAAAATACTGAAGAGATGCAGGAACGCATTGCAAAAATGGAATCGGAAGTTTATACACGTGCAAAAGAAGTCATTGAAAAAAATGAAGCTTTATTAATCAGCGAACAAAACCTGTCGATCACCTTGAGTTCGATAGGTGATGCAGTTCTAACTACAGATGAACATGGAATTGTAAACCGGTTAAATCCGATTGCTGAAGAGCTAACTGGATGGACAGAAAAGGAGGCAATGGGTCGAGAAGTAACAGAAATTTTAAAACTAGTTCATACGCAAACGCGTTTACCAAAAGATATTCCAATTTTTGAAGTATTATCGACTGGAAAATCAATAGGAGATAACCAAAATTCACGACTAATACGTCGGGATGGAGGAAGGATAAATATTTCAAACAACTGTACGCCAATTCGAGATAAAGCTGGTCGCATCATCGGATCTATATTAGTCTTTCGTGACATTACAGAAGAATTTGCAGCAAAAGCTTTTTTAGAGAAAGCAAAAGAAAATGCAGAGTTAGCTAACAAGGCAAAAGACTCCTTCCTTGCCACAATGAGCCATGAGATACGCACCCCACTCAGTGGCCTAATTGGTATGTTAGAATTACTTTCCCAGACAGTACTTAGCATAGACCAGAAAAGTATGGTCCAGAATGCATTAGAATCAGGGAATAGTTTACTTCGAATTTTAAGCGATATACTAGATTGGTCAAAAATAGAAGAAGGGAAACTTGACTTATCCCTGCAACCAACATCCATTAGTCGAATTCTCTCAGAAGTTGTTACAACATATTCGCATATTGCTAACTCAAAAGGGTTATCTTTGACATATAATATAGATAAAAATATTTCAAACTCACACCTCATGGATCCATTACGAGTGTCACAAATACTAAACAATTTTGTTAGTAATGGAATTAAGTTTACTACGGTGGGAAATATTATAGTTTCGGCAGAGTTGGTAAAAAATCTCACTCATGCGCAGCAAATACGATTTTCTGTAACTGATACGGGAATAGGACTTAGAAAAGAAGAACAATCAAGACTGTTTCGAAGTTATTCCCAGGCAACCGCAGATACCGCCAGATTATACGGAGGTACAGGTCTTGGTTTAGCCATCTGTCGACGTCTTGCTGATTTGATGGATGGAATCATATCGATTGATAGTATTCCTGGAACTGGTTCAACATTTAGCATTATACTCTCTCTTCCTGTAATTGATCTTGATATGAATGATCTGGACTCATTAACGATGGAAGACAATTCTGTTGAACCCATTGTAGATACAAATTCCTATATCCCCAGAATTCTTGCAGTAGATGATCATTCGGTAAACTTAGAACTACTTGTTAGACAGATAGAGATGCTCGGTCTTCGTGTAGATGGTGCAGAAGATGGAGAAAAAGCGATAAAGTTATGGCTTGAAAACAAATATGATCTCATCATTACCGATTGCCATATGCCAGTTAAAGATGGTTATACACTTACAAAGGAAATCAGGAAAATTGAAATCAATCGTCACCACAACAGAATCCCAATCATTGCCTATACAGCTAATGTTTTAAGCGAAGAGAATGAACATTGTTTGTCCGCTGGGATGGATGAGATTTTAATAAAACCGGCACGACTAGCGATACTTCGACAAACTCTTCTTAAATGGTTACCCAACTTAATAAAAGCAAATCCAAAAGATTCTTTTGAAGTCCCCGTTAACACAGAATCGCCAATCGATGAATCTGAACTAAAAAACCTAATTACAGATAAAATTGGACAGATATCAATTCTAAAAAAATTTAGAACTCACCATAATACAGACTTATCCAAACTCATTCAAGAATTAACAAAAAATAACTTAGATGAAGCTGCACATCTTGTCCACCGCCTAAAGGGTTCTAGTAAAGTTGTCAGTGCAAGAAGTTTAGTGAATGGATACACAAAAATCGAATCACTTATCAAAGAAAATGAGATAGACAATGCATTAAAGGAAATTGCGAAAATGGAAGCAGACGTTTCAAAAATCGAATCTTTCATTGATGACCTATAATCATCATATAGCTTTACGAAGGTGGTATTATGAATACAAATGAATTTACTTTCCTAGTTGTCGAAGATGACGACTTTCAAAGAGAAGTAATTGTAGATATCTTGATGCGATTGGGAGCGCAGAAAGTTACCGAAGCAAGGACTGGTACTGAAGCATTAAAAATATTAAATGAAGCAAACTATAGTCCTATTGATATCATTCTTTGCGATTTGAATATGCCAGAAATGGATGGGATGGAATTTCTTAGACATATTGGTAACTCACACTCCTCTATCGCTACAATAATTATGAGTGCTTTGGATGGAGCTTTGATTGAGTCCGTCAAAAAAATGGCTGGTGCTTACGGAACGTATTTACTTGGCGCTATCGAAAAACCGGTAACACCTGCTCATTTAGAAACATTATTTTCTAAATACAAATCTCAAGATTCAAAGTCAGGTAAAGAATCGCAAAATGGATCAAAATATAACATTGGAGAAATATTGGAAGGTTTAACAGGAGGTGATTTTAATCCCTTCTTCCAGCCAAAATTGGAACTGGCAACAGGTAAATTAATTGGTGCTGAAGCTTTAGCCCGTTGGATTCATCCACAACATGGGATTATTCCACCATACGCATTTATTGATTTGCTAGAAAAGTCTGGTAACATTGACATACTAACATTCATTATGCTGGAGAAGTCAACGAAAGCTTGTAAAGTATTCCATGCGCATGGACATGAAATTTCAATTTCAGTAAATCTTTCTCTCACTTCTCTTGCTGATATAAAACTTGCCGACAAAATCACACAAATTGTAAAAAATTTAGGGGTCGATCCAAAATACGTCACACTTGAAATCACCGAAACTGCTGCCATGACAGAAATGGCACCCGCACTTGAAAATCTCGCAAGACTTCGTATGAAAGGGTTTGGCCTTTCCATTGATGATTATGGAACTGGGTATTCGAGTATGCAACAGATTACTCGCATTGCATTTACGGAATTAAAGATAGATCAATCATTTGTTCGCGAAATGACAACTAGCAATGTTTCAAAAGTGCTTATCAATTCTAGTATCGAATTGGCAGCAAAACTTCAAATGAAATGCACTGCAGAAGGTGTTGAAACTAAAAATGATTGGGAACAATTAAAAAGTATGAATTGTGACTTAGGGCAGGGTTATTTCATCGCAAAACCAATGCATTTTGATGATTTTTTGAAATTCTGTAATCAAAGCATAAATACTTAGGAAAATTCAGAAAAGGTATATTTTTTTAAAGAAATTGACCTCTACCCGAATGACTCACTTGCCTCAATCCAGGGGGAGGGTCCCAGAACGAAGCTGAAGCTATTTTTATTGCAAACTAGTATTAACAGAGGTTATTGTGTATTTAGTCCATTTCACTAGGAAGGGAACTACCTGCACTCTTTTGAAACTGCAACATCCGTTCTCGACTAATTCCAATTAGGTTGTGTTTTAAAGTCAACTGGTCACCTAAAAAATCTGGGGCCAGTCGGATCTCCACCACTCGAAACCAGGTTTCCTTTGGGGGAACAGTAAAGGCATGATTCACACACAAACATTTAAATTTGAATCCAAAGCTATGTTCCACAGGCAGCGCTGAATGGGGTGCTGCAAAAAAATACACCGGTGTATCGGTTGGATTTTTCATCACAAGCAGGAACTGTTTTTTCGAACCAGGTTTGAGGACCAAGTTACTGTCGGAAATCAAATCCCCAAAGGGAGCTTGTTTTCCTTCTTTTACTGATCCTGTGGTCCATAAAGCGAGAGTTTGTGCCCCGCTTGGCTCTCGAATTTCCATCTGTAAAGGAAGTGTTGTGGTTTCCCATTGAATTTGAATCGAAACCTTACTTGCTTTTTTTGGGTTGGAAATGGCAGGTTCCAGATGAGAATGTTCTTTTTTTTCACCTTCTCCTCCGCAGGAGAAGGTAAGAAAAAAAAGGATAGGACATATAACAATGATATAGCGAAAAATCCTTTTTTCCATCAGAGCTTTATTCCAAACTTAATTCTAAAGTAGAGAAGTCTAAATTTTCTGTTTTCTTAGAATTGGTTAAATAAAATTGTTTTCCCCGCATTTGTAAGGTAACAAACTCTTGGAAAATTTTTTCTGTATTGTTGGGGTCTGGATTTTTAACAAGGTTACAATCTCTCCCGCACCCATTACAATCTCCTCCACCGTAGTCTAAAAAGTTAGTAAAGGTTTGTTTGCGAAGGAAACCAAAAATGCGCATATAGACCTTTCCTGGAGAAATCTCTTTAATTTCGTAATTTCCCATTCCGTAAAACCGATGAGAACTTTCTTCATTGGCATCGTAATTAGTTCGAGCAGTGGATCCTTCCAAAAAGAAAGTTCCATCCGAACGGAGTCGAATGGTCCAATCAGAAGAAGTAGGTGGATCTAAGTTCTCTTCCACAGTAACTTCCGTTTCGGCTCCTGCTGGTGAATCAACGATAGTTTCTTCAGCAACTGCCAACACTTCCCTGCCCGTCAAACCACGATTGAGTACCTTACGTAAGGAAGCTTTCGAAAAGGCATCAAAGTTTTTGGCAGCAGTATCTTTTGATTTTGGAAGAGTGTCCATTGCAAACCAGTCCCCATCATCACCAAACCGTAACTCGGATAAGACGATCCCTTTCTCCGTTAACCCAGGATAAATCTCTTCCACTTTCATTGTTAGTTTTTTGCCCTTAAAGGGAGTGGTGAGTTGGATTTCTTGGCTCCCCATGGTATCTTCTAAATTGATTTTTGTCGAATACCCATCATCCCCTGTTAAAAGGAAAGACTTGACTCGACCATTTTTAATGCAGTGGACATCAGAGCGTTGGTATCCATTCCAAATTTTCAAAACCGATATTTTTTTCTTTTCCGCAAAATCGAAGTTAAATGTAACACCGACTCCACCTTTGACCGATGAATATCCATTTTCATATTTGGAATCAAAAAGATTCATAACAGAGTATGTAGGTTCTGGGGAAGCTGTTTCGGAAGCGGAAACCGATCCTCCAATAATCTCTGGCGCATACGTTCTATAGGCTTTTTGTTTTTCATCATAAAACTTAACAGACTTAAGACAGATGTTTTGGTTTCTTTGGAAGTTTAATGTAACAGACCTTGCTTGTACTACTGGATCAAAACTTACTTCCGAATTAGATTTTTGAATGTCTGTACTTGCATAAACTTCATCAAAGTTGACATAGGCAGCAATCCGGTCTTTGAATTGGCCTGAACAGGATTCAATAGAAACCTTACTCAAAGAAAAAGCATTGTCTGCATAAAAATGCAACTTAACAAACTCGGCACCCGGTTCCGCTTTCCACTCTTTCCCATCTAACACGAGAAAGGGGAGACCATTTTCCATCGATGTGGACGTGACCATTGAAAAGTGGAGTTTTTTACCACAATTCATTGTCAAAAGAGAGAATAAGATCAAAATGGGAAGTAAATACGATCTAAGTTTCATAACCTGTCCTTACAAAATGTGGATCAAGGAGAACTCATTGCAGAAAGAAGGCAAGAAATTTTTTAATGACTGGTTGTATCTTTCAAAACTCGCTCCCAGGTCTCCGCATTTAGGGCACCAACAATCCACCTACCATTCACCCAAAATGTAGGTACGGAACTAACTCCAAAAGCTGCAGCTTCTTTCATATCACTCCGCACTTGGGAAATATATTTAGACGAAAGGCCCTTCACCTGGCACTCTCGAAACGGTTCCCATTCGACAATTTGTAAATCATCACCACGCATGATTTTTTTTGAATTAGAATATAACAACTGGATGTGAGTCTGAAAATGTTCAGGATCTTTTTCCCATAAACAACGACCAAGAGCCAAAGGAAGAAGTCCCTCGTCAGAATCTCCATCTAAAGGAAAATCCTTATGTACATAAAAAATCTGTGATTTGTACTTTGCTAAAATATTCTTTGTATGTGGGAAACTATCTCGGCAAAAAGTGCAAAGATAATCACTCCATTCAACAATAAACCATTTGGCTTTCATATAACCAAATTTAGGTGCAAAGCGTAAATCCAATCGTCTCAAAAGATCGGCTCTACTAGTTTCGAAAGTTTTTTCTTTCCATGAAATCCCTGCTTGGTGAAACATTCGGCTCCAAACAATGCGAATACGTATCGATTCTCTTAGACGATCAATAGCATCTGTATCGGAGATCTCTGGAGGGAGGGACTTTCTTTCGCTAGGCCAATATTTTCCAATATCCTTGTCTGTGACCTTGGACCGTTCCCATTCTTTCCACTCAGGAAGGGTCTTACCCTGTAATCGTGCAACTTCATTCAACTTCACCAAATATACGTCAGACGAAAGAGAACGTTTAACGGCATCTTCAGTCGGCAGAGATTCTGGCAAAAATGGATTTTGTTTAGCAGTTTCACCACAAGAAAAAAAGAACAGGATGAAAAGAAGGACAGGCACAATCAAAATTTCTATGAACAAAATCCAAAGGCAAGATTTTTAACTATTCGTATTTAAATTATAGAAATAAAACTCTCGCATTTTTACAATTTTCTGTTTCATTTAACTTCGAGGTATTTTCAAATGAATTTTATTTTTTCCAATATAAAATGGATTATGCTCGTTTCAGGGATCATTACTTGTTCCATGATCCTGTCCGCACTCCATCCCAGTTTAGGACTTATGTTAACCTTTGGAGAAACTCTCAGTGGTGATCTATCTAATATCATTGTTCGGAATTGGGGAGCCCTGATAGCCCTCGTTGGAGGGATGCTTGTCTATGGAGCGTATAACGAACAAAACCGCAATTTAGTTCTAGTAGTTGCATCAATTAGCAAAAGTATTTTTGTTCTACTCAATCTTATTTATGGAAGTGCTTACTTTGCAAAATCAGGTGTTGCTTTAGTATTCGATTCTGTTCTTGTCATTATTTTTGTTTTATACCTTATTTTGCATAAATCAAAAAAATAGAACAAGATAACGATAACCTTAAGATAAGATACCAAACAATGGATGGGTAAAAAATATTTCTGTCTTCATTTATTTTTATCCATCGCCTCTTCCAAAAATTGATTCAAAGGATATAAGATCCGAAATGATTTCACCGTTTCCTTTCCGAAGTCATCAGAAGTTAAGTCGGCATTTTTTATTTTTTTGGCAACAGCGAAACCTTTGTATTTTAGTAAGTCGATCATTGGATGATCCTTAGCAAAACCTTTCGGTGCCGTTTTTAATTTTTCAGCATAAAACTCTGTTCCAAAATCTTGAACAAACTTACGGTCATCCAAAATCTTTTTGATAGTTTTTGAATCTGTAATGATCCTCTCTCTTATATTATATAATGATTTTGGATCAGGTTGGTAACAACCACCACCGATTAAGGATTCGTTCGGCTCTATATGCAGATAATAACCAGTACCTTCAATTTTTTTGCCTCCACCTCTTATGAAAATTCCAAAGTGAGTTTTATATGGGCTTTTGTCCTTGGAAAATCGCACGTCCTTATAGATTCTAAAAATACAGGACTTAGGATCGACACCCTTTACACTTTTATCGAACTTTTCAATTTCTGCTAAAAAATATCCGGTCAAAACCACCAGCTCACTTTGGATTTCACTAAACCGATCTTTGTTTTCGATAAACCAGTTTCGGTTGTTATTCAATTTTAAATCAGATAAGAACTTTAAAATATTTTTACTAATTTTCACTTCCAGCCGATCTCCTTACCAGTAAATGATTCGTTTGGATTCATCTTTTTAATGCAACCGGGTTTTTCCGGACTGCGTTGACACTCCGTCCCCCGCCATCTAACTATGGCAGGTGACCAAGCCCTACAAATTCCTATTGTAAGAAAAATGTTTTGTTATTCAGCAAGTGACTTAATGGTTTTATACTCGCTTAAGTCAGTGAATATCTCAGTTGTGTATGGATTTCGTTTTGTTTTTACCCATTTATACACCATATAACCGAATACAGCCACATTGGTAACTAAGGCAATCGCAGAAACCGAGTTATAGATCCATGGTTGGTATGTAGAACGAACTACATAGGCACCAGAATCTAGAAATGCTGGAAATGTCTGAGCAAACATACACCAAATAGCAAGTGTTTGTGCCCGGTGTTGTAGCCATGCTCCTTTTCCGATGGTGAATGCACAAAGTGTCGGAGCAACTAATAGTGCCAAACCTGCATACCAAGAATGTGTCGGAATACAATTGTATGTATAAGAAAAGTTCCATAGATCGTAAGCGATGATCCAAAACCAAAGCATATCTGGCCAAAGCATATCTCGACTTTTATCTGACTTCGTTTCTTTTCGGATTACGATCCCAAACCAACCAGTGATTGTGACGGTATTTAGAATACCTGCCATGGCGTTCATATAGTTCCAAGGTCCACCAATGACGCCAGTACCCTCGCCCTCGATGGGCCCAGAAAAATTATTCCAATAGATTTTGCCGACTTGGAAATCACGAGTGACCGCTTCGATGATATTCACTGCTAGAATTAAAGCGGGGAAAATTAGTGCCAGTTTAACATCCGCTAATCGCCAAGTTACCTTACCATTGGCATCCTTTTTCTGAATATGTCGAATCGCCCAAAAGATAATACAACCTGCAGTTGCAGAATATACTTTTACGAGGTGAAACCAATCAGTATAGGTTTGTTCCTTCATAAAGAAAAACCAGAGAATGGACAGAAATGTAGGAAGGATGATAAAGCTAAAAAAGCCTGCCCATTTCCATCTTCTTGCAAATTCGTTAAAAATAAACAATGCTGCAAATACAAGCAGCCATATCCCCAATCCCTGAGCAGTTGTCGTGCCCGCAGCTGAATTAAAAGTCCACATAGTCAAAAACTCCTGTCGATTCAGATCCTATATTTCACAAATTACACAACCATTATGACCATCCAGTCAACGAAAAGTCAAGAAATCTTATGTGACAATTTTTGAGTGAACAGGGGTTTTACAGGATCCAACCATCTAATTACCTGTATTTATTTCACAAAAAACATTTGTTAATCGATATTTTTAAGATTTTCCTTGCTAAAGAAATGAAGGTACCGTTTAATGGTAATAGATTCGTAGCATTATCGTTTATTTAACCACTAGAGTAGTCCCCACTTTCTTGCATTCTGATCTCTTTCTTAAGTTTTCCCCTGCATTTTCGTTGAGTTTTTACCCGATCTCCCGTATGGGTTAGTTGTATTTAAATTTGCAATTTTGAAGAATCAAAAATAAACTTTTGAGGACATCACATGTCAGTAAACATATACGTAGGTAACCTTTCTTATGAAATGACGGAAGGAAAGTTAAATGAACTTTTTTCCGCACACGGAGCAGTTACATCTGCAAAAATCATTATGGACCAGTATTCTGGTAATTCTAAAGGTTTCGGTTTTATCGAAATGAAAGAACGTAGCGATGCAGATAAAGCAATTAGCGATTTGAATGGAAAAAACATTCTAAACCGCGAAATGAAAGTGAACATCGCAAAACCAAAAACAAACAACTGGAACTAACTTCCTATTAATTTTTTGATTTCAGTCTTAAGGATACAATATTCTAAGGCTGGGATCAGAAAATGGAAACTTACCTGATTTTCTTCACTGATTTTGATTCCACATCTAATTCGAAAATTCCCTAACAATTACATGAACCACAACCGCATAACTACCAGCAGTTGAAAGGTCATCAATTAGAACACCTTTCCTAACTACTATAAACCATCTACAAAACCAAACCGGTGATAATAAATCGTTAGGTCTGCCCGCACTACTCCAAGTTATTGACTACACGTTGCAGTAAAGTGATCAACATCGAACGTTCGTCATCTGTAAATCCTTCTGACGCCTGTTTGGCGACTTCCATCATTTGTCCCTTCACAGCCGGAAGGCGTTTTTTGGCTTTAGCTGACAGAGAAATGTAACTGGCACGTTTGTCTGTGGGGTGTGCCCCACGCAGAATCAGCCCATCCCGTTCCATACGCACAAGTAGCGCCGCCATCGTAGGTTGCTCTACATTTGCCATTTCAGCGAGCTGCTTTTGTAATAGTGCACCATTCTCTTCGAGTGCTGTCAGAACAGGTAGGTAGGCCATACCAAAATCGAACGGTCGCAGCTTTTGTTCAAAATGCCACATAAGCAATCGAGACGCTTGGTTGACCCAAAAAGTAGGAGTGGACTCCGGTTTCCAAAAAAAATCTTCTTTATTTTTCATAGCATGCTATATATATTACCTAAATACAAACATCGGGACTGACTTGTGATTTTTCAAGTTCCCTGCCCTGTAACGGAAAGAGAACAAAAAGTCACCACATCACCCCATAAGAGGAATTTTCAAATGAGTTTACTATATGATCACTACATTAGTTTTTTTGCCATCCTTTCCTGTTTAGGATGGATTAGTATGTTTGTTGCCAAAAAAAGCGGACAACTCTGGCTCGGAAACTGTATGGGCATTGTTTATCACATTGCTCTGGCTCCTGTAATCCAAGCCCTTCCGGCCCCTGAATTTGTTCGGATGGCAGGATATACATGGATTTTTTGTGATGCCTTGATTGATGTTGCTTCCATCAACAGCATGAGTGAAAAGAATGCTTGGGCATTACGAATGGGGGTACATATACCTGCCACAATTTGGATCATCGGTAGTTCTATCAGTATGGCGCCAGTCCCACGTTCAGTTGGAATCGTGTTAGGCATCTTACTGGCATTACACGCAATCTTTGGGCCTAAAATTCCTGATTCAAAATTTAAGTTATTCATCTTCGTATTACCGCTGATGACTTTATGGCTTACACTCATTGCATACCATTCTTTTTAATATTATTTTTGAATTCTTGGGGTGCTCCCAATGGTATTGGCGTTTTCCAATCATAGAGTAGATGGGTTGGGCTACACCGGGGTCCGCTTTCGTCCACCTAACGGTGGACTATAAGCCCTGCGTATCCTCAGGGCGCAAGACTTCGTCCAAACAATTTCACTGGAAGGCTTCTTCTAGTGACTTAAACACGTCTCGACTAACACCTACTGGCATAAAAAATCCAATGGAATTTACCGGTTGGGAAGACCCGCCGTAAATTTCAATCGCCACCGAGGTTTGGGATGATTCTGCAATTAATATCTCTTGGAATTTAGGATACACTTTGGTGGGGGCCAAAAAATATGATAAAAAATTCTTAAAAGGAAAAGAAGCACTGAGTCCATCCATTCTGGGAATAGAAAAAGTTTTAAACTTAAGAGAAACTTGTTTCTTTTGTTCAAAAGAAAGCCCTTCGAACCGACACCCAAGAACAGATCGTAACTTCGCCTGCTCCGTATCAGGTCCGTCCAAATAAATGGCTAGGCTATCGCAATTGGTAATCCCTACCGACTCCCATTCTTTTTGAAAACGATCCCAACTGTTTCCAATATCTTTATAAGCTCCCTTATGCGTTACATAGTAAATCTCTGTGGGACCAAAAGACTCTTTACTCACGGTCACTTGCCCAAACCCACCCATATAACCATAAAAGGCGAACCCAAACAAAACCAAGACGGCAATAGTGATACCAATATTTTTTCCCTTTTTCATATCTTTCTCCTTGGCTTTTATTAAATGCTAAAACAAAAAAATACAATTAGAATTTTAAAATAGGAAAAGGATGAAATGTAAAACAGGGCTTAATCCCTGATTCATCAAAAAAACTGGCACTCAACTCAAGAAGATCCTAACTTCATTTTGGTGATTTAGTCACAATCTCAGCTAGTTAAATTAATTTTGAATTTTCCAATATATGTTCTTCTTGATTAAATGTTTTTTCAAAAAAATATTTGACAATTTTACAAAATAACAAGTTTTCATTGCAAATGGAAAAAAAAATTAAATTTCATAAGCTAACAAAACTTCTGCTCCTTATAACTCTCTTTTTGAACTTCACATGTGCAGCAGATGTAAGGTTACTAAATCCAATTGATTCGAATGAAGCAAAGAATCAAACACTAGTTGGGTTTATTATTTTAGATGACCTTAATAATGATGCACAAGATGCAAGTGCAATGATTCTCAAAGTGCATCCAATCCTTTCCACAGAAATGGTCATTTTTGATTGGCAATCAAAAACTCCGGTAGAAAATTTATCAAATGCTAAAAAACCAATGGTGACTGTGGAAGAAGATGGCGAAAAAGTCTCTTATACAAATCAACTTGTGACATCCACCCCTACCTTCATTCTAGATTCACGCAAAGATCATTATCTAGGATATATGCAGTGGGAACGATTCTGCAATCACTGTTCGAAACCAACTTCATATAGAATAAACTTAGAACCGCAAAAAAGTTTCTCAACCTTAAAAATCAAGGGGAAACCAGGTGAAATCGTTTTTTTAGGCATCTATCGGGTTAGCGTAACAAAAGAGGATTTCAATATTAATCAAATATTAACTAACCAAGCGAGAAAATTAGATTATGTCTTTGAGAGAATATCTCCCAATTCTCCATTTTGGCAAAAAGATTTCAGAGATTATTATATTTGGTCTAAGTTTGAAAAAGAATATGGTTACAATGAACGATCTGCAGAAATCAAATTTCTGAAAAATATTATTAATGGCCAACAAAAAGGATATTGGAAAGAGAAAGCCGAAAAAAGATTAAGTGAACTTTTGGCTGCGAAATAATAGAAAGAAAATTAAGGCTAGTTGTGGTTGTTGTTCCTTTATTTTATTTTGGAAGCAACGGAGTATTCAAAGTATAACTTAGCTTGTGTTTACTCCATTCTAATTGACTTCGTATTTTTTCAATTTTTAAAAAAAATAGAGTCGCCGTAAGGCCACCTAATTTCCCATAATCGACATTGTGTCGCGATTATCATGATCCCAATTGATTTTTGGGAATTGGATCGTGGAACAACCGTTACCAAGTCACTATGTGGTCAAAGACAACCGCCCCATCAATTAAAGAAATCATTGCAGGAACCGATTTATTCCTGAACCTCTCTTCCGAAACAAAAGAACACCTAGCAAGGTCGTTCCTTAAAGTCAAAGTGACAAAGAAAAAAGTTGTGATCAAACAAGGAGAACCTGGTGACGCACTATACCTTGTGGCAACCGGAAGTTTTAGCGTTTACGTCACAACAGATGGGAAAAAGCAGAAAGTAGGTGAGATTAAACCGGGAAGCTGCTTTGGCGAAGGCGCGCTTGTAACACGAGAGCCGCGAAACGCTACAGTGGTCTGCGATCAGTCTGGAACGGTCTACCACATTGGCCGCGAAGAGTTCACGCGTGCACTGAAAGATCGCCCGGAAGAACTAAAGGCTTTCATAAGGCTTATCAGTCGAAGGTCTCGCGCTTTACATAGAAGTGTATTTCGTCCCGAACCAAGACGTATCAAAGAACTCATTTCGTCAGTCTCACTATTCAGTGGTGTAGGAGCAAAACTCATCGCTGAGTTAGAGCCACAGATGGAATGGATATTTTTGCCTGGTGGCGAGACGCTCATGCGACAGGGCGACAAAGCCGACGGTATGTATGTCGTCGTGAACGGAAGTCTCGTTTATGAAGTGAGAAATCATGAGAACCTCATCGTTTCGACTGGATATTTTTCCAAAGGTGACATCATCGGTGAGATAGCACTTTTGACTGGTGAACCCCGAACCGCGACTGTTGTCGCAACACTCTCCTGTGAAATTGTGAAAATCAGTAATGCTGCATTTGAGGCCGTCTTTTCCAAACATCCCCCAAGTATGTTTGCCATCACCAAACTGATCGCAGAACGGTTCACAAACGACAGAATGGGGAAACGAATGGTCAAACAGGCAAGGAGTATCATCACACTCTTTCCGCTTCAGAAAGATCTATCAGTTCGCAATTTTGCCCTGAGCCTTGCACAAGCTCTGAAAAAAATCGGACGCACCTCAATCATCGAAAGTCGCGACTTTAAAAAACGCATTGGCAACAGGGAGTATGCAGTTTCAGACTTACTCGAATCGCTCTATCACCTGCAGGACTCCCATGAATTCCTGATTCTTTGTCCTGACTTTGAAGACAAACTTTGGACAGAGACGATACTGCACCATACTAATCGTATTTTATTGTTAAGCGATGCAAACAAAGCGGGTGGGCTTACCTCTGAAGAGATACGTTTTCTCGGAGATTCCGATGAAACCTTTGGTCCCGTGCGGGAACTTGTGTTACTCTATTCAAACCCGAACCAGAAGCCAACAAATACTGCAAACCTAACACGAATTAGAAAAACGGATACCGTCAGACATATTCGCACTTATAGTAGTCATGGTTTTGAAAGTCTATCCCGGTTTATCACTGGTCGTTCGGTGGGACTTGCCTTAGGTGGTGGCGGTGCCAAGGGGCTTGCCCACATCGGACTTTTAAAAGCCATGCAGGAAGAAAACATACCCATCGACATGATTGGTGGCACGAGTGCAGGCGCCCTTATGGCGAGCATCTATGCAATGGGTTACGATGCACCCGAATTAGAACGTGTAGCCAAGGCACTCATGAGCGACAAAAAGACACTCAACGACTACACGATTCCGACTGTCTCACTCATTCGTGGTAAAAAATTCAACACAGTGATCAAAAATTTCGTTGGCGAAACTATGATCGAAGATCTCTGGCTTCCTTATTTTTCCGTGGCAACGAGCCTGACCAAAGCCCAAAAGGTGATCTTCGATCGTGGCCCTGTGTGGAAAGCACTGCGTGCTTCTGCATCGATTCCTGGCATTTTACCACCGTTCTACGAAAAAAACGAACTACTCGTCGATGGTGCCATGCTCGATAACATTCCAGGAGCGGTAATGCGAGAGAGGGGCGCCGATTTTGTGATTTCTGTAGCACTCTCCTCAGAGGGAGATTCCACGGCAGACGAAGTATTTAGTGGCATATATGAAGCAAATAATTCGGGAGCACTTCCCTCTGCGCTACGTATTTTATTCAAACGGATCATCGGCAAAGCGCAGAAGCAAAAAGACGTCCCGGGCCTATTAAGCTTACTGATGCGTGCGACATTTGTCGCTTCCGATGCGGCCAAAGCAAGGGCGAAGACCGAGTCAGATATTTTTGCCGAGTTGCCAGTAGAACAATATGGCCTTTTCGACTGGAAGAAATTCTACGAACTAGTGGATATCGGATACCAGTATGGCAAGACCCATGCCAAAAGTTGGAAGAAACAACTTGGGATAAGGGGTTAGGCTTCTATTTGAATCGGATACAATAAATCAATTAGTTTCATTTTTTGTTTATAATATTCAGAAGTATAATCATAATGATTTCCAAATAAGTTATCTAACTTTCCTGAATTATCTCTGTTTGTATAGATGATGTCTTCAATCTCACGCCTACGACTTTCTAAGTTTGGATCGATATCTTTCCTATGAGTAATCATCACCTTTACAATTTTCTTTTCTAAGATGTCTACTTTATTGAAGACATATTCAGTTACATTGAATTTGTTTTTGCGTTTGATAAACCAGCGAATCGCATCAGGGTATTTTGCCACTAGCTTTCGGTATTCCCCTTTATCCAAGGAAATTGGGTTAGGTTCCATTTGTTGGACTTTTTTTAAATGTTTCACTCGTTTGGTTTTAGAAAACGCTTCAATAATATATTGATATACCTCTTTGTATTTGGAAGTTTGTAACTTCAGTGACCAAACCAATCCATAAGAATGGAATATAGGTTTTTTCAATTCAATCAAAGGTAGAGAATTAATTTTATCTCGAATTTTGGAAAGTTCCCGATCCAAACGCAACAATTCTTTTTCTTTTGTTTTGATTGTGATTTTCCGTTCTACTCTCATACTCTAATTTTATATCGAACTTAGAATCAATGTCTAAATAGGCAGAAATATTTATTTTTCCTGTTTTTCATACAAGAGCGTTTTTTACTTTGTTTTGTCCCACCGCCAGCTTATACTTGTTCTAATACTATCTATGAACATTGCCCAAATCGAAAGCAACTTGCAAAAAATAAACAAAACTTTGAAAAAGGAGACTTTTATTTTTGATCTGCTTCTCGCTTATGGAACACCCAAAGCCACCATCGCTCGGCTGCAAAAAGACGGAGGGCTTAATTTAACCAAAGTAGAGGATGAACTCCTTTGGAAAAAAAAGTTATATTTCAGACCTGTTTTGAAAAAAGAAGACCTACCTTCTCTAGAAGAGATGAAACAGATCGGAAAAAAAACGAAACACGAGCCCAGGTTCCTCATCCAAACTGATTACCAAACACTTCTGGCAGTGGACCAAACGACAAGTGATTCGCTTGAGATTCCTTTGATAGACTTACCAAAACATTTTGATTTTTTCCTTCCACTCGCCGGAATGGAAAAGGCAAAACACCAAAACGAAAACCCGGCCGATGTCAAAGCCGCTGAAAAAATGGCACGGCTTTATGATGAACTGAGTAAAATCAATACCATCAAAACAAAAGAAGAAACTCATAACTTAAATGTGTTTTTGTCCCGCCTCCTCTTTTGTTTTTTTGCAGAAGACACAAATATTTTCCAACCCAGTCAATTTACAAACGCCATCAGCAGTCACACACAGGAGGACGGTAGTGACTTACATACGTATCTAGATGCTTTATTTCTCATTCTCAATACCGAAGTTCGTAAAACACAGGCAAACTACCTGAAAGATTTTCCCTATGTGAATGGCGGATTGTTTCGTAACAATTTTTCAGCACCTCACTTCAACAAACGAAGTAGGTTACTCCTCATTGAATGTGGGGAACTCGATTGGAGTGCCATCAACCCCGATATCTTTGGTTCCATGATGCAGGCAGTCGTCTCTGAAAAAGAAAGAGATGGGATGGGAATGCACTACACAAGTGTACCTAACATCATGAAGGTGATCGAGCCCCTGTTTCTCACGGAACTCTATGAAGAATTTGCCTCTGCCAAATCCAATACAAAAAAGCTCATGGCACTTCTCGAACGCCTCTGGAAGATCAAAATCTTTGACCCGGCCTGCGGGAGTGGGAACTTTCTCATCATCGCCTACAAAGAACTTCGTATCCTCGAGATGAAAATTTTCGGGAAACTAAACTACCACGGTTTTTCCAAAATCAGCCTCAGCAATTTTTATGGAATCGAACTCGACGACTTTGCGCACGAAATCGCTATGCTCTCTTTATGGCTTGCCGAACACCAAATGAACCAACGTTTTTTGCAGGTGTTCAAAACCGTCAAACCAGCGTTACCCCTCACTTCCACGGGAAATATTGTCCAAGGGAATGCCTGCCGTTTGGATTGGGAAACAGTCTGTCCCAAAGGAAAAGAGGATGAAATTTATATTTTGGGGAATCCGCCGTATGTGGGTGCGAGGATGCAAGATGAAAAACAGAAATCCGATATGAAACAGGTCTTTCATGAAAAACTAGAAGGATACAACGATTTAGACTACATTGCTAGTTGGTTTTTTAAAGGTGCTAATTTTATTAGAAATCATAACGCAAAATGTGCCTTTGTATCTACAAATTCAATTAGCCAAGGCTCTCAAGTATCTAATCTTTGGCCGAATATTTTAAAAGAAAATATAGAAATTGGTTTTGTTCATCAATCCTTTAAATGGATCAATAATGCGAAATCAAATGCTGCAGTAAGCGTAATTATTTTGGGCATGCGAAATGAAGACAGCAAACCAAAAATCATATTTAAAAATTCCATCAGAAATATCGTGAAAAATATTTCGCCTTACCTTACTGACACGGAAAGTAAATATATATTTGCAAGGCGTGACACTCTATCAAACGTACCATCAATGAACTTTGGTAGTATGCCTAATGACGGAGGTCATTTAATTTTATCAAAAGAAGAATACAATATAATAGCCGAGCACTATCCTAGCTCTCTAATTTTTTTTAAACGATTTATGGGCTCTCATGAATTCTTGAATAATATTGAAAGGTGGTGCATCTGGATTGATGACAATAATTTAAAAGAAGCGCTGAGGTTTGAATTTATTAGAGAAAGGATTGCTAAAGTAAAAAAACATAGATTGGCCAGTAATCGAGGAGCGACCAATAATTTAGCAAATGTTTCACATTGTTTCGCAGAAATTCGCTTTAAGAAAACAATGTCGATTATTGTTCCGGCAAATTCTTCTGAACGAAGAACTTATCTTCCCATTGGCTTTTTGAACGACAACACTGTAATTAGTAATTTAGCGAATGCTGTGTACAGCGCTGAATATTGGGTTTTTTCTATGATAACCTCAAAGATGCACATGACTTGGGTAAGGACAGTCGCTGGTAGACTAAAAACCGATTTCCGGTATTCAAACTCGCTTTGCTACAACACTTTCCCCTTTCCCAAAATCTCCGACAAACAAAAGAAAGAACTAGAAACCCATGTCTATCGCATCTTGGAAGAACGTGAAAGACATTCAGAAAAAACTCTGGCCCAGTTGTATGACCCAGACAAAATGCCCGAAGGTCTCCGCGAAGCCCACCACCAAAATGACCTAGCCATTGAAAGGTGTTATCGTTCCAAACCCTTCACCTCCGACGAAGAGCGGTTAGAGTATCTCTTCCAATTGTATGAGAAGATGGTCGCCGAGGAAAAAAAAGCAAATGGGAAATAAAGACAAATCTCAGATTCATTCATCGCTTGCCGTATTTGAAACCAAACAGGTTCGGACGCATTGGGATGAAACAGAAGAGAAATGGTATTTTGCCATTGTGGATGTGATTGAAGTCCTTACAGAAAGCAGTCGTCCCCGCAAGTATTGGAACGATTTGAAATCCAAATTAAAAAAGGAAGGAAGTGAGTTGTCCGATCAAATCGGACAACTGAAATTGAAAGCATCCGATGGAAAGATGTATATTACGGATGTGGCAAACACGGAACAGGTACTTCGTCTGATCCAATCGATCCCTTCACCCAAAGCCGAACCGTTTAAGCTTTGGCTTGCAAAAGTGGGATATGAACGGATGCAGGAAATTGCCGATCCTAGCCAAAGCATTGATCGAGGACGTGAAAATTGGCAGAAGTTAGGTCGCAGTGAAAAATGGATCCAACAGCGGATGACAGGCCAGGAAACTCGCAATAAATTAACCGACTATTGGAAACAGAGTGGTATTGAAAAAAAAGACGAGTTTGCCCTACTCACTAATATCATCCACGAGGAATGGACAGGCCTTTCTGTCAAAAAACACAAAGACCTAAAAGGTTTAAAGTCCCAAAATCTACGTGATCATATGAGCGAAGCGGAATTGATCTTTACCGCACTTGCGGAACTTTCCACTAGAAAAATTGCCGAAACAGAAGACGCCCAAGGTCTAGGAGAAAACGCAGTCGCAAGTAAGTTAGGTGGGGCAGTTGCCAAAAATGCTCGCACGGAATTAGAATCTAAAACCGGCAAAAGTGTTGTGACCGGTGAAAACTTTCTGGCTCCGAAAAAAGAAATAAAACAAATGAAATCGAAAAAGAAGAAATAAAAATGCCAGATATTGTTCACGTAACTTACGGCCATACAGGCAAAAGCTCTAAGGTCAATTCCATGGGGATGCGCGAGATGCAAGAAAAAGCATTTTTGGCTCGCGATGCACAGTATCTTCTCATCAAAGCCCCTCCAGCCTCTGGAAAATCAAGAGCGCTTATGTATGTCGCCTTAGATAAGTTAACCAACCAAGGATTAAAGAAAGTGATCGTTGCCGTGCCAGAAAAATCAATTGGCGGATCATTTGGCAAAACAAACTTAAAAAGCGGTGGTTTTTTTGCAGACTGGGAACCAAAGGACGAATACAATCTTTGCACCCCAGGAACAGATGGAAGTAAAAGCAAAGTCCAGGCATTCAAAAATTTCCTAAACAATAAAGAATCTATTTTAATATGTACTCACGCCACCCTACGCTTCGCCTTTGAGGAGTTAGATGAATCTAAATTTATAGATACAGTCCTCGCCATAGATGAATTCCACCACGTATCTTCTGACGGTGACAATCGACTCGGCGAGTTACTTCGTTCCATCATGGAAAAATCAAATGCCCATATCATTGCCATGACAGGGTCTTATTTTAGAGGAGATACCGCCCCAGTTCTCTCTCCAGAAGCAGAGGCAAAATTCACAAAAGTTTCTTACAATTACTATGAACAGTTAAATGGATATACTTACCTAAAAACACTGGGGATCGGATACCATTTTTACCAAGGCAAATACACTTCCGCGATCCTAGAAGTTTTGGATACAAACAAAAAGACCATCCTCCATATACCAAATGTTAACTCGGGTGAATCCACAAAGGATAAACACAACGAAGTGGATACGATCATTGATGCCATTGGATCTGTAACTAAAGTCGATCCACTTACAGGAGTTATTTTCGTAAAATCAAAAGACGGGAAAACGATCAAAGTTGCAGACCTTGTCAATGATACACCTTCTGATCGTGACAAAATCCAATCTTACCTTCGTAATATGAAATCTGTTGACGATATGGATTTGATCATTGCTCTTGGGATGGCGAAAGAAGGTTTTGATTGGCCTTACTGCGAACATGCACTCACCGTCGGATACAGAGGTTCTTTAACCGAAATCATCCAAATCATTGGTCGATGTACGAGAGATAGTGACAACAAAACCCATGCCCAATTTACAAACCTAATCGCCCAACCCGATGCCGCCGATGGTCAAGTGAAAATAGCAGTCAATAACATGCTAAAGGCGATTACAGCCTCTCTCCTTATGGAGCAGGTTCTAGCACCTAACTTTAAATTTAAAACAAAACTGTCTGATGAAGACAAACCAGAACCTGGCGAAATCAAAATCAGGGGATTTAAAACACCTAGTTCTAAACGGGTGCAAGACATCATCGAATCCGATCTAAACGATCTAAAAGCGACAATTTTGCAAGACGATACAATGATCAAAGCAATGCCAGGGAATGTGGATCCCGAGGTAATCAACAAGGTTCTAATACCAAAAATCATACAAATCAAATACCCTGAGCTTTCGGATGGGGAAGTGGAAGAATTACGCCAGCACGTGGTACTCGACTCTGTCTTTAAAAACGGTGAAACAAAAGAAGTTGGCGACAAACGATTCATCCGAATGGCAGACCGATTCGTTAATATCGATGACCTTCATATCGACTTAATCGACCAAATCAATCCCTTTCAAAAGGCATTTGAAATCTTATCAAAGTCTGTTACTTCTCAGGTATTGAAGGTAATCCAAGAAGCAATCGAGTCGACGAGAATGAAAATGGACTTTGAAGAAGCAAAAATTCTTTGACCTAAGATATTAGAATTTCGAAAACAATTCAACAGAGAACCCTCGTTAAATGCTACAGATACCTTAGAACAAAGAATGGCCCAGTGTATCATCTATCTCAAAGAAGAAAAACGAAAACAAACAAATGGATAAAAAAGATGTTTTAAAAGAGATTTTCGAAAACGATCCATTTGGGATCTTGACTGTCAAACAATCAAGTTCCTCATCTCAATCGGAAGAAGAAAGACTCCTAACTTCTTTCCAAGAAATCATCGCTTTTTATGAGGCAAATCATAGAGAACCTTCTCCTTCGGAAAATATCCAGGAACACCAACTCTACACTCGATTGAAAGGAATTCGTTCGAATCCAGATAAATGTGCCTCACTTGCAAAATTTGATTCACACGGCTTATTACAACAAAAACCGTTAGAAATCAATTCCTTCGATGATATCTTCAGTAGCGATTGTTTAGGTTTATTAAACGATGACTCGCAAGATATATTTACCTTCAAACATGTCCCTAAAGATTCAGAAAGAGCGAGCACCGACTTTGTCGCCAAACGCAAACCCTGCAAAAATTTTGGAGAATATGAAAATTTATTTAAAAACTGCCAACGAGAATTAAAGGAAAACAAACGAAAGCTCATTCCGTTCACAGAAAAAATCCTCCAACCAAAGGAATTCTATGTGCAAAACGGCGTTTTACTCTATTTAGAAAGTGTTCAATTCGAAAAAGAAGTCCAGGATTTCAAAAGTGGAAGTCGTGTGAGAAAAGACGGCAGAACGCGCATTATATTCGAGAACGGAACCGAATCCAATATGTTATATCGGTCTTTATACAAAGTTCTTCTCGCAAATGGACAAGCTGTTTCTGAAACAGATTCCCAGATGAACCAAGAATTTAATCAAAATTTTAATCATATAAACGAAGAAGACAAAGAAGAAGGATTCATTTACGTATTAAAATCCAAAAGCGAAAAACCAAACATCCGTGATATCTCAAATTTATACAAAATTGGTTTTACGAGGATTCCCATTGAAGAACGAATCAAAAATGCAATGAACGAACCTACTTATCTTATGGCAGACGTTCGCATTGTAAAAGTTTATAAATGTTATAACTTAAATCCCCAGAAACTAGAAAATCTTTTACATCGATTTTTCGGAAAGGTATGTTTGAACGTTGATGTTTTTGACTTAGATGGTCAGCGCCATACACCACGAGAATGGTTCATCGCGCCTTTGGATATACTCGATCAGGCAATTCACCTAATCATAACAGGCGAAATTTACAAATACCATTTTGATGAAAAAAAAGAGGAATTAAGTCTAAGAGAAGTATAAAAAATCCATTCTTTCTCATCACCCCACAAATAAAGAAAGCCCCACATCTTTCTGAATTAGGCATTTATATGACTCTGCCAGCAATAAAACCTGAATTTTGTTGCAGCAAGAGAAATTCCGTAGTTTTTTAAAACGGTCAATTTAATCATTAATTGTTGATTGAATGAATATTTCAATATAGTCATTCCTGTATCCGCTTGATTCGATATGTTCAGTTTTTATTCTAGATGTAGGCCCTAACTCATCGCGAATTTCTCTTAAAAAATTAAACAAAGGTTCCTTTGCCTCTAATACCAAACTTTCTATATTTTGCCCCAATCCAATGGCTCCTCGAAATTTGACGAGTGGGAAAACACGACTTTCATCCACACTTAGCCCTGTAATGATTGAAAGATTCTCTGCTGGCTTCCAAGAAAATTCATTCTCACTTTCTTCTGTTAATCTAATAAAAAAGACCCCATTATTTTTAACTTTACGTTTTAATTCCGAAAGTGATATAAATTCACGATTGCATATAAACATTGGTTGATTAGGATCAGGGACGTCATATGAAACAAATAAAGATTGTAATTCTATTTTTTCACCAATATTTCTACAAACTGCAAATGCTTTTGAGCGGACGCATTCAATCCATTCTTTATCTTGACTTAAATTGATTCTGGAGTGTCGATCTCTTGCTGCGTTAATTGCATTAGATTCAGCTACACCAAATATATTCTTAGTATGTTCAAAACCAATAAATATTCCTTTTTCATATACGGCAACTTTCGATTCATCTGAGTTATATGGAGAAATAAAACAACGACCACCCATTGGTGGCAATTCAGATAATTTAGTTAAAGTTGGGATGAATCTCTCATGTTTTTGGTCATTTTTAAATATAACATCATTAAAAAAATTTGCGAAAACTTCATTTGAACATTCTCTCCATTCAGGAAGACTAACTCTCTCAGTGCGTGAGTCTTTCTCCAATATAACGTTAATTGGTAAGGCACCACAAAGTAACCTTAATCTTTGAAACCAATTTTGATTAAAAAATGAATGCCGATGTTCATATCGGGATCTTATGCCATACTCCTGGGAAGGACTCGGATTTACTTTCTCATAAAAATCTTTGTCCAATTTAAGTCTGATTCGAGTAGTCCACTTGCTTGATTTCTCCCCGGAGGCAGCAGCTCTTAAAATTGGACGTGATTCAATCCCTTGTCGAAATTCTAGCACACGAGCTGCATCGATACCTTCATTAAATCTACGCGAACTAACAATGATTTCACTTGACCACATAAAAATAGAAAAAAAACCAATCCCATATCTCCCACGAAAACGATATGCTTCACTTTGAAGTCCAGGAAATTCAGCGCGTGCATATGAGGATTTCCAAAAAGAAAAACCAAAATCTAAAAGTGCTGTAGTAAGAACTCCTTCAGACATTCCTACTCCATTGTCATCAATTTCCATCATTGTTTCCGAGTCAGATTCAATAAACTTTATAGTAATTTTTCCATCGGAAATTAAAAATTCATCATCAATAAGTGTTCTTGCTTCAACTGCGTCAGCCGAGTTTTGAATAAGCTCACGAAGCGGTGAAAGTGGATTGTTGTATAAATCCTTTCCACCTAGTGTACGTGCTAGGTTAGGTACATTCGAAACCTTTAGATTTAATGGCAATGGACGCCATCCCTGTACTTCGATATACTGTGCTAGTGCATCTGCAGAGCCGGCACCCGCGACTCCATTGACACTAAATTTAGGAAGATTTTTTTTTAAAAGTAAATCATTGGAGTCGCGGAGTTCTCTGTCGATCATTTGTAATGTGTCGAAACAAAGATTCCAAGCGTTTGCTTCATCAACCAAAAAAGGACTTTTGGAGGTATATACAATACGCCCTTCGTGAACATGTGGCTGAGTAAGTTTGTTTTGGAATCGCCAATGCTCCATTGAATCAGTTCCGATTATCCTCAATGATGCTAAAAATTTTGGCGCTCTTCTATCATCTATCTGCATAGCGTCTACGCAACGAAGTAGTAAGGCTATTTTTAATAAGTCTACTTTCCAATCTTGTGGAAATCCAGAAAATGATCCTAGAGAGGCGATGAAATTTTTCGGAACATCGCTATTGTTCCAGTGATGACTATGTGCAATACGTCCGATTGACCTTCCATAATGATCTCTAAATTCGGTATCATCGATCAAAAACATCGAATTACCATCAATTTGTGATTCCCATTGTTGTAAGGCAAGCTCCTCAGCTTTACTTGCATGCTTGATTCGTAAGGTTTCATTTAAGGCAAATGCCTCTGCAGTTGTTGTACCGATTCTTGATAGATCTTTGCTTGAAAAATTTGTACGAAACTGAGCGATTGCGTCAGAATATTCAGGAGAACTTCTTATTTCATCAATTCCTCCTTTATAGGAACAAACAGTCATAGCGGAATCATGTAATAGGATTGCCCCTCCGAAAACAAAGGCTTCTGCAGGATTAAGAATAAAAGAGTCATCTGTTAAAATGTCTGCCATCTCCCACAGAGCATCCAAATGCGTCAGGTCATGGACCGTTAAACCTAGGGTATCAGTAGGAATATGTTGTATTAAATTGCCAACTCGCTCTCTAAATTTGAAATACGTTTGCCTTAAGCGTTCTCTGTGAGTATCAAATGAATCTCCTTGATTCGCGAGTGATCTTTTCCAAATTTTAGTTTCAGCGTACATTCAATTCTCCGGATAAAAAATAGACAATACCTACTTAACACATGTTAAAATGTAATTATTCCATATTTATTCATAAACTGCTAAAGTAGAAAACTGATTTTTATCTACATTTCCCTCCCAAAAACAAAAAAAGCCTCACATCTTTCGACGTAAGGCTCCTTCTTATCTTACTCTTCTTCAACTATATACGACAAAGGTTCTATTCTTCCCGATGAGGGAAAGCCAACCGCAACGACCCATAGGGAGTGAGGTTGGGACTTTTGCGGAGCGTAAGCTTAGCAAAAAGTCCATCGGCGCAGACCGCCAAACAGAACAAAGTAAAACAAACAACGCTTTCTATACATACACGAAGTTAATCGTGTATATTGTAATATGGTCAAGCCGATCGAGCGATTAGTATCACTTGGCTGAATCCATTACTGAACTTACACCTGTGACCTATCAACCAGGTCGTCTGCCTGGACTCTTCAGGGAGATCTTATCTTCAGGTGGGCTTCCCACTTATATG